>NZ_JBSFJL010000005.1:237320-363233 GCF_053598035.1 Streptomyces sp. NPDC001204 | reverse complement strand
GCGGTGGGTGGGGGGGGGGGGGGGGGCGCCCGCGGGGGGGGGGGGGGGGGGGGGGCGCCGCCCGCCCCCCCCCCCCCCCACGACCCGCGACCCGCCGCCTCAGCCCTCGTCCGGGACCAGCCGCAGGGAGATCGAGTTGATGCAGTACCGCTGGTCGGTCGGGGTCGCGTACCCCTCGCCCTCGAAGACGTGCCCGAGGTGCGACCCGCAGCGCGCGCACCGCACCTCGGTGCGCAGCATCCCGTGGGAGCGGTCCTCCAGCAGCTCCACGGCGTCGGTGTCCTTCGGGTCGTAGAAGGACGGCCAGCCGCAGTGGGACTCGAACTTGGTGCCGGAGGTGAACAGTTCCGCGCCGCAGGCACGGCAGGAGTAGACACCCTTGGTGCTGGTGTCCGTGTACTCACCGGTGAAGGCGGGCTCCGTGCCGGCCTTGCGCAGCACGGCGTACTCGGCCGGGCTCAGCTCGGCCTGCCACTGCTCGTCCGGCTTCTCCACGTCGTACGGCATGGGTCTCGCGCCCCTCACTTCGACAGACGGTCCAGGATGCGCGGTCCGAGGTCGGTGACGTCGCCCGCGCCCATGGTGAGAACGAGATCGCCGGCCTTCGCCATTCCCGCGACCGCGTCGGGCACCTCGGCCTTGTCGTGGACGGCCGTCACGTCGGCGTCCGCCGCCCGCGCGGCGGCGATGATCAGCTCGCTGGTGACGCCGGGGACCGGGTCCTCGCGGGCCGGGTAGATGTCGAGGACGACGGAGGCGTCCGCGAGGGCCAGCGCCTGGCCCATCTCCTTGCCCAGCTCCTGGGTGCGGGAGAACAGGTGCGGCTGGAAGACGACCAGGATCCGGCCGTCGCCCGCGGCCGCGCGCATCGCCTCCAGGTCGGCGGTCATCTCGGTCGGGTGGTGGGCGTACGAGTCGACGACCTGGACGCCGGCGGCCTCGCCCTTGAGCTGAAGGCGGCGCTTGACGCCGGTGTACGCGGCCAGCGCGGAGGCGAGGTCGGCGGCCGGGACGCCCAGGGCGGCGCCCGCGGCCAGCGCGGCGACGGCGTTGTGCGCGTAGTGGCGGCCGGGCACGGAGACGGCGAAGGTGAGCTCGGTGCCGTCCAGCAGGACGGTGACCTCGCTCCTGAGGCCCTGCGGCACGACCGACAGGATCCGTACGTCGGCGTCCTCGGACTCGCCGTACGTCACCGTCCGCACCGCACCGGACACGCGCCGGGTCAGTTCCCGCGCGCCCGGGTGGTCGGCGGAGATCACCAGGGTGCCGCCGGGGACGATCCGGTCCACGAAGGTCTCGAAGGACTCGTAGATCTCGTCCATAGAGGCGTAGTTGGCGTGGTGGTCGAGCTCGACGTTGAGGACGATGGCGACCTCGGGCGCGTACTTGTGGAAGCTGCGGTCCGACTCGTCCGCCTCGGCGACGAAGATCTCGCCGTCGCCGTGCAGCGCGTTGGAGCCGGGGGCGTCCAGGTCGCCGCCGATGGCGTACGACGGCCGCAGGCCCAGCTCGCCGAGGGACACGGCCAGCATCGAGGTGGTCGTCGTCTTGCCGTGGGTGCCGGCGACCGCGATCGGGCGCAGGCCCTCCATCAGGGCGGCCAGCGCGTCGGAGCGGTGGACGACCGGGATGCCCAGCTCGGCCGCGCGGGCCAGCTCCGGGTTGTCCTCGCGGATCGCCGAGGAGACGACGACGCAGCTGGCGTCGTCGGCGAGGTGCCCGGCCGCGTGCCCGATGTGCACGGTGGCGCCCAGCGCGCGCAGTGCCTGCGCGGTCGCCGAATCCTTGGCGTCGCTGCCCGCCACCTTGGCCCCGCGCTGGGCGAGGATCTTCGCGATGCCCGACATCCCGGCGCCGCCGATGCCGATGAAGTGCGGTCGGTCCATGGCGGTAGGAAGGCCGGGTGCCATGCGCTTTTCTCCCCAGGTGGTGCGGCTGTGGTACGACGGTGCGCGCGCCCCCGTGCGGGGGCGCCGCCCAAGCCTATGCCTTGCTGTGGGAGAAGAGCTTCAGGACCGGTACGCCCACCTTGTGGCGGGCCCGGGAGGCCCAGTCGCGGTGGAAGAACTCCTCCACGTAGTGCGGGTCGGTCAGGACGATCACCTCGTCGGCGTCGACCTCGGCGACCAGGGACTTCAGGGCGTCCAGCGGGTGGTCCTCGACGAGCCGGCCGTCGGCCCGGCTGCCCGCCGCGCGCAGCGCGATGAGGGACACGTCCAGGGCCTGCTCCCCGGCGCCCTTCGCGGCCGCGCCCTCCGGGGTCTCGCCCTCGCGCGCCGCCTCGTCCAGTTCGCCGAGCGCGATGTCGTCGATGGCCCGCAGCAACCGGTCCGCCTGATCGCCGCGCGGCTGGAGCAGCACGTGGAAGAACACCGGCTCCTCGCCGTGCAAGGTGGTGACGAACTCCACGTCGGCGGACGTCAGGGCCTTCTCGATCATCAATACGCTTGTGAACACCAGGCGCCCTTTCTCCTCCGAGGGTCCCTGGACCCTCCGTCACCCTCCACGGGCCGTAGCAGCCCCTGCGGAAACCATCCTGCCCCGTGATCGCACGGGTATCGCGGGATTTGGCGCACCCGGCGCACACGGATCGGAACTATTGGTTCCGCCTGCCCGGAGCGCGAGCCCCCCCGGGCAGCCGGACGGCGGGGCTCAGGTCAGGGGCGGCGGTACCTGCCGAACAGGAAGCCGTCGTCCTCCAGCAAGGAGGCCAGGGTGAAGCGTTGCGGGACCGCGACGGAGGGGCCGCCCGCGATGCGCTGGGCGTCACCGGCGGTGAGCATCGGGGAGACCGTGAGGCACATTTCGTCGAGGACCCCGGATGCCACCATCTGACCGAGCAGGCGGGGGCCGCCCTCGGTGAGCAGGCGGGTGTGACCGAGTTCGGCCAGCGCCCGCACGGCGCGGGCGGGGTCGACTCCGACGCCGTCACCGGCGATCACCACCCGGGCGCCCGCCTTCTCCGCGGCCGCGATCCGCTCCGGGGCCGCCGCCGCGCCCGTGAGGACCAGCGTGGGCACCAGCGGCGAGGTGAACAGCGGCAGCGAGAAGTCCAGCTCCAGGCTCGCCGTGACGACCGCGATCGCCGGAGCCGGCCCCTGCCCGGCCGCCTCCCGCAGCGCCGCGAACTCCGCCCGGGCCCGGGCCGGGCGGTACCCCTCCTGACGTACCGTCTCCGCGCCGACCACCACCACGTCGGCCAGTGCCCGCAGGGTGCCGAAGATCCGCATGTCGGCGGCGCTGGAGATGGGCTGCGAACGTCCCTCGTGCTGGGCGGCCCCGTCGAGGGTGGCGACCATGTTGGCGCGCAGCCACGGCTCCCGGCCCGCCGCCCCGCGCTCGGGGTAGGCGTACGCGGCGGCCAGCTCGGCGAAGGTCCACTCCCGGTCCACGAGGGCGCCGGGCGCGCTCGTACCACCGGCCCCGTGCGCCCCGTCCGGGGTCTGGGCTGCTGTTTCGTCGGTCACAGGGAACAGGCGTCGCATGACGTGCAGTGTTCCACGCCGCTTACCATGGGGAACCGTGTCGTCCTCCACAACCGCCTCCGGGCTCAGCTCCCTGACCGCCGCGGCCCCGCTGTCCCTGTGCGCGCGCGAGCCGCACGTCCCCGCGGACCGGCTGGTCGCCGAGATGGTGCCGCCGCCGCGCTTCGACTCGGTGCGCTTCGCGACGTACATCCCGGACCCGAAGCAGCCCAGCCAGACCGAGGCCGTCGAGGTGCTGGACGACTTCGCCGCCGGACTCGGCGTGGCGCCCGTGGCCGGCTCCGGCAGGCGCGGCCTGTTCGGCTTCGGCAGAAGCAGGACCGACGGCAAGGGCAGGGCGAAGGGCAAGGGCAGGGCCGCCGGTGCCGGGCCCCGCGGTGTGTACCTCGACGGCGGCTACGGCGTCGGCAAGACCCACCTGCTGGCCTCCCTGTGGCACGCCACCCCGGCCGAGCCCGCCCGCAAGGCGTTCGGCACCTTCGTGGAGCTGACCAACCTGGTGGGCGCCCTCGGCTTCCAGAAGACCGTCGAGACCCTCTCCGGCCACCGCCTGCTGTGCATCGACGAGTTCGAACTGGACGACCCGGGCGACACCGTGCTGGTGTCCACCCTGCTCGGCAGGCTGGTCGACGCGGGCGTCGCGCTCGCCGCCACCTCCAACACGCTGCCGGGCAAGCTCGGCGAGGGCCGCTTCGCCGCCACGGACTTCCTGCGCGAGATCCAGGGCCTGTCCGCGCACTTCCGCGCGCTGCGCATCGACGGCGAGGACTACCGCCACCGCGGCCTGCCCGAGGCGCCGGCGCCGTACTCCGACGAACAGGTGACGAAGGCGGCGTACGCCACCGAGAACGCCTCACTCGACGACTTCCCGCACCTGCTGGACCACCTCGCCAAGGTGCACCCCAGCCGTTACGGCGCCCTGACCGACGGGTTGGCGGCCGTGTGCCTCACCGACGTGCGACCGGTGCCGGACCAGTCGACGGCGCTGCGGCTCGTGGTGCTCGCGGACCGGCTCTACGACCGCGAGGTGCCCGTGCTGGCCTCCGGGCTGCCCTTCGACCGGCTGTTCAGC
This sequence comes from Streptomyces sp. NPDC001204, assembly GCF_053598035.1. Classification (NCBI taxonomy): domain Bacteria; kingdom Bacillati; phylum Actinomycetota; class Actinomycetes; order Kitasatosporales; family Streptomycetaceae; genus Streptomyces; species Streptomyces sp. NPDC001204. Next base: position 358,676 of record NZ_JBSFJL010000005.1, on the reverse strand, counting down.
GAGGAGATGCTGAACGGCGGCTACCGCAAGAAGTACTTCCGCGCGATATCCCGCCTGACCGCCCTCGCCCGGGACGCCAAGGGGCTCGTCGAGACGCACTGACGCGACAGCGCCCCGGCGGACGGCTCCCCGGGGTTTACCGTGTCTCCTGGCCAGTTCTTGATCGTTGGCCGGTCCGCGCCGGAGACACGGAGTCACCCCATGCAGCCCCTGATCCACAACGCCCGTACGTTCGGACGGCGCCCCGAGGACTTCGCCCGGCTCGCCGAGGGCCAGTCCCCCGAGGTCCTGTTCATCACCTGCTCCGACTCCCGGGTCGTCCCGGCCCTGATCACCGGCGCCCGGCCCGGTGAGCTGTTCGAGTTGCGCACCGCGGGCAACATCGTGCCGCCGTACGCCTCGGCACGGCCCACCGCCGAGGCGGCCACCATCGAGTACGCGGTGGAGGTGCTGGGCGTCGGCGACATCGTCGTCTGCGGCCACTCCCACTGCGGTGCGGTCGGCGCCCTCGTGCGCGGGGACGACCTCGACGCCGTGCCCGCCGTACGGGACTGGCTGGCCCACGCGACGCCCCGGCCCACCGGAGCCGTCGAGGACCCCGCCGTCGCCGAGGGCGTCCAGAGCCACGCACTGACCCAGCTGCTGCGGCTGCGCTCGTACCCGTGCGTCGAGAAGCGGCTCGCGGACGGCCGGCTCACCCTGCACGCCTGGTACTACGAGGTGCACACCGGCGCGGTGCTGGCGCACTGCCCGCGGACGGACGCCTTCACGGCCCTGTGACGGGCCTGTGAGCCGGCGCCGTCCGGCGGCTCGACCATGACCTCGGAGCGGGCATATCGTTGAAGCGGCGCATAACGCGCATATCGGCGACCGGTCGAGGAGTCCTCGTCATGGTGCAGGAAGTGGTGACCGCCGTGATCACCGCGGGCTGCGTGGGGTTCGTGTACCTCGCCGCGGCGATGCGGGTCGTCAAGCAGTACGAGCGCGGGGTGGTGTTCCGCCTCGGGCGGCAGACCGGCGAGCCGCGGCCGCCGGGTCTGGCCATGATCATCCCGTTCGTGGACCGGCTCTACAAGGTCAACATGCAGATCGTCACGCTGCCGATCCCGGCCCAGGAGGGCATCACCCGGGACAACGTGACGGTACGCGTGGACGCGGTCGTCTACTTCAAGGTCGTCGACGCCTCCAGCGCGCTCATCCGGGTGGAGGACTACAAGTTCGCGGTCTCTCAGATGGCGCAGACGTCCCTGCGCTCGATCATCGGCAAGAGCGACCTGGACGACCTGCTGTCCAACCGCGAGAAGCTCAACCAGGGGCTGGAGCTGATGATCGACAGCCCGGCCGTCGGGTGGGGCGTGCAGATCGACCGCGTGGAGATCAAGGACGTCTCCCTGCCGGACACGATGAAGCGGTCCATGGCCCGGCAGGCGGAGGCCGACCGCGACCGGCGGGCCCGCATCATCAACGCGGACGCGGAGTTCCAGGCGTCGAAGAAGCTGGCCGAGGCCGCCCAGCAGATGGCGGACACGCCCGCCGCGCTGCAACTGCGGCTGCTCCAGACGGTGACGGCGGTCGCCGCCGAGAAGAACTCCACCCTGGTCCTGCCGTTCCCGGTCGAGCTGCTGCGCTTCCTGGAGAAGGCCCAGCGGGAGCCGGAGCCGGAGCCGCACCGGAGCCTGGACCGGAGCGCCGCACCGGCGGCTCCCTGCCCGCCCGAACAGCTGCCGGAGGGTGCGAGGGCCGCCGCGGATCCCGGCGACCCCGCTTCCGAGGAGGCACCGATCACGCCCGTGCGGAGCAGCGCCGACGCGGTCACCCCCGACCCGGACGGCAGCGCGGCCCGCGCCAGGACCTAGGTGTGCTGTCCCGGCAGGTTGGTGCTGCGGCAGGCGACGTTTGCCCGTGAAGGAGCGGCGTCCGACGCGTCAGGAGTGCAGGGCGTCGCGACGGGGCGAACGCCGTCCCTCGCGGCACTGGCTTCCCTCCGCCCCGTCCCCCGTCCCCGTCCCCCACCCATCCCCCGGACGGCCCCGCACGGTGGCGGCGCCGTGGGGCCGTCGTTAGCGTGCGAGGCATGCGCAGCCGGCTCGTGGGGGTTGTCCTGATCGCGACACTGGGGGGCGTCGCGGGGTGCGGTGGCGCCGGAGGCTCGGGGGCCGCCACGCCGAGCGACTCCGGCACCGCCTCACTCGGCGCCGCGGGTCGGATCACCGTGTCGAGTCCGGCGTTCACCGACGGCGGCACCGTTCCCGGCCGCTACACGTGCACCGGGTCGGACCTCTCGCCGCCGCTGGCGTTCTCCGGGGTTCCCGCGGGCACGGCGGGGCTGGCCCTGCTGGTCGAGGACCGGGACGCCCCGGGAGGCACGTTCACGCACTGGCTGGTCTGGAACATCGACCCGCGCACCACGAGCCTGCCGACGGGCGCGACCCCGCCGGGAGCCGCCCAGGGACGCAACGACTTCTCGAAGACGGGCTACAGCGGCCCCTGTCCGCCCCCGGGCAAACCCCACCGCTACGTCTTCACGGTGTACGCCGCCGACCGCCGCCTCGCCCTGAGGCCCGACGCCACGGCCGCCGACGTCAGGCGCGCGCTGAGCGGCCACACCCTCTCCACCGGCACCCTCACCGCCCGCTACGGCCGCTGAGACGGGACCGCGGCGCCCGGCCACCGGCCGGGTGACCGCACCGCCGTGCCGCCGTTCTCGTGATCGGGGAAGGCCATATGTTCATCGAGTGATCACACTTGTACGACGCCTCACCGCCGTCTGCGCTCTCAGCGCCGCCCTGGCCGCCTGCGGCGGCGGCACCGAGGCGTCCCGCACCGGTATGACGGCCCCCTCCACGTCGGCGTCGGCCTCCCCCTCCGCTCCGGCCAGGCCCTCGCCCTCCCGGCCTCCGGCCCTCACCCCGGGACCCGGCGGTCTGACCCCCGTCTTCAGCCACGGCCCCCGCACCAAGGGGAAGACGGTCGCCCTCACCTTCGACGCCGACATGACCGCCGACGAGGGACCGCGCGCGGCGGCGGGCGAGCACTTCGACAACCCGGAACTCATCGCCACTCTGCGTGCCCTGAAGGCGCCGGCCACGGTGTTCATGACGGGCCGCTGGGCCGAGCAGTACCCCGACCAGGCCCGCTCCATCGGCAGCGACCCCCTGTTCGAGCTCGCCAACCACTCGTACAGCCACTACGCGTTCACCGCGAACTGCTACGGCCTGCCCACCGTGCCCGCCGACCGGATGCGGTCGGACGTGGAGGGCGCGTACGAGGCGTTCCGCAAGGCGGGCGTGCCGCACGCGATGCCGTACTTCCGCTTTCCCGGCGGCTGCTACGACCAGAAGTCCCTGCGGGCGCTCAGCGGTCTCGGCGTCACCGCGGTGCAGTGGGACGTGGTGAGCGGAGACGCGTTCGCGACGAACGCGGACGCCGTGGTCCGGCAGGTCCTGGACGGGGTCAGGCCCGGCTCGGTCGTGGTCATGCACTGCACCCGCAGCGCCGCCCCCACCACCGAGCGCGTGGTGCGCGCCGTCGTACCGGAGCTGCGCAAGAGGGGCTACCGCCTGGTGAAGGTCTCCGACCTGATCGGCGCCTCGGCCGACCGCGCCTGACGGACCGGCCGGCTCTCGCGGATCGTCCGCGGGCCGGCGGGCTCCGGCCGCCGGTCACCCGGCTGGCAGACTGGACGCCGTGAGCACCGACGAGAGCACCACCGCCACCGCCCCGCAGGACAGCCCGTTCCGGTCCGAGCCGGGCGCACGCGACCAGGCACGGCAGTTCGTGCTGCCGCTGGTGGTGCGGATCGAGCGGGCCGCTCCCCCGGCCCGTACGGACGCCCTGGAGACCGCGGCCCGAGCGGTCCTGGTGCTGCTCGCCGACGAGCGCTCGGCCGGTGACGGGGAGTGGGCGCGGGCCGTGCGGGACTGGCAGGACGCCCGGATCCGCAAGGTGGTGCGGCGGGCGCGCGGTGCCGAGTGGCGGCGGGCCGAGGCCCTGCCCGGCATCACCGTGACCGGGGGAACCGCGCAGGTGCGGGTCTTCCCGCCCGTGCCGCTGGACGGCTGGCCCAAGGACCTGGCGAGGCTTCAGGTCTCCGGCACCGAGCTGGACGACCCGGAGCCGCCCGCCGCGCCGGACCCGGCCGTCCCGGTGCTGTGGATGAGCCCCACCCTGGACATGTCGGCGGGCAAGGCGATGGCCCAGGCGGGTCACGGCGCCCAGCTCGCCTGGTGGGAACTGTCCGAGGAGCAGCGCACGGCCTGGCGGGACGCGGGCTTCCCGCTCACCGTCCGCACCGCGGGCCCCGCCCACTGGCGGGACCTCACCTCCGGCGGACTGCCGGTGGTGCGCGACGCCGGCTTCACGGAGATCGCCCCCGGCTCCTGCACGGTCGTCGCCGACCACCCCGCGCTGCGCCCGGGCCTGATCTAACGCCGCGACCGTGAAGGTTCACCGGCTCGCGACACCCGGCGGACCCTCCGGTCGCAGAACCGGCTCGCAGAACTGGCTCCCACGGCGGGCTTAGCTCAAATGTTGCTCTGAAGGTGCGCGCGGCGGGGTTCGGGTCCCGGCGCCCGGGTCATACCCCGGTCACGTGCGCCTGTGGAGGCGGGCGAGAGGGGGGCGAGAGCACGATGGAGCGGCTGGGGACGGGGATCGGGTGGCGGCCGGAGATCGCGGACGCCGTGGAGGAGATGCCGGGCGTCGACTGGGTCGAGGCCGTCGCCGAGAACGTGTGTCCCACGCATCTTCCCGAGTCACTGCTGCGCCTGCGCCGCCGCGGGGTGACCGTGGTGCCGCACGGGGTCTCGCTCGGCCTCGGCGGAGCCGACCGGCCGGACGAGGGCCGGCTGACCGCCCTCGCCGAGCGGGCGCAGGCGCTCGGCTCGCCGCTGGTGACCGAGCACATCGCGTTCGTGCGCGCGGGCGGCGTACTGACCGCCTCCCCGCGGCTGGAAGCCGGGCATCTGCTGCCCGTGCCGCGCACCCGCGACGCCCTCGACGTGCTGTGCGAGAACGTCCGGATCGCACAGGAGGCGCTGCCCGTGCCGCTCGCCGTGGAGAACATCGCCGCGCTGCTGGGCTGGCCGGACGAGGAGCTGACGGAGGGCCAGTTCCTCTACGAGCTGGCCGACCGCACGGGTGTGAGGCTGCTGATCGACGTCGCCAATCTGCACACCAACCGCGTCAACCGGGGAGAGGACCCGGCCCGGGCGCTGGCCGAACTTCCCCTCGAAGCCCTCGCGTACGTCCATGTGGCGGGCGGCTTCGAACGCGACGGTGTCTGGCACGACAGCCACGCACACCCGGTACCGCGGCCGGTCCTCGACATCCTGACCGACCTCGCCTCACGCGTCGCCCCGCCGGGTGTGCTGCTGGAGCGCGACGAGAACTTCCCCGAACCGGCTGAGCTGGAGCGGGAGTTGGCGGCCATCGGAAGAGCGGTGGAGTCGGGGCGTACGACGGCCCGGCGGGCGACCGACCCCGCCCCCACCCCCACTCCCATCCCCGGCCCCGGCCCCGGCCTCACTCTCGACCCAGCCCCCGGCCTCGGCCCCGCCACCGACCCCGGCCAGGCGCCGGACACCGGCGGCCGCCGTGCGCCCGGGCCGGATCCGCGGACGGCCGGCGGCACCGAGCCCGCGCGCCAGCGGCTCGCCCTCGCGCAGACCTCGCTGCTGTCGGCGCTCGTCGCCGGTACGCCCGCGCCGGAGGGGTTCGACCGGGTGCGCATCGGCGTGCAGGCGCGGTCGCTGGCCGCGAAGCGGGCGGACGTCGTGGCCAAGGTGGCTCCCGAACTGCCGGTGCTGCTCGGCGAGGGGTACCGGACCGCCTTCCTCGCGTACGCGCAGAGGCACCCGATGACCGGGGGCTACCGGCAGGACGCCCTGGACTTCGCGGAGTCGCTGCTGCTCGCCGGCGGGCCCCGGAACGCGGACATCCGGCGGGAGTTGCGGGAGTGGTGGCTGGACCGCTCGGGGCCGGCGCCGCGGTCGCGCCGTCCGGCGGTACGGGTGGCCCGCGCGGCCCAGCGGGTGCTGCTGCGCCGCTGAGCCCGGCCCCGACACCCTGACCTCGGAAAACAAACGGAACGTCACATACCGGCAACACTCTGTCCGGATGGCGGACAAGGCATGGTGTTTCCCAGGCCTCTGGCATAGAAACGCGTCATGTTCTGGGTCCTTCTCCTGCTCCTGGCCTGGGCCTTCGCGGGCGCGGCGTGCCTGCGGCTGTGCCTGGCCGCGGTACGCGCCGCGGCCGTCGACGTGGGCGCGGGCCAGGGCCGCGATCTGACGCTCTATGAGGCGGCGTTCCTCTCCGGCGGACCGGCGCGGGTCGCCGATCTGACCCTGGTCTCCATGGCGCGCCAGCACCGGCTGCTGCTCGCGCACACCGGCTGGGCGACGGTCGTCGATCCGCGCGGGCGGGACGAGATGGAGCGCTCCGTCATAGGGGCGATCGGCCCGGAGGGACAGTCCCGGATCGCGCCGGTGCGCGCGGCCGCGGCCACCGCGGACGCGGTGCGCGGGCTCGCCGACCGGCTCGTCGGCGCCGGTCTCGCCGTGCCGGACGGGGACGGGTCCACGATCGCGGCCGGGGTCCGCCGGGTGCGGACGGCCACGCTGGCCGTGCTCGCCCTGGGCACGACCGCGCTGCTGCTGCCCGGCCCGACGGGGATGCCCCGCGAGCTGATCGCCCTCTGGTTCGCGCTGCCGCTCACGCTCACCCTGAGCTGCCTGGCCATCGCCCGCTTCGAGGTCCACCCGTACTCGCGTTGGGCGTCCCCGGCCGGACAGCGCCTGCTCGGCGCGCTGAACCGGCGGGTGAACGGCGCCGTTGACGAGCGTACGTACCTGGCGTCCGTGGCCGTGCACGGCGTCAGCGCGATCGGCGAACCGAACCTGCGCGCGGCCTTCGCCCACCGCGACCAGCCCTCGCCCGACCGTCCCTCGCGCGGCGGGCCCCCGCGCGGCGGGCCCCCGCGCGGCCGGGCCTTCCGGGACGGATAACCCGCGACTCGACTGGCCGACCAGCCGACCAGCCGACCAGCCGACCAGGGCCAACGGGCGTACGGGCGTACGGGCGTACAGGCACGGGCGTACAAACAGCGGTGCGGGCCGGAGCGTGCGCCCGGCACCAGCGCTCGCGCGGGGCGCGTCGGGCGCATCGGCGCCGACACCGGCGGGACGGTGCTTGCCCTCCCCACCGCGGCGGACGAAACATCCCTTCTGTCGCTGCCGTGCACCGAAGGGATACGCGATGACCGCTGCCGCCGTCTGGACGGCCGCCGGGTCCCTGATCCTCACCGCCCTCGCCGGCGCCCCGGCCTCGGGCTCCGCACGCCTTCCCGGCACCGCGGCGGAACTGCGCGGCACCGTCGTGGCCGCGGCGCGCGCCCGCGCGGCCGGAATCGACTTCGGCGCGTGCCCGAAGGCACGGGACCTGCCCGGCACCCTGGAGTGCGGCACGGTCCCGGTGCCCCTCGACTACGCGCACCCCGACGGCGAGCGGATCCGGCTCTCCGTCAGCCGGGTGCGGGCCACCCACACGGACCCGCGCAACAGCAAGCGCAGAGTGCCCCGTCAGGGCGCCCTGGTGTTCAACCCGGGCGGTCCGGGCGCCGACGGCACCTCCTTCCCGCTCATGGGCCTGCTGCCGGAGTGGAAGCGCGTCGCCGCCGCGTACGACCTCGTCGGCTACGCCCCGCGCGGGGTGGGCCGGTCGGCCCCGCTGTCCTGCCAGGACCCGAAGGGCTTCTTCAAGGCGCCCGCACCCGCGCCGACGCACCCCTCACGGGCGTACAAGGAGCGGCGCGTCACCGAGGCCAAGGCGTACGCGCGCGGCTGCGCCCGGCGCGCGGGCCAGGCGCTGCGGCACTACAACTCCCTCAACAACGCCCGCGACCTGGACGTGCTGCGGGCGGCGCTGGGTGAGGACCGGCTGACGTTCGTGGGCGCCTCGTACGGCACCTACTTCGGCGCGCTGTACGCCACGCTGTTCCCCTCGCACGTGCGCCGGATGGTCTTCGACGCGGCGGTGAACCCGGCGCCCGACCGGATCTGGTACCGCAACAACCTGGACCAGTCGGCCGCGTTCGAGGCCCGCTGGGCGGACTTCCGGGAGTGGACGGCCCGGCACGATGACGTGTACGCGCTGGGCCGCACGGCCGGGCAGGTGCAGAGGAGCTACGACAGGGCGCGGGAGCGGCTCGCCGCCGAACCGGCGGGCGGCTCGGTGGGGCCGGGGCAGTTGCAGGGCCTGTTCCTGACGGCCGGGTACTACGACGACCACTGGCCGGGCAGCGCCGAGGCCCTGTCGGCGTATCTGAAGGGCGACCCCAAGCCGCTGGTCGCGCTGGCGGCCCCGCACCGGGAGGGGGCCGCCGAGGCGGAGAACGGCAACGCGGTCTACACGGCCGTGGAGTGCAACGACGCTGCCTGGCCCGCGGACTTCGAGGTCTGGGACCGGGACAACACACGGCTCGCGCGGGTGGCGCCGTTCGAGACCTGGAGCAATGTGTGGGCGAACCTGCCGTGCGCCTACTGGAAGGCACCCCGGCAGCGGCCCCTGGACGTGCGGACCCGGCCGGGCGAGCTGCCGCCGACGCTGATCCTGGCCGCCGAGCGGGACGCGGCCGCGCCGTACGACGGCGCCCTGGAGCTGCGCCGGCGCCTGGCCGGCTCGGTGCTGGTGACCGAGCGGGGCGCGGGCACGCACGGCATCGCGGGCGGGCCGAACACGTGCGTCAACGCGTATCTGGAGGCCTACCTGCTCCAGGGCCGCCTGCCGGCGCGGCAGGCGGAGTGCGCGCCGCGCGCGGAACCGGGGCCGGACGGCCCGACCTTCCACGAGTCCCGCGCACGCCAACTGCGCGACGCCCTGAAGAACGCCACCGGCCGGCCCGCCGCCACCCGCTGACCGAGCCGGTCCCGGGGTCGGGCCCCGGGACCCGGCCGGGTGTCAGGCCAGACCCGCCACCAGCTCGGCGATGTCCTTGCGGCGCCCGGTGAAGAACGGGATCTCCTCGCGGACGTGCCGGCGGGCCTCCGAGGCGCGCAGGTGCCGCATGAGGTCGACGATGCGGTGCAGCTCGTCGGCCTCGAAGGCGAGAACCCACTCGTAGTCGCCGAGGGAGAAGGACGCGACCGTGTTGGCCCGCACGTCCGGGTAGCCGCGGGCCATCTTGCCGTGGTCGGCGAGCATGCGGCGGCGGTCCTCGTCGGGCAGCAGGTACCAGTCGTACGAGCGCACGAAGGGGTAGACGCTGACGTAGTCGCGCGGCGTCTCGTCGGCGAGGAACGCCGGGATGTGCGAGCGGTTGAACTCGGCGGGGCGGTGCAGCGCCATGTTCGACCACACCGGCTCCAGCGCGCGGCCGAGCCTCGTGCGGCGGAAGAGGTTGTACGCCTCCTGGAGCTGGTCACTGGTCTCGGCGTGCCACCAGATCATGAGGTCGGCGTCGGCGCGCAGGCCCGAGAGGTCGTACGTGCCGCGGATGGTCACGCCCTTGGCGGCGAGCTGGTCGAACAGTTCCTGGACCTCGTCCGCGTAGCCCGCGCGGTCCTCGGGAAGCAGGTCCTTCAGCTTGAAGACGGACCACAGCGTGTAGCGGATGACCTCGTTGAGGTCCTTGGCCAGCTTGCCCTTGTTCGGGATCCTGCCGGAGTCGGTGGTAGGAGCGTCGTCACTCATGAGGCTATTCTCCCGCTCCGCCGTGCAGACTCTGCACCGGGTCCGCCGTCAGGTCCCGCACGGCGCGCAGGTCGCCCTCCAGCTGGTCCACGGCCGCGTACGCGCTCGCGACGCACGCGGGGATGCCCACCCCGTCGTACACCGCGCCGCACACCGCCAGACCGGGCAGCTTGCCGATGTGCTCGCGGATGCGGGCCACGCGGGCGTGGTGGCCGACGGGGTACTGGGGCAGGCCGTCGGTCCAGCGGGTGACACGGGTCTCCAGGGGCGCGGCGTCCAGGCCGGTCGCCTCGCGCAGGTCGTGCCGGGAGACCTCGACGAGGTCGGCGTCCTCGCGCTGGAGGATCTCGGTCTCGCCGTACCGCCCCACGGAGGTGCGCAGCACGACCACGTCCGGGTTCTCGTCGGCGATCCAGCCCCACTTCTGGGAGGCGAAGGTGGACGCCTTGATGGTGCGGCCGTCGACGGGGGGCACCAGGAAGCCGCTGCCCTCGGGCAGGGCGGTGCCGGCGCGGCGGTAGGCGAGGGTGATCAGGGCCATGGAGGCGTACTCGACGGCCCTCAGCTCGGCGGCGGCCTCCGGGGACTCGGCGCGCAGCAGCCCGGCGGCGGCGGGCGCCGGCACGGCGACGACCACCGCGTCGGCGTGCAGCACGCGGTCACCGGCGGCCACCCGCCAGGACGTACGGTCCTGCCGGCGCAGCTCCGTCACGGGGGTTCCGGTCAGGATCTCGCCGCCGCGGGCCCGCACCGACTCCGCGACCGCGAGCGGCAGCCGGCCCACACCGCCCTCGACGCCCATGAACACCGGCCCGGTCTGCTGTGCGGCGGCCGCCGCGTCCTGGATCTCGCGGACGCCTTCCAGCAGCGAGTCGTGGGTCTGCGCGGCCCGGAAGAGCTGCGGGACGGCCGAGCGCATCGAGATGCGGTACGCGTCACCGGCGTAGACCCCGCCGAGCAGGGGCTCGACCAGGCGGTCGACGACCTCGCGGCCCAGGCGTGCGGCCACGTACTCGCCGACCGCCACGTCGTCGCCGACCTCCGTGCGGGGCAGCTCGGCGTCGCGCTCGATGCGGGCCAGGCCCTCCTCGGACAGCACGCCGGCCAGCGCGGAGGCGGTGCCGGGCACCCCCATGACGTGTCCCTTGGGCATGGGCCGCAGGGCGCCGCGGGTCCAGATGGAGGCGCTCGCCGTCGCGGGCGGCTGGAGGTGGCCGGCGAGACCCGTCTCGCGCGCGAGGGTCACGGCCTCGGGCCGGCGGGCCAGCATCGACTCGGCGCCCAGGTCGACGCGGACGCCCGCGATCTCGCCGGGCAGCAGCTTGCCGCCGACCCGTTCCGCCGCCTCCAGCACGGTCACCCGCGCCCCGCGCTGCAGCAGCCGGTGCGCGGCCGCCAGCCCCGCGATCCCGGCACCGATGACGACGACATGGCCCGTGCCCGTACCCGTTGCGCTCATGAGCCCACTCTCTCAGACCCCTCCGGCGCTCCTCCCGCGCCCCGGTGTCCGGCCCGAGTCATGAACGTGACCGCATCGGAACCGTTTTCGGCCAACGTCTCGCGCCGTCCGGGAGTCGAAGAAGCGTCAGTGGTCACGACGACCCTCGGGGGTATGCCACATGCGCACACGACGTTCCGTCCGGCCCGCTTCCGCGCTGGCCGGGCTCCTGCTCGCCGCCGCTCTCGCGCTCACCGGGTGCGGCGCGGGCGACAGCGGCGGCGACAGCAGCGCCGCCGCCAAGTCCGGCGCGGAGGCGGCCGACGGCGGGGCCCGGAAGGGCGCGCCGGACACCGGCGGCGGCCAGGCCTCCGAGGCGAGGGCCACCACGCCGCCCCGGGTCGCCGCGAGCCACATCATCCGCACCGCCTCGCTCACCGTGCAGGTCAAGGACGTGCCGAAGGCCCTCGACGCGGCCCGCACCACCGTCGAGAACGCCGGGGGCTACGTCGGCGACGAGAGCACCAGCCGCGACGAGGAGGGACACGAGCGCACCCGCGTGGTGCTGCGCGTGCCCGCCGACAGGTACGACGAAGTCCTCGGTGGCCTGGAGGGCACCGGCAAGCTGATCGAGCGCACGGCGAAGGCGCAGGACGTCACCGACCAGGTCGTCGACGTGGACAGCCGCATCAAGTCGCAGCGCGCGAGTGTGGCGCGGGTGCGTGAGCTGATGGACCGGGCGACCCGGCTCAGCGACGTGGTCAGCCTGGAGGGCGAGCTGAGCCGCCGCGAGTCCGACCTGGAGTCGCTGCTGGCCCAGCAGGCGTCGCTGAAGGACCGCACGAGCCTGGCCACCATCACCCTGTCGCTGTCCCGGACACCGGCGCCCGAGCCGCCGGTCGCCAAGGACGATCAGCCCGGGTTCATGGACGCGCTGGCGGGCGGCTGGCACGTGTTCGTCACCGTGCTCCGCTGGATCGCCCTGGCCATCGGGGCGCTCCTCCCGTTCGCCGCGGCGGCGGCTCTCCTCGCGGCGCTGTGGCTGCGGGTCGTACGGCCCCGGCTGCCCAGGCGCCCCGTCGAAGCGACGCCGACCATGACCGCGCTGGGAGCGGTGCCGGACTCCCGGCGGGCGCCCGCGCCCCCGGCCCAGAAGCCCGGCGGCGAACCGGACCCCCAGGACTGAGTCGACCTCAGGACCGGGACGACCCCAGCACCGGGACGGCGCGTCCCCGTAGCGTGTTCGCATGGACGTGAGCGCTGCGCGGGATGCCCGGGGTACGAAGGAACGCCTTGTCGTGATCGGCGGCGACGCCGCGGGGATGTCCGCGGCGTCGCAGGCACGACGGCTGCGCGGGCCGGACGAGCTGGAGATCGTGGCGTTCGAACGCGGCCACTTCACCTCGTTCTCGGCGTGCGGCATCCCCTACTGGGTGGGCGGCGACGTCGGCGAGCGGGACCTGCTGATCGCCCGTACGCCCGAGGAGCACCGCGCGCGGGACATCGACCTGCGGATGCGCACCGAGGTGACGGAGATCGACGTGGCCGCAGGCCGCGTGCGCGCGCGGGACGTGGATTCCGGTAAGGAGTCCTGGACGTCGTACGACAAGCTCGTGATCGCGACCGGGGCCCGCCCCGTCCGGCCCGACATGCCCGGCGCCGACGCGCCCGGAGTCCACGGGGTGCAGACCCTCGACGACGGTCAGGCCCTGCTGGACAGCCTGGCACGCGCGCGTGGCCGCCGGGCGGTGGTGATCGGGGCGGGCTACATCGGGGTGGAGATGGCCGAGTCGCTCATCAAGCGCGGCTACGAGGTGACGGTCGTCAACCGCGGCCGGGAGCCGATGTCCACGCTCGACCCCGACATGGGCCGCCTGGTGCACCGGGCCATGTCGGGCCTGGGCATCACCATGGTCGACGACGCCGAGGTGACCAAGGTGCTCACCGGCGACGACGGCCGGGTCCGGGCGGTGGCCACCGCGGACGCCGAGTACCCGGCGGACGTGGTCGTGCTGGGCATCGGGGTGCGCCCGGAGACCGCCCTCGCGCGGGCGGCCGGGCTCCCGCTCGGCACGCGCGGCGGGCTGCTCACCGACCGGGCGATGCGAGTGCGCGGCCACGAGAACATCTGGGCGGGCGGCGACTGCGTGGAGGTCCTGGACCTGGTCTCCGGACAGCTGCGCCACGTGCCGCTGGGCACTCACGCCAACAAGCACGGCCAGATCATCGGCACCAACGCGGCCGGCGGCTACGCCACCTTCCCGGGCGTGGTCGGCACCGCGGTGAGCAAGGTGTGCGACCTGGAGATCGCGCGGACCGGGCTGCGCGAGAAGGACGCCCGCCGGGTGGGCCTGAAGTTCGAGACGGTCACCATCGAGTCGACCAGCCGCGCGGGCTACTACCCCGGCGCCTCCCCGATGACCGTCAAGATGATCGCCGAACGCCGTACCGGCCGCCTGCTGGGCGTGCAGATCGTCGGCCGTGAGGGCGCGGCGAAGCGGGTCGACATCGCCGCGGTCGCGCTCACGGCCGGTCTGACGGTGGAGCAGATGACGGCCCTGGACCTGGGCTACGCGCCGCCCTTCTCCCCGGTGTGGGATCCGGTGCTGGTGGCGGCCCGGAAGGCCGCGGCGAAGGTCCGCGACGGCAGGGCGTGAACCCTACGCCGTGCCGTTCAGCCTCGGCAGGGAGGAGACCGAGCTGCTGGACGTCACCGCCGACGCCGTAGCGGCCGGCTGCTCCCCGGCCGGCCGGGCGTGCGTGGCCGTGACCCGGGTGGAGCGCAGCCGGTGCCCGACGGCCTCGTCCAGCGTCACCGGGCGCTTCATCTGGGATGCCAGCCGGCCGGCCTCCTGGCCGAGCCGGGCGACGTCCTCCCAGGGCAGCCGCACCACCAGGGTGAGCTCGGCCTCGCCGTCGGGCAGCGCGTGCACCGCGGGAGTGACTCGGTCGTTCATCGCCTGTTCCTCACGTCGTCCCCACGGCCCGCCTTCCCCGGGCCGCGGGTGGTTGAGGAGGCATACGTACACGCGGACGGCGGCGTTCACCGATTCGGCGAGCGCATCGCGGGCAGAACTTCTCCGTGGTCATTCCCGTCCATGACGTGAACCCGGCGCGACGCACTCCGTGGGTGACGTACGCCCTGATCGCCGCGAACTTCGTCGTGTTCCTGCTCACCCCCGGCATCGCCGGGTCCTTCACGGGCAGCAGCACGCTGGCGCAGTTGTGCCACCTCCAGGCCTTCACGGAGCAGTACGCGCTGGTGCCGAGAGAGTTGATCCACCATCAGTTGCCGTCGCTGGTCCCGACGGGCGCCGTCGGGGTGGGCGTGCACGGCCCGGGCTGCGTGCTGGGACCGCCCACCTACGACAAGTCGCCCGTGCTGTCGATCCTCACGGCGATGTTCCTGCACGGCAGCTGGCTGCACCTGCTGGGCAACATGCTGTTCCTCCTCATCTTCGGCAACAACATCGAGGACCGCATGGGGCATGTGCGGTTCCTGTTGTTCTACCTGGTCTGCGGGTACGCGGCCGCATACGGATTCGCTCTCATGAACTCCCAGTCCACCACTGCGCTGATCGGCGCCTCGGGAGCCATCGCCGGTGTCCTCGGTGCCTACCTGCTGCTCTACCCGAAGGCACGGGTCTGGGTGCTGGTCCCCTTCCTGATCTTCCTGCCGCTGCGGCTGCCGGCCTGGGTGGTACTGGGCTCCTGGTTCGTGCTCCAGGCGTTCTACTCCTCCGGCCAGGCCGTCGCCGAGGCGGGCACCGTGGCGTACCTGGCCCACGTGGTCGGCTTCATCGTGGGCATGCTGCTCGCCTGGCCCCTCAAGCCGGGTACTCCCCCACCGCCCGAACCGCCCCGCATCCTCTTCGGACGGCAGACGCGACGGGCCTGGTAGAGCCACACGCCAGAAGCTGGTGCCGTGGCAGGCGACGTCTGCCCTGCAACCGCCCGGGGCGTCAGCTCGTGCCGAGTGGTGCGCCCTCCTCGGCGTCGAGCTGGTGGTCCGCCCAGATGTAGCTTTCGGGAAGCAGATCGGTGACGGGCACCATCCGGAGGCCATCGTCCGTCCCGACGATGACCTCGAGGGCCGGGAAGTAGTCGAGGAGGACCTGGCGGCAGCGGCCACAAGGGGGCACGACGCCTCGGTCGCGGTCACCCACGGCGACGATGGTGTCCAGATCGTAGGCACCCTGGGCGGCGGCGGTGCCGATCAGGACGAGCTCCGCGCAGGGGCCTCCGGTGAAGTGATAGGCGTTCACCGCGGTGACGATCCGGCCGTCCCAGGCGCGGGCCGCAGCCGCCATGGTGTGGTTGTCGCCCCGGCAGCGTGTGGCCGCGACGTGCGCCGCTGCCCGGATCAGTTCGTGGTCGACACGGTCGGTCTGTGTGGTCATCTTCTCCGCCTTCTCGCACGGTCGGGCGACGTCGGCCCTGTCCACGACGGAGCCTAAGCGCCGGTCCTGGACGTGGCGGTTCGTCGCCGGTGCGGTGGACGGTGACCCGGCCGACCACGTCCGGACCGCGAACCAATCGCCCTCCGCAAGAACCCGTACGGAATCCGACGGTGTCACCCACAACGTGCGGCTCGGTGCGTTTAGTACGGGTTCTCACGGTCACGCGCATGGAAGGGCATGGAGGACCGGCACAACGAAAGGGCAGACTCATGACGGAGTTCCTTCCCGCCACCACGACGGACTCCGGCGCGCCCGTGGAGAGTGATGAGCACTCTCTCACCCTGGGCCCGGGCGGGCCGGTCCTGCTGCAGGACGCCTACCTGATCGAGCAGATGGCCCAGTTCAACCGGGAGCGGATTCCCGAGCGCCAGCCGCATGCCAAGGGGAGCGGCGCCTTCGGCCGCTTCGAGGTGATCGAGGACGTCAGCGCCTACACCATGGCAGCGGTGTTCCAGCCGGGCACCCGCACCGACCTGGTCATTCGCTTCTCGACGGTCGCCGGCGAGCGGGGCAGCCCCGACACCTGGCGTGACCCTCGCGGCTTCGCGGTGAAGTTCTACACCACCGTCGGCAACTACGACATGGTCGGCAACAACACACCGGTGTTCTTCGTGAAGGACCCGATGAAGTTCCAGCACTTCATCCGCTCCCAGAAGCGCCGCGCGGACAACAACCTGCGCGACCACGACATGCAGTGGGACTTCTGGACGCTCTCGCCGGAGTCCGCGCACCAGGTGACCTGGCTGATGGGGGACCGCGGCATCCCCCGCACCTGGCGCCACATGAACGGCTACACCTCCCACACCTACATGTGGATCAACGCCAAGGGCGAGCGGTTCTGGGTGAAGTACCACTTCAAGACCGACCAGGGGATCGAGTTCTTCACCCAGCACGAGGGCGACCAGATGGCCGCCGTCGACACGGACTACCACATGCGCGATCTCTTCGAGCACATCCGTGACGGCGACTTCCCCAGCTGGACGCTGTACGTGCAGGTCATGCCGTACACGGAGGCCGCGCACTACCGCTTCAACCCGTTCGACCTCACCAAGGTGTGGCCGCACGGTGACTACCCGCTCATCCCGGTCGGCCGGATGACCCTGGACCGCAATCCGACGGACAACCACGCGGAGATCGAGCAGGCGGCGTTCCAGCCCAACAACTTCATCCCCGGGATCGGGCCGAGTCCGGACCGCATGCTGCTGGCCCGGCTGTTCTCCTACGCGGACGCCCACCGGCACCGCATCGGCGCCAACTACCAGCAGCTTCCCGTGAACGCGCCCATCGTCGACGTCCACACCTACTCGAAGGACGGGGCGATGGCGTACCGGAGGACGACGGATCCGGTGTACGCCCCGAACTCCAAGGGCGGTCCCGCCGCCGACCCCGCCCGCTTCGGCCCGCCGCCCAGTTGGACGGCCGACGGCGAGATCATCCGTACCGCATACGTCTCCCACGCCGAGGACGACGACTGGGGGCAGCCCGGCACCCTGGTCCGGCAGGTCCTGGACGACGCCGCCCGGGACCGTCTGGTCGACAACGTCGTCGGGCACCTCCTCAACGGGGTCAGCGAACCGGTCCTGGAGCGGGCCTTCACGTACTGGTCGAACATCGACGAGACGATCGGCAAGCGCATCGCCGACGGTGTGCGGTCCAAGGCCGACGAGAAGGATCCCAAGGCCGCCGAGCAGGGAAGCCCCGCACGACGCGGCATGCAGCACAAGGCATGACGTTGGTTCCGATGTTGTTCGAGGTCGCCGGCCAGGAACCTGGCCGGCGCTGATCCCGCTGGACGGCCTCGACGACGCCGGCAGACCTTTGTGCGGCTCGCCTGCCCCTCAGGCCGGGCGCTCCCCCACCGCCGGAGCCGTGCCGCATCCTCTTCGGACGGCAGACGCGTCGGGCCCGGCAGGGGGCGAGTCGGGGAGCAGCAGGCGGAATGTGCAGCCTTCGCCGGGGCGGGTGTCCAGTTCCAGGCGTCCGTCGTGCGCCTCGGCGATGGCCGCGGCGATGGCGAGGCCGAGGCCGGAACCCGGTTGGGGCGACCCCTGCGGTTCGGCCCGGAAGAAGCGGTCGAAGACACGGGCCGCCTCGTCGGGGTCGAGGCCGGGGCCGTCGTCGGCGACCTCGATGACGCAGACGGGCGTCCCCGGCGCCGCTGGCGGCCCGGTGCCGGTGCGGCCGGGGCGGTCCGTGCCGTAGCCGTGTTCGCCGGCGTGAGCGGCGCCGACCCTGACGCGGACGCGGGTGTCGCCGGGGGTGTGGGTGCAGGCGTTGGAGAGGAGGTTGCCGAGTACCTGGGCGAGTTGGTGGGGATCACCGGACGTCTCGACGATGTCGAGACCGCGCTCGTGGCCGCCGGGGTGGGTGAGGAGCGGTTCGAGGGTGATGGTGCGCCGCGGGTGGCGGACGGCGGTGGTGGCGATGGCGTCGGCGGCCAGGGAGAGCAGGTCGACGGGCTCGCGATGAGGAAGGGGCGTGTCGCCGAGTGTCGCGAGGAGGAAGAGGTCGTCGACGAGGCGGCTCATCCGCTCCGCGTTGTGGTTGATCAGGGTGTGGGCTTCGTGCCGTCGCAGGTCGCTCATCCGGGGTTCGTCGAGGAGGAGTTCGGCGAAGCCCTGGATGGCGGTGAGGGGCGTGCGCAGTTCGTGACCGGCGTCCGCCATGAAGCGGCGCAACTGCCGTTCGGAGGTCTCCGTGCGATGCAGCGCGGTGCGCAGGCGGTCGAGCATCGTGTTCAGTGCCAGGCTGAGCCGGCCGACCTCGGTGTCCGGGTCGGTGACGGGAACGCTGAGTTCCAGGGCGCCCTCGGTGATGCGCTGGGCGGTCCGCTCGACGCGGGTGAGGGGCCGCAGGCCGAGGCGGACGGCGACATTGCCCAGGATGACGACTCCGCCGGCGACACCGATGCCGAGAACGACGCTGAACCAGAGCAGTTTGGTGGTGGCGCCGTCGACGGTGTCCAGGGGAAGGGCGACGACGGCGTGCATGTCGTCGGGCCCCGAGTGGTCGATCACCCGCCACCCGGATCCGGACGAGTCCTCGGACTCGACCGTCCTGGGCTTCTCCGTGTCCAGGTCCAGGTCGGCCGCCTTCTCGGGCAGGCGCGGGCCAGGGCTGTCGCCGTTTCCCAGGGAGGCACGCAGCAGGTGTCCGTCCTGGCCGTAGAAGTAGACGCGGTAGTCCGAGGGCAGGGCGTCGTTCCCTCCGGGGGGCCGCAGCGCGCCGTCGCCGCCGATGTCGCGGTAGACGTCGGCCGGGGGACGGAAGTGGGTGAGCCGGTCGTCGACCTGGTCGGTGAGCCAGGAACGCACGACGGTCAGCCCGGCGATCTGGCACAGGACGACGGCGCAGGTCGCCAGAAGGCCGGCGATCAGCACGAGGCGGCTGCGCAGGGAGCGCGGGCGCGGTCGGGCCGGCCACCTCATCGCGCGCCCGTGTTCGACTCGTCGCGCGGGAGCCGCAGACAGTAGCCGACTCCGCGCACGGTGTGGATCAGCGCGGGCGGGTCGCGGTCGATCTTGCCGCGCAGGTTCTTGACGTAGGTGTCGACGATGCGGGTGTCGCCCGAGAAGTCGTACCGCCACACCTGCTGGAGGATCTCGGTCTTCTCCAGCACGCGTTCGGGGTGGGACAGCAGGCAGGCCAGGAGCCGGAACTCGGTCGGCGACAGCTTCAGGAGCCGGTCGGCGCGCCGTACCTCGTGGGTGCGCTCGTCCAGGGTGAGGTCGGCGTAGCGCAGGGGAGGGCGGACGCCGGGGGTGGAGGCGGGGGCGCTGCTGCGGCGCAGGATCGCGCGGATGCGCAGCAGTACCTCCTGGACGTGGAAGGGCTTGGTGACGTAGTCGTCGCCCCCCGAGCTCAGGCCGATGATGCGGTCCTCGACGCCGGTACGGGCGGTGAGGAACAGGACAGGGGTGTAGGCGCCCTGTGCGCGCAGGTCGCGGGTGAGCTGGAAGCCGTCGGTGTCGGGCAGCATGACGTCCAGCACGATCAGATCGGGGCGGCGGTTGCCGGCCTCGAACATGGCTTCCTGCCCGCCGGCCGCGCTCGCCACGGTGTAGCCGGCCGCGCTGAGCGCGGAGGTGAGCAGGGTACGGATGCTGGGGTCGTCCTCCACGACCAGGACGGTGTGCCCGGCGGCAGGCGTCCGTGCGGGGGTGTGCTGGTCGATCACGTTCGGGCACCTCGGTGTACGGGAAGACGGAGCCGCTGCGGGGACCCGGGCGGGCCGACCGGCATCCCGGGCAGCGGCGTGGAGAGAGAGCCCGGGATGCCGGTGTTCTAGCCGGTCACCTGTTCGTCCTTGGCGAGTGCCGCGGCACGGTCGGTGATGGTTTTGCCGAGCCCGGCGACGGCGGTGTCCAGTTCCTTGGAGCCGGCTCCCGCGGAGCGGGCCTGGTCCGCGACGGACTGGAGGTCCTCGGCCGCCGTACCCGACTGGTAGAACTTCTGGTACAGCGCTCGGTAGGCCTTCTTGTAGACGCCGTCGAACGCGTCGGCCTCCAGGAACCTGGTCTTCAGGACATGCTCCATGAAGCCGCCCTTGCCGCCGTTGCCGCCGGGCATGCCCTGGCCCGGATCGCCGCCGGCCGCCCCGCCGGGCATTCCCTCGGGCATTCCTTCAGGCATTCCGCCGTCCATGCCGCCGGGCATGCCGCCGGGCATGCCGCCGCCCATGCTGATGGAGTCGTCGGGCCCGGCCGTCGCGTCGCCGCTGAAGGTCAGGTTGTAGTCCCAGCCCAGGACGGAGAACTTCTTGGTGTCCAGGTCGTACCACAGCAGGTAGTTCTTGCCGGGGCCGGCCATGTCGTCGAAGTTCAGCAGCAGGTTCTGCGTCGCGAGATAGGTGGCCAGCGAGTCGACGTCCACGTACTTGCCGAGGTCGCGGGCGAACTCCTCGTCCGAGGCCTTGTCGGCCCACTTGATGAGCTTCATGACCGGTTCGAGGTCCCGGCTGCCCTTCTTGTTGAGCTGCTTGAAGGAACTCTCGTAGTCCGTCGGATCGTCACCGCGGTAGGCGAAGCTGCCGCCGGCCTTCGCCTTGTACAGCACCCCGTTGCCGTCGGCGACGTCCTCGGCGTAGTCGGTGTCGGGGCTTTCGACCATGAGCCGCGTGACGGTGGGCCGGTTGTTCACCGTCAGCCGGGTGAAGGAGTACCGCTCGGCCTTCTGCCCGCTGCGCCGGGTCAGCGACAACGACAGCGCCTCGTTCACCGGCACCTGGCCGTCGCTGCCGGGACGCAGGGAGATCTCCCGCTCGCCCTGGTAGGCACGGCCGTCGACGAACTCGTCGATCTTGACGAGCCAGGGCAGTTCCTCCGGCTTCTTCTCGGACAGGTCGTACTGCATCATCCCGCCCATGCCGCCCGCCCCGCCGGGGGCGCCGCCCGCCTTCTGGTTCCCGCCGCGGTCCCCGGCCCCGGCCCCGCCGGCAGCACCGGCCCCGCCGGGTGCACCGACGCCGCCGGGTGCACCGACGCCGCCGGGTGCGCCGGCCGGAGCCCCCTGCGCGGCATCGGGGAAGCCGCGGCCGCCCCCGGGCATGCCCTTGTTGCCGCGCAGTGACATCAGCGTGGAGTTGCCCTTGAGCCGGATTCCGACGTCGTTGAGGTAGACCCCGTCGATGATGAGATCCGCCTCGATGTACTCCTTGGTGCCGTCGTCCCGGAACTCCTTCATCATTTTGTCGAAGTCGGTCTGCTTGTAGGTGAGTTGGACCGAGTGCGACACCGACGTGTCGTACAGGTCCACGGTTCCCCGGACGTTCTCGGTGATGGGGTCCGCCTCGACCCTCGAAGCCGACGTGACATAGGGGGAGATGCGCGCGTCGCCCAGGAAGAAGACCATCGCGGTGAGGCCGACGCCCAGTGCCGCGGTCGGCTTCCAGTGGTGGCGCAGCCGCACCGGCAGCCGGTCCCGCAGGCGGCGCCGGTGCCGCACCGTGTTGTCCCCGGCCATCACAGATCGGTGGTGTCGTAACCGGTCAGGACCGTGACCCGCTGTCCGGACGTCCGCTCCTGAAGGGCGGTGACCAGGTCGCCGGGCTCGGCGCCCTTCTTCAGCCGCACCGTGTAGAAGACCTCGCTCAGTGCGCCGCCGCGGATCGTCTCGGTGCTCACCAGCTCGAACTCGCTGGTGTACTTGATCAGTACGTCACGGATCTGCGGCGTGTAGTCGTCACCGGCCGGGACCTGGACCTTGACGACCTGGCGCTGCACGTTCAGCGCGAACCAGTTGAACTTGAACATCACGAGGACGACGGCGCAGATCACCACGGCGCCGACCGCGGCCAGCGTGTAGAAGCGGGCACCGCACGCCATGCCTATCGCCATGGCGAGGAAGATGAAGCCGACGTCCCTGGTCTCCTTGACCGCGTTCCTGAAGCGGACCACGGACAAGGCGCCGACCAGTGAGAACGCGCGAGCCAGGTTCGAGCCGACGACCAGCATGATCAGCGCGACGATCATGCCGACGACGACCAGGGTCTGGACGTAGGACTGGCTGTAGGAGACGTTGCGGTGCGTGTACCGGTACACGTAACCGATCAGCGTGGACAGGACGAACGACAGCGCCATCGCCGCCACGACGTCGGTCACGCTGAACGTGCCGCTGAGTTCCTGCAGATCGAAGTTCACTTTGCTCCTGCTTTCATCGGCGCGTCCTGCGCCGGCCGCTGCCGGGGCGGCTGTGCTTCAGTGGGGGTGGGTGGCGGGTAGTCCGCCTCGTTGACGTGGAAGACCGAACGGGGGGCCAGACCGAAGGCCTCGATGGACTGCACGTACTTCGAGATCCGTACGAGGTTGAGGTTGCGGCGCGCGGTCAGGTCCGTGATCCAGTGCGGGGTGCGCTCGTTGACCTTGATCTCCATGACCGACAGGTGCGGCGGGATCGTGAACCGGTTCTGGGGCGTCTCGATGCCGAAGTGGAAGTCCCGGTCCCGGCCGCGGATACGGCGGTCGAAGGTGACGCGCAGACCGGTGTCCGCGTCCCGGCCCACCAGGGCCTCACGCTGGTAGCCGGTGATCGCGGTGGGTTGAAGGTCGAGCCGCACGGCGAGTTCGAGGACCTCCTGGATGAAGGCGCTCTCCTTCGCCGAGTGCGGCACCATCTCCCGGCCGTCGCACAACTGCCGCGCCGCACCGTAGGGCAGGGTGATGCGGCGCTTCTGCGTGACCCGGTTGACGCGCTGCTTGATCTCCACGCACACCGGCGACTCGTCGGTGATCCCGTCGAGGTCGCCGTAGTGGCGGATGCGCAGCTTGCGGCGGAACTTCAGTCCCTCGATCTTCTCCCAGTAGAAGCGCAGCTGAGGAGTGTCGTAGTACAGGCTCCACACGCCGTAGCCGCCGACCGGGCTGTGCAGGTCCCGGTCCATCCGCTCGGCCAGTTCGTCCCGGATCTCCGCCGCCTGCTCCACGGGGACCAGGTACTTCAGCTCGAACCGGTTGAACGCGTGCAGCCGGCTCGCCACGTGCAGCGGTTCGCCGTCCGCCCGTTCCGCGCCCTCGCCGGGCCGGACCTGATCGGCCCGGCCGTCGCGCGCCGCGGTTGCCTTCGACAGGAACACCATGCGCCTCCTTGCTCATACGTTGCGGACCGACCGACCCCGCACACGCAACCAGTGGCACATGATGGGCTCATGAGAATCCCGGGTTGATTCCAGTAGTCCTCACGATGGCCGGAAGGCGAACACGAGGAACGGGGGGCGCGGTTACGGGCGCGTTCACCGGCCGCACTCCGGTAAATCGGTGTCCTGGACGAGGCTCTGCCGCGATCATGGACCGGACACCGGCACGCAACCGATGAGGAACCGCCCGCCATGCCTGTCCCTGCCGACCCGACGGTCCTCCACCCGATGCCCGGGCAACCGCGGGTGGTGCTGCTCCGGCCGCTGGTGAAGTCCCCGCTGATCGAGGTCGGGGAGTACTCCTACTACGACGATCCGGACGACCCGACCGCGTTCGAGACCCGCAACGTGCTCCACCACTACGGCCCCGAGAAGCTGATCATCGGCAAGTTCTGCGCGCTGGGCACGGGAGTGCGGTTCATCATGAACGGCGCCAACCACCGCATGGACGGCCCCTCGACCTTCCCCTTCCCCACCATGGGAGGCTCGTGGTCAGAGCACTTCGACCTGCTCACCGGCCTGCCGAACCGAGGGGACACCGTCGTCGGCAACGACGTCTGGTTCGGCCATGGAACGACGGTGATGCCCGGCGTACGGATCGGACACGGCGCGATCATCGCCACCGGCGCCGTGGTCACCGCCGACGTACCGGACTACGGCATCGTCGGGGGCAACCCGGCCCGCCTCATCCGCACCCGCTACGACGACCGGGACATCGCCCGGCTGCTGGCGGTGGCCTGGTGGGACTGGCCCGCGGAGCACATCACCGGGCATGTGCGGACGATCATGTCGGGCAGCATCGCCGATCTCGAAGCCGCCGCCCCGGACGCCCCGCACATGTGACGCGCGCACAGCCGGACCGCGCCGAGGGCCGTGCCCCGGCGCGGGCCCCGGCGGTCAGAGGTCCAGCACCAGCCGGGGGCAGCGGGCGCGGCCGACGCAGATCATCATGGTGTCGTTGGCGGCGCGTTCCTCCTGCGACAGGAGGCTGTCCCGGTGGTCGGGCACGCCCTCGACGACCTTGGTCTCGCAGGTGCCGCAGATGCCCTCCCGGCAGGAGTTAGGGGCGTCGATCCCCTGGTCCTCCAGCGCCTCGAGGACCGTCCTGCCGGCGGGCACGGTGACGCTGCGCCCGGAGCGCTGGAGCACCACCTCGAACTCCCCGTCGGCGTCCGCGGCGCCGGGCTCCCGGGGCGCCGCGGCGAACCGCTCGGTGTGCAGGGCGCCGGGAGGCCACGGGGCGCAGAGCCGCTCGACGGCGGCGAGCAACGGCTCGGGGCCGCAGCAGTAGACCGCCGTCCCCTCCCTCGGCACGCCCAGGAAGGGCTCCAGGTCGAGCAGGCCGAACTCGTCCTGCGGGCGCACCAGCACCCGGTCGCCGTAGCGGGCCAACCGCGGCAGGAACGCCATGCTCTCCCGCGTCCGCCCGCCGTACAGCAGCGTCCAGCGGGCGCCGGCGGCGGCGGCCCGGTCCAGCATCGGCAGCAGCGGGGTGATCCCGATGCCTCCCGCCACGAACAGGTACTCGGGGACGTCGACCAGCGGGAACCGGTTGCGCGGCCCGGTCACCTCGACCTCCTGACCGGGGCGCAGGGTCTCGTGCACCGCCCGGGAGCCGCCGCGGGACGCCGGTTCCCTGAGCACGGAGACCCGCCAGACGGACCGGTCCGCGGGCGATCCGTTGAGCGAGTACTGCCGGGTGACGGAGCCGGGCAGGCACAGGTCCAGGTGCGCTCCCGGCTCCCACGCCGGCAGGTCGCCGCCGTCGGGCCGCCGCAGGTGCACCGAGACCACCCCTTCGGCCTCCCAGACCAGGGCGGACACACGCAGCCGCAGCCGCCGCTCCCCGTCCGCGACGGGTGCCGCCGCCATCAGGGCACCCAGCTCAGGGTGCGGCCCCGGGCTGAGCCGAGGCGGACCACGGCGACCCGGGTGTCCAAGCCGTCCGAGGTGCCTGGGCCGTCCGGGTGCCGGACGTCCACGTGCAGCGGGTCGTCTCCCGCCAGCACCATCGCGTCCGCGTCCGCCAGCAGGTGCCGTTCCTCCACCAGCAGCCGTCCTCCGGTGGACACCAGGACCAGCACGTCGTCCTCTGCGCGGTCCACGGTCGTCCCGGCGCCGGGGTCGAGTACCTCCACACGGGCACGGACCGCGGCGGGGTCGGCGGCGACCTCCAGCAGCGCCCCGTCCGGCAGGGCTTCGGTGATCCGCGACGCTCCGGGCAGCGGGGCGGTGCTGGGGCCGTGACCTCCGGCGAGCAGCCGCACCTGCCACTGCCAGGGCTCACGGCGGGGCGTGTCCGGTGCGGCCGCGACCTCCCGGCAGCCGCCGTCCACCTGCCGGTGGGCGTTGGCGCGGAGCAGGAGCCTCATCGGTCGTCCTCCTTCGTCGTCACTCGGGGAACTCGAGGGGGTTTCTCACTCGAGGGCGTTTCTCAAGGGTGGGTGCCGGGGGCGCTCACCGCACGGCGGCCAGGAAGGCTTTGGTCCGTTCGTGCCGGGGTGCGGTGATGACCTGCCGGGCGGGTCCGGTCTCGACGACCTGGCCGCCGTCGAAGAAGACCACCCGGTCGGCGACCTCTCGGGCGAAGCCCATCTCGTGGGTGACCACGATCATGGTCATGCCGGACGCGGCCAGGTCCCGCATCACCCTGAGCACGTCGCCGACGAGTTCGGGGTCCAGGGCGGACGTCGGCTCGTCGAACAGCATCAGCTTGGGCCGCATGCACAGCGCCCTGGCGATGGCCACGCGCTGCTGCTGCCCGCCGGAGAGGTGGCGCGGGTAGGCCTGGGCCTTGTCCTTGAGTCCCACCTGGTCGAGCAGGTCCAGCGCCCGCTCGGTGACGACCGCCTTGGGCTCCTTCAGCGCGCGCCGGGGCGCCTCGACGAGGTTCTCCAGCACGGTCATGTGGGGGAAGAGGTTGAAGTGCTGGAACACCATGCCGATCCCGGTGCGCCGGCGGCAGATCTCCTTGTCGCCCAGTTCGTGCAGCCTGGTCCCGCGCTGCTCGTAGCCCATCACCTCGCCGTCCACCCACATCCGGCCGCCGTCGACGGTCTCCAGATGGTTGATGCAGCGCAGGAAGGTGCTCTTGCCCGAGCCGGACGGGCCGATCAGGCAGACCACCTCGCCCCGCCGGACCTCCAGGTCGACTCCCTTGAGGACCTCCAGCCGCCCGAAGTGTTTGCGGACCTTCTCGGCCCGGACCATCGGGGCCGGTTCCGCGGTGGCACTGCCGGTGGTCATGACTGCCTCCCGGTGGCGATCGGCGCGTGGGTGCTCAGCATCTGCCTCAGCCGCTGGAACGGGGTGGGCGGCAGCGTGCGGTTGCCGCGCGCGAACCGGCGCTCGACGTAGAACTGCCCGATGGTGAGGACGCTGGTGACGACCATGTACCAGATGCTGGCGACGATGAGCAGCGGGATGGTCTGGAAGTTGCGCGAGTACAGGATCTGCGCGGAGTAGAGCAGGTCGGGCACGGCCAGCACGCTCACCAGGGCGGTGGTCTTGAGCATGCCGATGGTCTCGTTGCCGGTCGGCGGGATGATCACCCGCATGGCCTGCGGCAGGATCACCCGGCGCATGGTCTGCATCCGGGTCAGGCCCAGCGCCCCGGCGGCCTCCGCCTGGCCGTGGTCGACGGACAGGATGCCGGCCCGGACGATCTCCGACATGTAGGCGGCCTCGTTCAGGCCGAGGCCGAGGATGGCCGCGACCAGCGGGGTGATCAGCCGGTTGGCGTCCAGGGACAGGCCCGGGATGCCGAAGGTCAGCGTGGGGTAGAGCGCCGCCAGGTTGTACCAGAACAGCAGTTGCACCAGCACGGGCGTACCGCGGAAGAACGACACGTACAGGAACGCCGCGGAGCGCACGACGGGGTTGACCGACAGGCGCATCACCGCCAGGACGATGCCCAGTACGACACCGAGGACCATGCAGATCGCGGTGAGTTCCAGTGTGACGGCCAGTCCGCGGCCGATGGACACGTCCCGCAGGTAGGTGTTGACGACGTCCCAGCCGAAGCGGGGGTTGGTGAACACCGACCGCAGCGTCGCCGCGCCGATCAGCAGCAGCGCGACCGCCGTCAGCCAGCGGGCCGGGTGCCGTTTGGGGACGACGGTCGGCTCGGCGTCCGGCGTCTTCGCCTCGGTCTCCCGGGCGAGCGGGGTGGGCAGGGCGGCCATGTCAGCTCCCGGAGTTCAGGTGCAGGCCGGCGGGAATGTCCCACTTCTTCATGAGCGACTCCATGGTGCCGTCGGACAGGAGGGCCTTCATGGCCGCGTCCAGGGCCGGCTTGAGCGCGGAGCCCTTGGGCACCGCGATGCCGATGGGGGACGGCTCGTAGTCGGTGCCGGGTGCGAGCTCGAACTTGCCGTTGGACGCCTTGGCCTGGAGCGCGAGGGAGACCGAGTCGGCCATCACCGCGTCGACCCGGCCGCTGACGACGGCGAGGTTGGCGCCGTCCTGGGAGGGGAAGAGCTCGGCCTTCACCGGGGCCATGCCCGCGCCGGTGCACTGCTGGGAGATCGCGGGCAGCTGGTTGAGGCCCTGGAGGCTGCCCTTCTGGGCCGAGATGGTGTGCCCGCACAGCGACATCGGTTCCATCTTGAGGCCCAGCGGGTTGCCCGCCTTGACCGCGATGCCGGAGCCGCCGTTCAGGTAGGGCACGAAGTCGACGGTCTTCGCCCGCTCGGGGGTGCTGGAGAAGGCGGAGGCGCCGATGTCGAACTTGCGGGCGGCCAGGCCGGGCAGGATGCCGTCGAATCCGGCGTTGACGTGTGTGACCTTCAGGCCCAGCCTGGCGCCGAGGGCGTCGGTCATGTCGATATCGAAGCCGATCATCGTCTTGTTGTCGGTGTCGAAGTACTCGAACGGCCGGTAGGAGGCGTCGCTCGCCACCGCGAGCACGCCCTTGGACTTGACGTCGGCGGGGAGCAGCGCCGCGGCCCCGGCCTCCACCGCCGCCGTGCCGGCACCACCGCCGGACGCCGCCGCGGACGGCCCCGGACCGGCGGAACCGCCTTCGGCCGATGCGTTGGTACAGCCGGCGAGAGCCAGCGCGACGACTGCCGCGAGGAGGGGAAGACGTATCGGATGGCGCACGGGATCGTCCTTCTTGAGGGAGGGCAGGACAGGGGCGGGTGGTAGTCGACGGGGGCTGAGGTCGGGGCCGAGGGACGGGGCTGAACGGCGGCCCCGTGCGATCAGCCGGTGCCCGGAGCGGCGGCGCACCGGACGGTCCGCGGGCGAGGGGACCGGCGTGACGGCCGGCGGGTGGTCGGACTGGCGGAACGCCGGGCGCCGGGTGGCCCGAGCGGTACGTCTGGCGGGCGGTGGGTGGCAGGACGGGCGGCACCGTGGCGGGTCGGCGGTGACCGAACCGGCGCTGAGCCACTGTGAGTCGGTGGGGTCGACGGAACACCGGGCGGTCCAACGGGTGGCGGACCGGCGGCGCCGTGGCAGTCGGCGGGTGGTCGGAGTCGGACGTGCGGTGGCGGATCGGCGGGTGGCCGAACCGGCCGTACGCCGAACGGTCGAGGGGTGACCGAACTGGAGCTGCGCCACGGAACGTTGGTGGGGTCGGCGGAGCCCCAGGCGGTCCAACGGGTGGCGGACCGGCGGCGCCGTGGCAGTCGACGGGTGGTCGGAGTCGGACGTGCCATGGCGGATCGGCGGGTGGCCGAACCGGCCGTACGCCGAACGGTCGAGGGGTGACCGAACTGGAGCTGCGCCAAGGGACGTTGGTGGGGTCGGCGGAGCCCCAGGCGGTCCAACGGGTGGCGGACCGGCGGCGCCGTGACAGTCGACGGGTAGCCGAACTGGCTTTGCGGAAAGGGGCGTTGGTGGGGTCGACGGGTGGTCGGGACGAGGTGTGCCGGCGGTCAGCCGGAGGACGGGGTGTCGGCGTCCGGGCGGTGCGCCGCCAGGCGGTAGAGGGCGTCGCCCAGGTCCACCAGGGGCGGGCGGCGGAGGACTGCGACGACTCCGGTGCGGTGGGCGACGACGGGGACGGAAGGGCGGGCGAGTTCCTCGACGGGGTGGATCCGGGCGATGAGGTCTCCCTCCTCGACCTCCTGGCCGAGGCGGGCGATCGGCTCGAAGAGCCCCCGGGCGGGGGTGTACACGGCGCCGTCGGGGAGCAGGTCGATCCAGCGGGTCGGCGCGGCGGGCGGGGTGTCCGGATCCGCCGGGAGGATCCCGGCTCCCGCCAGCACCCGGCGCAGCCCGTGGACCGCGTCGGACACGAACGCGGGGTTGACCTCACCGCCGCCGCCCAGCTCGGTGGAGATCATCGCGACCCCGGCGTCGTCGGCGGCGGTGGAGAAGGATCCGGGCTCGAACCGCGCGGGGACGACCATCGTCCACGGCAGCCCCATCCGCTCCGTCAGCCGCCGCTTGGCCTGCCAGGCCTCGGGCCCGGGACCGTCGTAGACGAAGACCGACGGGAGGTAGTGACCGGTCGATCCGCCGGAGTGCAGGTCCATCGCCAGGTCCGCGTGCGGCAGCAGTTCGCGGACCAGGGCGTGGGCGAGCTGGTCGGTGGGACCGCCCGTGCCGTTCCCGGGATAACTGCGGTTGAGGTTGCCGCCGTCGAGCGGTGAGACCCGGGCCGCGGTGCGGACCGCGGGCAGGTTCAGCGCCGGCAGGACGATGAGCCGGCCGGTCAACTGCCCGGGGTCGGTCCCGCGCAGCAGGCGGTGCAGGACCACCTGCCCCTCGTACTCGTCTCCGTGGGTGCCGGCCACGAGCAGGGCCGTCGGGCCGGGCGCGCCGGAGAGCACCGCGACCGGGACGGGGACGACCCCGTTGTCGTGCCGGTTGTCCGAATGGGTGAGGTGGAGGGCGCCGACCTGGCGCCCCGGCGCGTCGAGGTCGATGCCGTGCAGCCGCGTCACGGCCCTCAGCCCTTCACTGCCCGGCCGGCGGCCCGGTCGGCGGACTGCTCGGCGGCGAGCAGCCGGTTGAGGATCCGGCGGGCCTTGGCGACACCGGCGTCCTGGCCGATGAGCACGTCGTGCTCGCCGCCGGGCCGCTCCCGCATCCCGGTCTCCTGCTCCCGGAGCGCGTCGGCGTCCTCGCGCAGCACGGTCTCCAGGCCGACCTCGAGCTCCTTGGTGGCCCACTCGGCGTCGACCGCGAAGTTGCGGCTGAACGCGTAGTAGTACCAGGTGGTCCGCTCGTCGACCGGGGTGATCCCGTTGAGCACCTTGATGAGGTGGCCCTCCTCGCGCGGGCGCCCCTGGGCGGTGATGCCGGAGTGCAGCACGTGGTAGCCCGGGACGTGGAACTCGGTGGCGTGGAACCGGTCGTACAGTCCCTCGATGCCCATCGTCCGCGCGTACAGCGGCGGCGCCTCGACGCCGGGCATGAACCGGTCCACGGTCACGACGTCGCCGTCCACCTCGACCGTGATGCCGTACTCGGGGATGTAGTCGTCGCCGACGGTCGTCTTGTGCAGGAACGTCTCGTGGGTGAGGTCCAGCAGGTTGTCGTGGATGAGGTCGTGACGGCACTCGAAGAGCATCGTGTGGGTGACCGTGGCCCACGCGGGGTCGTTCATCCAGTGCGTGTCGGGGACCAGGCTCTCGTCGGCGAGGTCCTCGTCGCCGGTCCACACCCAGATCCAGCCGTCCTTCTCCACGACCGGGTAGCGCCGTACGCGGGCCCGGGCGGGGATGGCGGCCTGCGCGGGGACGCGGGTGCACACTCCGTCGGGCCCGTAGGCGAAGCCGTGGTAACCGCACTCGACGGAGTCCCCCACGGTGCGGCCGGCGGACAGCGGGTAGGCGCGGTGGGCACAGCGGTCGGCGAGGACCACCGCCGCGCCGTCCTGGGTGCGGTAGAGCACGAGGGGTTGCTTGCAGACGACCCTGCGCACGGGATCGCGAGTGACTTCCGTGGACCAGGCAGCGACATACCAGGTGTTCAGAACGAACACGGCCAGACCTCCTCTGGATGCAGTGCGCACACCGTATACAGTGGGTTCAGAGAAGACAACGGTCCGCGCGAGGTGGAATTCTTCGGCGGAAGCGGTATCCGGTTGGGGGTACGGCCCTCAGGGACGGAGAGCACACGTGGAGCCTTTGCGCAACGATCCCAGGGACACCAGGCCGTTGGGCGTCCGCGTGTACGAGCGACTCCGCGACGAGATCGTCTCGGGCGGCCTGGAGGCCGACGCCACCCTGGTGCAGGAGCAGGTCGCGGAGCGCCTCGGCGTGTCCCGCACCCCGGTACGGGACGCGCTGAACCGCCTCGCCCACGAGGGACTGGTCACCTGGCTGCCGGGCAGCGGATACATCGTCAACGCCCTCCAGCCCAAGGACATCGCCGAGGTCTACCAGGTGCGCCAGTCGATGGAGACGCTGGCGCTGCGCCTGGCCTGCGGGCGGCACGACCGGGCCCGGCTGGCCCGGCTCGCGGCGGTGATCGAGGAGATGGCGGCCACGGACCCGGCCGACGCGGCGGCGCAGTTCGAACTCAACCGGGCCTTCCACCGGCTGCTGATCGAGCCCTGCGACAACGCACTGCTCCTGCGCATGATCGACACCCTCTGGGACCACCCGGTCAACCGCCGCATCACCCGCTCCTACGTCCACGAGCCGGGCAGCGTCCCGGTGATGGTGAGCGAGCACCGCGCCATCCTGGAGGCCGCCCGCGCGGCGGACGAGGACCGCCTGGTCCGCCTGGCGACCGAGCATATGTACACCGGCTACCGGCAGACCCTGCCCGCGGACAGCGGCCTGGAGCTGGTACCGGGGCCGGAGACGGAGCAGTCGCGCTGAGAGCCGGAAGGGGCCGCCGGCAGTGCGGCGGCCCCTCGGTGGAGAACCCGGATCCCGGTCAGACCGTTTCGGGGGTCCTGGTCTCCTCGGTGAAGTCGATCTCCGGCGGCGGGGTCCGGAACAGCCGGGTGAGATACGCGAGGTAGAGCACGCCCACGGCGAGCCAGATCAGGCCCAGGGTGATGGCCTTGCCGTCGAGGCGGGTCAGCAGCCAGATGTCGACCGCCGCGCCGATCGCCGGGAAGGCGACGTAGGTGAGCGGGTTCAGTCTGCCGCCCGCGCGGCGCTCGCGCAGGAAGGTGGCGATCACGCTGAGGTTCACCGAGGTGAAGGCGGTGAACGCGCCGAAGTTGATGAACGACGTGGAGGTCGCCACGTTGAGTCGCAGCGCGATGAGCCCGATTGCCCCCGTCAGCACGATGTTGACGGCCGGGGTGCGGAACCGGGGGTGGACGAACCCGAAGAAGCGGCGGGGCAGCACACCGTCCCGGCCCATCGCGAACAGCAGGCGCGAGGCGCTGGCCTGGGCGGCGATGCCCGAGGCGAACTGAGCGACCACCAGACCGGCCAGGAAGATCGAGGAGAACAGGCTCCCGGCGATCGTCTTGGCGATCTCGAAGGCGGCCGAGTCCGGGTCGGCGAAGGTGCTCCCCGGGTGGACGAGCTGGGTCGTGTACGCGAGCAGGACGAAGATTCCGCCGCCGATCAGGGCGATGAGGATGATCGCGCGGGGGATGGTGCGCCGCGGCTCGACGGTCTCCTCGGTCAGGGTGGTGACGGCGTCGAAGCCGAGGAAGGAGTACGCGGCGATGGCCGCTCCGGCCGAGACGCCGACCAGGGTGCTGTCGTCGTTGAGGAACGGCGTGGCGCTGAACAGCCCTCCGGCGCCCGAGTGGCGGAAGACGTGGAGCAGTGAGAAGAGAGCGAAGAAGCCGATGACGAGGACCTGGAAGATCATGAGCAGGTCGTTGGTCTTCTCCGCGGTGCGGATGCCGCGCACGTTCAACGCGGTGGTGATCGCGATGAAGCCGACGATCCAGACCCAGAAGGGCACGCCGGGGAACTGGGCGTGCAGGTAGGCGCCGCCGATCAGCCAGATGACCATGGGCAGGAAGAAGTAGTCGAGGAGCGTCGCCCACCCGACGAGGAAGCCCGCCCTGGAGTCGATGGCCCGCCGCACGTAGGTGTAGGCCGAGCCCGCCACCGGATGGGCCGCGGCCATCTTGCCGTAGCTGTGCGCGGTGAAGATCATCGCGACCATGGCCAGCAGGTAGGCGGTCGGCACGGTGCCGTTGGTCGTCTGCGCGATGACTCCGTACGTGCCGAGCACGATCAGGGGGGTCATGTAGGCGAGGCCGAAGGCGACGACCGATCTGAGGGTCAGGGTCCGGTTCAGCGTCGGGGTGGGCTGTTCCATGGCGGGGCTCCAGGGGGCGCGTAGGGGCCGGGCGGGCTTCCGGGGATGTGTCGGCGGGCGAGGGGGACGGGGCGGAGGCGGATGTGCCGGGCGGTCAGCCGCCGGCGCGGCGGTCCGGATTCCAGCGGCGGGGGTCGATCCGCCCCTGGTACAGCGGCAGTTCGATCGGGGCGTCACCGTCCTGGAACTGGTCCCACACACGGTTGAGGCCCGCCGTGCCGTGGGTCCGGACCCGGGTGACGTCGTCGAGGTCGAGCACGTCGGTGAGGACGGTGGGCAGGGCGTCGGGGGCCTCGACCCGTACCCGGCCCTCCGGGTCCACCACGAGACTGCGTCCGGTGCCGACCGGGCCCGCGGTGTTGACGCTGATCACGTAGACCTGGTTCACCATGGCGTTGGCCCGGGCGAGGACCAGTTCCTGGGCACGGTCGGCGGTCGTCGTCATGACCGGATTGACGATCACTTCCGCGCCCATCCAGGCCAGATGCCGGGAGACCTCGGGGAACCACGCGTCGTAGCAGATCGCGAAGCCGATCCGGCCCGCCTCGGCCAGGTCGGCCACGACGAAGCGGTCGCCGGGGTCGTACGGCTCGTAGGGGCGCCACGGGAAGACCTTGCGGTAGGAGGCCGCGAGCCGGCCCTCGGGCGAGAAGGCCAGAGCGGTGTTGAACAGCTCGCCCCGCGCACCGCGCTCGCACACGCTGCCGGGCAGCAGCCAGATGCCCAGGTCACCCGCCAGCTCGGCGAGCATCCTGGTCCGGGGGCCGTCCAGCGGCTCCGCGGACTCCCGCAGCTGGGCCTCCCGCTCCTCCCGGGAACCCTCCACGCCGCACAGGTGCAGCTCGGGATGAACCACCAGACGGGTCCCGGGGAACCTCGCGAGGAGGTCCTGGACCTCGTCGGCGAAGCCGGCCAGCGGCGAGCGGGAGGAGCGCGGAGGGGCCTGCGCGAGGGCGATGGGCAGGGGCCGGGACACGGGAGTCACCACTTTCGGACAGCAGGTGGCCTGATGGCGAAAAAAAATAGAGCACGATGAGCACTTAAACAAGAGTGTTCAAGATGAGCACTTTTGAGTACGGTGTCGCCATGCCCGGCTCCCCCGTGAACTCCCGCCCGGCGCGCGCGGAGCAGGCCACGCACGGCCTGAACGCGCCGCCGCTCACCGCCATCCGGCGGCTGTCCGCCCTGGACGCCGTACGGGCCCGGATCGCGCTCGCCGTCGATCTCGGCCTGCTGGCGCCCGGTGAGCGGCTGCCCGGCAGCGACCGGATCGCCGAGGCCCTGGGCGTTTCCGAGATCACGGTCCGCCGGGCCCTGGTGGCGCTGTGCAAGGAGGGCGTGCTGGAGCGCAGACGCGGCCGCACCGGCGGGACGCTGGTGGCCGAGCGGCCCGCGCACTCGACGGTCGGGGCCATCGAGACGTACCGGGCGGCATCGGCCGACGTGCACCAGCTGATCGACCACCGGCTCGTCCTGGAGTGCGGGGTCGCCCATCTGGCCGCGGTCCGCGGCCTCGACCCGGAGACCGCGCGGGAACTGGACCGGCTGGTCGACGAGATGGACCGGGCCCCGAGCTGGGCGGAGTTCCACGGCTGCGACGAGCGGTTCCACATGGCGGTGGCCGCCGCGACCGGACTCGACTCCGTCGCCGAGCCCTACGGCGCCGTGCTACGGGAGCTGTACCGCTACTACCTGCCCTACCCGCTGGACTTCCTGCGCCACTCCAACGACGAGCACCGCGCCCTGGTGAAGGCGATTCTGCGCGGGGACGCGGCGGAGGCGGCCGAGGTGGCGCGCCGGCATGTCGAGGAACTCCACAAGAGCATGTTCATGGACCTCCTCGACCGGCGCTGACCGGAACGGGCGGTCCACCGCCGCGCCGGGCGCACCCCTGCCCCGGCCGGCCCGGCGCACCCGCGGCCGGCCCCGGCACCCGCACCCGGCCGCCACGGCGTTCGCCCACGTCACCGAAGTGATCCGGGGCTGGGGCCCCGGCCGTCGGCGCCCCGGCGGCGATCACACTCAAGAGCACGACCGCGGAGCCGGTCACGGCCGCACGCGGTGAAGGAGGATGCCATGTCCACCGCGCGCGAGGAGCGGGCCCGGGCGGCCGGGGAGGCCGACCGGCTGACGGCGCAGGGAGTGAGCGGGGTCGTCCTCACCATGGTGGACACCGCGGGCATCACCCGCATCAAGACCGTGCCGGTCTCGGCGCTGCCCGACGCCGTGCGGTGGGGTGTCGCCATGCCGCCGGTCTTCGACCTGTTCCTGGCCGACGACTCCGTCACCGGCGGCATAGTCACCGGCGCCCCCGAGGGCGACCTGCGGCTCCTGCCCGACCTCGGCCGGCTGACCCCGCTGGCCGCGCAGCCCGGCTGGGCCTGGGCGCCTGCCGACCGCCACGACCAGCGGGGCACTCCGTACCCCGGCTGCCAACGGCTGTTCGCCCGGCGGATGACCGAGCGGGCCGCCGAACGCGGTCTCGCCCTGCGGATGGGCTTCGAGACCGAGTGGGTGGTCGGCCGGGACACGGATCCGTCCCCGTCCCCGTCCCGCCCGGCCGCGGGCCCCGCGTACGGCATGGCACGCTTCGTCGAGCTGTCCGACTACCTGCGCGACGTGCTGGACGCCCTCGTCGCGCAGGGTGTCGCCGTGCAGCAGCTGCACCCGGAGTACGCGCCCGGCCAGTTCGAGGTGTCCGTGGCACCCTCGGACCCGGTGGGAGCGGCCGATCTGGCGGTGCTCGTGCGGGAGACGGTCAGGGCGGTCTCCGCGCGGCACGGACTGACGGCGTCGTTCGCCCCGGTCGTCGAGGCGGGAGCGGTCGGCAACGGTCGCCACCTGCACCTCAGTCTCTGGCAGGACGGCCGGAACCTGTGCCGGGACGGGGACGGCCGGCACGGCATGACGGCGGTCTGCGAGGCGTTCCTCGCGGGCGTCCTGCGGGAGCTGCCCGCGCTGCTCGTCCTCGGTGCGCCCTCGGCCGCCAGCTATCTGCGGCTCGAACCCTCGCGCTGGGCCGGTGCGTTCCAGTGCTGGGGCCCGGAGAACCGGGAGGCCGCGATCCGCTTCGTCGCCGGGGCGCCGGACGCCGACTGGGCGGCGAACGCCGAGATCAAGAGTTTCGACGCGGCGGCCAACCCCTATCTGGCGGTGGGCGCGGTCATCGCCGCCGGCCTCGCCGGAATCGACGCCGCCGCGACCCTCCCGCCGCCCGTCGTGGGTGACCCCGCCGAGGTGGGAGGGCACAAGCGGCTGCCCACCTCGCTCACCGAGGCGCTGGGGCACTTCGAGCGGTCGGCGGTGCTGCGCGAGGCGCTCGGGGAGCCGCTGTTCGGCGCGGTCGTCGCCGTACGGCGTGCGGAGGCCGCGCGGTTCGAGGGGGCGACCCCGCAGAACATCGTGGCGGCCACCCGCCTGCGGTACTGACGACCGGCGACCGGCCGCCGAAGGGCCCGCCCCGTCCCTCCTCCCGGTGCGCCCGGCACCGGGAGGGAGGGCGGCGGGTCAGTGGGCGGTCTGCGTGTGGACGTACTCGACGAGGTGGGTGAGCGCGTCGGGGTCGGTCGAGGGCATGACGCCGTGGCCGAGGTTGAAGATGTGGCCCTCCAGTCCCGCCGCCGTGTCCAGCACCTCCTGGGCCTTGGCCTCCATGGCCTTCCGGGGCGCGAACACCACGGTCGGGTCGAGGTTGCCCTGGAGCGCCTTGCCGGGGCCGACGCGGCGGGCGGCCTCGTCGAGGGGGACCCGCCAGTCGACGCCGACGACGTCCGCGCCGGCCTCGCCCATCAGGCCGAGCAGCTCGCCGGTGCCGACGCCGAAGTGGATGCGCGGGACGCCGTACCCGGCGACGGCCTCGAAGACCTTGGCGGAGGCGGGCAGCACCGAGCGGCGGTAGTCGACCGGCGAGAGGGCGCCTGCCCAGGAGTCGAAGAGCTGCACGGCGCTCGCGCCCGCCTCGATCTGCACCTTCAGGAAGGCGGTCGTGATGGCGGCGAGGCGGTCGAGCAGGTCGGCCCACAGCTCGGGGTCGCCGTACATCATCGCCTTGGCGTTCTCGTACGTCCGGGAGGGGCCGCCCTCCACGAGGTAGCTCGCGAGGGTGAAGGGGGCGCCGGCGAAGCCGATGAGCGGGGTGGACCCGAGTTCACGGGTGAGCAGGCCGATCGCCTCGGTGACGTAGGAGACGTCCTCGGGGGTCAGGTCGCGCAGCCGCGCGAGGTCCTCGCGGGTGCGCACCGGACGCTCGACGACCGGGCCGATGCCGGGCTTGATGTCGAGGTCGATGCCGATGGCCTTGAGGGGCACGACGATGTCGCTGAAGTAGATCGCCGCGTCCACGTTGTGCCGGCGGACCGGCTGGAGGGTGATCTCGGTGACCAGCTCCGGGCGCATGCAGGACTCGAGCATCGGGATGCCCTCGCGCACCTTGCGGTACTCCGGCAGGGAGCGCCCGGCCTGCCGCATGAACCACACGGGCGTGTGCGGCACGGGTTCACGCCTGCACGCCTTCAGGAAGGCGGAGTCGTAGGTGGCTGTCTGCGGCTGCCGGCTTGCGGGCGTCTGGTTGGCACTCACGCCCGCAAGTCTCGCATGCCCCCGATGACGCGAAGGCCCCGGTGTGCGGCCCCCGGACGGCGCCGCCGACGGCGGCGGGGTGTCTTGCCCTGCACAAAGGCCCGGTTCCCCTTAATCTTCCCGGCATGGCTGCGGCTCAGGGACGACTGTCGGACGGCACTGGCGGAATGGACGATCCGAAGGATCCGGGAAAGGGGGACTGCGATGCGAGCAGGGCGGCTCAGGCTCCGTTGCCCTTCCAATCGGCGGTCGAGGCGCTGAGGTCCGCGCGGTTGCGGCCGCAGCTGGAGATCGAGCAGGTCCCGCCGCCGCAGCGGCTCGCCCCGTTCACGTACGCGCTGGAGGCCACCGTCGTCGACGGGGAGCAGGACCTGGCCGACGGCCGGCTGGTGCTGCTGCACGACCCGGCCGGGCACGACGCCTGGCGCGGCACCTTCCGGCTGGTGACGCTGGTGCGCGCGGAGCTGGAGCCGGAGATGGCCTCCGACCCGCTGCTGCCGGACGTGTGCTGGTCGTGGCTGACCGGGGCGCTCCAGGCGCGCGGGCTGATGTACGGCGAGCCGAGCGGGACCGTCACGCGCGCGAGTTCGCACTACTTCGGCGGGCTGTCGTCCCGCCCGGCCGCCTCGCAGATCGAGATCCGTGCCTCCTGGACGCCCCGGGAGGGGCTGGGCGGGGTGCCGGACACCGCGGCGCACCTGGCGTCCTGGTGCGATCTGCTCGCCCAGGTCGCCGGGCTGCCGCCGGCCGGTCCGGGGGACGCGTCGGTGGTGACGCTGCCGCAGCGGCGCGGCCCGCAGTCGCGCTGACGGCGGACCCGTCCTCGCGCTGACGGGGGACGGGCGCCCACGCTGACGAGAGGTCCCGCACCCGCGTGCGTACACCTGTCCGGGCACCTCACCGACTTCTTGCCGTTTCTTTGTCGATACGGCCACTTTCAGGCAGGCATCGCTCCCGAACGACACCCAAGTGAACCGATTCGACCTTCGGATTATCGACAATACGTTCGAATTAAACGCTCGGTCACTCACCAGATCGTGATCATTCTCTAAAGGACAGCGGGTTTGGTGCCGAAGACCACTGTGACCTTGCAAGCACGGTTCTTCCCGGCTTCATCCCCACAAGCCGGCCCCGTCCCCCCACCCCCCAGGAGGCCTGGTGTCCGTTCTCCTCGAGCAGCCCGCAAGCCTGGTCGCCTACCGCCCGAACAAGCCGACCGCCATGGTCGTCGTGGCGGACCCGCGCGTCCGTTCCACCGTCACCCGTCATCTGTGGGCGCTCGGAGTCCGTGACGTCATCGAGGCGTCGTCCGTCGCGGAGGCCCGTCCCCGTATCGGTAATCCTCGTGACATCTGCGTGGCCGACGTCCACCTGCCCGACGGCTCCGGACTCACGCTGCTGTCCGAGACCCGTGCCGCCGGATGGCCCAACGGCCTGGCCCTGTCCGCCGCCGACGACATCGGCGCCGTGCGCAACGCCCTGGCCGGCGGTGTCAAGGGCTATGTCGTCACCGGCACCCGCACCAACGTCGGGCTACCCACCCGGCCCGGCGCCGCCCCCATCGGCGCCGCCGCCGCCCGACTGCACCGCCGCCCCCCGGGCGCCCCGAGCCATCCGGGTGGTTTCCGCGAGCTCTCCGGCCGCGAGGTCGAGGTGCTGCGGCTGGTCGCGGAGGGTCAGTCGAACAAGGCGATCGGCGTCTCGATGGGCCTGTCCGCGCTGACCGTCAAGAGCCACCTCGCCCGCATCGCCCGCAAGCTCGGCACCGGCGACCGGGCCGGCATGGTCGCCGTCGCCCTGCGCACCGGCATCATCCACTGACCGCCCCGACCAGCCCCTTTCCCGGTTTGTCCGCCGCCATCCCCGATCCCCCGCTCACCTCTCCCCCGTCCCTCCGTCAGCACGTTCAGCACGTTCAGCACCCGATCCGCCCGCCCGAGAAACCGTCCCCTCATCCCGGTCGTCCCCCCGGTCGCGCTCCGCGCGTGCCCCCTGCCGGTCGTGCACCGGACGTATCACCTGCCTGACCGGTTTACGACCCCCCGGCGCCCGCCGACGGAACGTTCCGTCGGCGGGCGCCGTCCATCCACGGATACTCTTGACATGTGACCGACGCCCAAGAGACCGCAGCAGACAGCTCACTGCGAACCACCGGAGGCGCCCCTCCGGACGACGGCGGATCTTCTGGCACCGGGGCGCCGATCCCCCTGCTCGAACCCCGTGAGGGCATCCCGCCCGTGATCGCCGACGCGGACGCGCTCGCCGAGGTGACCGCCGCGTTCGCGGCCGGCTCCGGCCCCGTCGCCGTCGACGCCGAACGGGCCTCCGGCTACCGCTACGGCCAGCGCGCCTACCTGGTGCAGCTGCGCCGCGAGGGCGCCGGCACGGCGCTGATCGACCCCGTCGCCTGCCCCGACCTGTCCGGTCTCGGCGGGGCGCTGTCCGGCGTCGAGTGGGTGCTGCACGCGGCCACCCAGGACCTGCCGTGCCTGCGCGAGATAGGCATGCTCCCGACCAGCCTGTTCGACACGGAACTGGCCGGCCGGCTGGCCGGGTTCCCGCGGGTCGGGCTCGGCGCGATGGTCGAGGGCGTGCTGGGCTTCGTCCTGGAGAAGGGCCACTCCGCCGTCGACTGGTCGAACCGGCCGCTGCCCGAGCCGTGGCTGCGGTACGCGGCGCTCGACGTGGAGCTGCTCGTCGACCTGCGCGACGCCCTGGAGAAGGAGCTGGACCGGCAGGGCAAGCTGGAGTGGGCCCTTCAGGAGTTCGACGCCATCGCCTCGGCGCCGCCGGCCGAGCCGCGCAAGGATCCCTGGCGGCGTACCTCCGGGATGCACAAGGTGCGACGCCGGCGGCAGCTCGCCGTCGTGCGGGAGCTGTGGCAGACCCGGGACCGGATTGCCCAGCGGCGGGACGTGTCGCCGGGCAAGGTGCTCTCCGACGCGGCCATCGTGGAGGCCGCGCTCGCCCTGCCGGCCAATGTGCACGCGCTCACCGCGCTGAACGGCTTCGGGCACCGGACCGGCCGGCGGCAGCTGGAGCAGTGGCAGAGCGCGGTGGAGCGGGCCAAGACCCTTCCCGAGTCGGCGCTGCCGCAGCAGGGGCAGCAGGTGACCGGCCCTCCGCCGCCGCGGGCGTGGGCCGACAAGGACCCGGTGGCGGCGGCGCGGCTCGCCGCCGCCAAGACCGCGGTGTCGGAGCTGGCCGAGCGGCTGAACATGCCGCAGGAGAACCTCGTCGCGCCGGACACCGTACGGCGCCTGTGCTGGGAACCGCCGAAGGGCGCCGACGCCGAGGCCGTCGGCGCCGCCCTCGCCGGGTACGGTGCGCGGCCCTGGCAGGTGGAGCAGGTCACGCCGGTCCTGGTGAAGGCGCTGGCGGCCGGGGGCGCCTAGGACTTGTCGGCACTGGGCGGCCAGGGGCGCCTGAGACCTGCGGGACCGGTCCGGCCGGGCGCGTCTCCCCCGTTGCCCGGGCGCCCGTGCCCTACCTGGTCGCCCCCTTCATGAAGCCGTTGTAGATGAAGCGCTGGAGGAACAGGAAGACGATCAAGGTCGGCAGGATGACGAGGACCGCTCCTGCCGAGATCGTCTCCCAGTGGGCGCCGAAGGGGCCGCGGAAGCGGAACAGGGACGTCGAGATCACGCCAAGATCCTCGGAGGGCATGTAGAGGAAGGGGATGTAGAAGTCGTTGTAGACGGTGATCCCCTTCACGATCACGACCGTCGCGATCGCGGGCTTCAGCAGCGGAAAGATGATCTTCCGGTAGATCGTGAAGGCGTTGGCGCCGTCCAGGCGGGCCGCCTCGTCCAGGGACAGGGGGATGGACCGGACGAACTGGAGGAAGATGTAGATCGACACGATGTCCGTGCCCATGTAGAGGGCGATCGGCGCCCAGCGCGTGTCGAACAGGCCGAAGCCGTTGACGATCTGGAAGGTCGCCACCTGGGTGGTGACACCGGGGACCAGTGCGGCGACCAGGAACAGCGCCACCACGAGCTTCTTGAAGCGGAAGGTGAAGCGGTCGATGGCGTAGGCCGTCATGGAACCGATCAGCACGGTGCCGCCGATGGCGAAGACCAGGATGAAGGCCGTGTTGCCGAACGCGGAGAGCATCCGGCCGTCCTGGAACGCCGTGGCGTAGTTGCGGAAGTTCAGCGGATCGCCGGGGAGCGTGAGCGCCCCGCCGTCGTCGGCCATCTCCTCCGGCGTCTTCAGCGAGGTCATCAGGACCACACCGAGCGGGAGCAGCACGACCAGCGACGCGGCGGCCAGCGAGGCGTACACCAGGGTCCGGGCGACGATGCGGCGCGTCATACCAGGTCCACCCTGTCGTCGGGGACGAGACGCCGCTGGGCCCAGGTCACCGCCAGGATGATCAGCAGCAGCACGACCGCGGCCGCCGAGGCGAGCCCCGTCTTGTTGAACTGGAAGGCCAGCTTGACGGTCTGGATCACGAAGGTCTCGGTGCCGGTCGCCCCGCCGGTCATGATGTACGGGATCTCGAAGGCCGACAGCGAGCCGGAGACGGACAGGATCACGGTCAGGGTCAGCACCGGCTTGATGCCGGGCGCGATGATGTGCCGGAACTGCTGCCAGCGGTTCGCCCCGTCCAGTTCGGCGGCCTCGTACAACTCCCCCGGGATGGACTGGATCGCGCCCAGGAACAGGACGAAGTTCAGGCCCAGGTAGCGCCAGACGGAGACCCCGGCGAGCGAGGTGTTCGCCGAGACGGGCGCACCCAGCCAGGCGTGCGAGGAGTGCCGGCCGAACAGGGCCAGGACGGAGTCGAGGGTGCCGCCGTCCTGGAAGAAGTAGAGGAAGACGAAGCCGATCGCGACGCCGTTGATCAGGTACGGGAAGAAGAGCACGCCCTTGAAGAAGTTCCTGAACCGCACGTCGAAGCTGAGCACGGTGGCGAAGTAGAGGGCGGCGGCGATCTGCGCGGCGGAGGCGGCGAGGTAGTAGCCGCTGACGAAGAACACCTCGAACAGATCGGGGCGGGTGAACAGCTCGGTGTAGTTGTGGCCGCCGGTGTAGTGCAGTTCGGGACTCACCCCGTCCCAGTCGGTGAAGCTGTACGCGACCATGTTGGCGACCGGCGCGTAGGTGAAGGTGATCAGCAGGGCGAGCGGGGCGAGCAGGAAGAGCCAGGGGGTCAGCCCCCGCCGCACGCGCGCGCGGCGCGGGACGGGGGCCGGGGTGGCGGCGACGGGCGGCGCGGCCGGCCCGGCGGTGGTGTCCGTCATCAGGACCCCGCGTTCTTCCGCGCCGCCGTCCACTTCGCGCCGAGGTCGCCCAGGAAGCCGTCGAGGCTGCCCTTGCGGGCACCGCGCGCGAGGTCGACGAGGTTCTGCCGGTAGCCGGGCTTGTAGATGCCGACCTCGGACTCGTCGTCGATCAGCTTCACCCGGGCGCCGGCGGTGTCGTCCAGCTCGATGAGCTTCACGCCCGCGTCCCGGTACGGCGTGAGGACCGCCGGCAGGGGCGCGTCCTTCAGCGGGGAGATGGCGAGGTTGTCCTTGTCGTAGCCGGACTGGTCGGTGAACCAGTCGATCCAGGCACGGGCCGCGGCCTTGTGCCGGGAGTGGATGTTGACGGCCTGGTTGTAGTCGGGGCCCACCACCCCGCAGAACGTGCCGTCCGTCTGGGCCGGGAAGGGCATGAACCCGATGTCGCCGGGGTCCGCTCCGGCCTTCTCGGCCGCGTCCTGGAACTGGATGATCGCCCAGGTGCCGAGCCACTGCGTGGCGATCTCACCCTTGGCAAGCCGGGCCTTGGAGGCCTCCCAGTTGGTGGTGGTCGGGTCCTTCTCGGCCAGGCCCCGACGCACGATGTCGTACAGCAGCGTGTCGCCGACCCGCAGGTCCGCGCCCCGCGCCCAGGGGTCGCCCTCGGCCAGCTTCGTCGTCGCGCCGGTGTCGCAGTGCACGGAGCCGTTGACGTAGGTCCAGGAGGTCAGCGGCCACTGGGCGGCGAAGTTGGTGTAGTACGGGGTCGCGCCGGTCCTGTCCTTGATGGCCTTCAGATCGGCCAGGAACTGGTCGGACGTGGTGGGCCACTCGGTGATCCCGGCCCGCTCCCAGACCTTCTTGTTGTAGACGAAGCCGGGCATCACGCCGATCGGGCTCTGCCCGTAGACCTTGCCGTCGACCGTGGTGAAGTCGGTGAACCGGTACTTCTCGGCGCGCTCGGCCCGGGTGCCGAGCGAGGCGAAGAACTTCGGGTAGTCGCTCTTCTTGATCACCCCGGGGATCATCAGGACGTCGCCGTAGTTCTCGGTGTTCATCCGGATCTTGACCTCGGACTCGTAGTCGGTGAGCGCCTGGAACTCGACCTTCACCTTCGGATACGTCCGGTTGAACGCGGCGGCGTACTTCTTCATCGTGCCGTCCTGCACCAGGTCGGTGCGCTGGGTGAGGACGGTGATGGTCCCGCTCACCTTCGCGGGGTCGTCGGGTGCCTCGGCGTCCTGCCCCTTCGAGACGCCTCCGGTGCCGGTGCACCCGGTGAGCAGCAGGGCCGCGGTGGTCGCGGCGAGAAAAGTGCGGCGGTTCATGTGCGTCAGCTCCGTTCTGCGGACGGACGAGCACTGCGGATGGACCGGCCGGACGGCCGGGTTGGCTGGTTCGGCACTCTGACAGCGCTTTCTCAACCGGTAA
Source organism: Streptomyces sp. NPDC001204 (assembly GCF_053598035.1). Lineage (NCBI taxonomy): Bacteria > Bacillati > Actinomycetota > Actinomycetes > Kitasatosporales > Streptomycetaceae > Streptomyces > Streptomyces sp. NPDC001204. The sequence continues at coordinate 314,018 of NZ_JBSFJL010000005.1, read as the reverse complement.
AGTCCGAATCTCGCCAACGCTGCTACACCACAGGCCAGTTGGGTTGGACCGGTTTAGGGAGAGCGCATGCTTCGGGCCACACCGCTCACCGAGGGATGGATCCTGCGACACCCCGACGACGCGGGTGCGGCGCTCCCGGCGGCCGTGCCGGGCTGCGTGCACACGGATCTGCTGGCCGCGGGGCTGATCCCGGATCCCTTCCTCGGCCGGAACGAGGCGGACGTGGCCTGGGTGGGCCGCCGGGAGTGGGCGTACGAGAGGCGGCTGGACGCCGGCTCGGAGCACGAGCGGACCGACCTGGTCTTCGACGGGCTCGACACCGCCGCCGAGATCACCCTGGACGGCGCGCGGCTGGGCCGGGTGCGCAACATGCACCGCTCGTACCGTTTCGACGTGACGGGCCGCCGGGGGGACCTGACGGTGCGCTTCGACTCCGCGTACACCGAGGCGGAGGCCGTGCGCGCACGTGTCGGAGAGCGGCCCTCCGCCTATGCCGAACCCTTCGCCCACATCCGCAAGATGGCCTGCTCCTTCGGCTGGGACTGGGGGCCGACCCTGGTCACGGCGGGCATCTGGCGCCCGGTGCGGCTGGAGTCGTGGTCCACGGCCAGGATCGAGCGGGTGCGCCCCGTCGTCACCGTCGAGGACGGCACGGGCGTGGTCGAGGTGCACATCGAGGTGGAGCGGACCCGCTCCGAGGCCGAACTCGCCGTCGAGGCCGGGGTGGCAGGGGTGCGGGCGCGGGCGGCTGTCGACGGCACGGCCGCCGTCGTACGGCTCCGGGTGCCGGACGCCGGCCTGTGGTGGCCCCGGGGCTACGGCGGACAGCCGCTGTACGAGCTGGAGTTGACGCTGCTGCACGGCACGGAGGTGCTGGACACGCGGCGTCACAGGATCGGCTTCAGGAGCGTGGAGCTGGACACCTCCGCCGACGAGTACGGCAGCGGCTTCACCCTCGTGGTCAACGGCGAGCGGCTGTTCGCCCGGGGCGTCAACTGGATCCCGGACGACGTGTTCCCCTCCCGGATCACCCGCGAACGCTACCGGGAGCGGCTGGGCCAGGCGGCCGCGGCGGGTGTGGACCTCGTCCGGGTCTGGGGCGGCGGGATCTACGAGAGCGAGGACTTCTACGACGCCTGCGACGAACTCGGCCTGCTGGTCTGGCAGGACTTCCCGTTCGCCTGCGCCGCCTACCCCGAGGAGCAGCCGCTGCGCGGCGAGGTGGAGGCCGAGGCCCGCGAGAACGTCGTACGCCTGATGCCGCATCCCTCGCTCGTGCTGTGGAACGGCAACAACGAGAACCTGTGGGGCTTCAGGGACTGGGACTGGGAGCCGCGGCTGGCCGGCGACTCGTGGGGCGAGGGGTACTACCTGAGCCTGCTGCCCCGGGTGGTGGCCGAACTCGACCCGACCCGGCCGTACACGGCGGGCAGCCCCTGGTCCGGGTCCTGGGCGCACCACCCCAACGACCCGGCGTACGGCACGCACCACTCGTGGGAGGTGTGGAACCGGCGCGACTGGGCGGACTACCGGCTGAACGTACCGCGTTTCGTGGCCGAGTTCGGCTGGCAGGCGCCGCCCGCGTACGCGACCCTGCGCCGCGCCCTGCCCGGCGAGGAACTCGCCCCGGACTCCCCCGGCATGCTGCACCACCAGAAGGCCGACGACGGCAACGGCAAGCTGGAACGCGGACTGGCCCCGCACTTCGCCCTGCCCGAGGGGGACTTCGGCCGCTGGCACTACCTCACCCAGCTCAACCAGGCGCGGGCGGTGGCCGCTGGCATCGAGCACTGGCGCTCGCACTGGCCGGTGTGCGCGGGCACCGTCGTGTGGCAGCTCAACGACTGCTGGCCGGTGACGTCCTGGGCGGCGATCGACGGCGACGGGCGGGAGAAGCCGCTGTACCACGAGCTGAAACGGCTCTACGCGGACCGGCTGCTGACCCTCCGGGCGCGGGACGGCGAACTGGTGCTGGCCGCGGTCAACCAGTCGGCCGCGCCCTGGGCGGGTGAACTGACCCTGCGCCGGATGAACGTCGACGGCGAGGTCGTCACCTCCACACGCACGGCCCTGCGCGCCGCGGCACGCACGGTCGCGGACGTCGCCGTCCCGCCCGAACTGGTGCCGGCCGGCCCGAAGGAGTTCCTGGTCGCGGACGCGTGGGGGTCCCCCCGGTCCTGGGAATTCCCCCTGTTCGAGCGAAGTCGAGAACCTGAGGGAGAGGCCGGGAGCGGAGGAGGCCTGCGCGCCCTGCACTTCCCGGTGCCGGACCGCGAATTCCTCTTTCCGCGGCCGGAGTTCGACGTGTCCGTCGCCCCGGACGCGGTCACCGTGACCGCCCGCACCCTGGTGCGGGACCTGCTGTTCCAGGCCGACCGGCTGGACCCGGCCGCACGGGCCGACACGGGGCTGGTCACCCTGCTCCCCGGTGAACGGGTGACCATCGGGGTCGACGGCTGGAGGATCCCCGGCGGCCGGGAGGCGGCCGACGCCGTCCGGTCGGCCCTGTACTGCGTGGAGCCCGCCCGATGACGGCACCCCGCGTCACCATCAAGGACGTCGCCGCCCGTGCCGGGGTGTCCAAGGGGGCGGTGTCGCTGGCGTTCAACCGCAAGCCGGGCCTTTCGGAGGCGACCCGCGACCGCATCTTCCAGGCCGCGCGCGAGCTGGGCTGGGCGCCGAACCCGGCCGCCCGGTCGCTGGCCGGCTCGCGCGTGGACGTGGTCGGGCTCACGATCTGCCGGCCGGCCCGGCTGCTCGGGCTCGAACCCTTCTACATGGAGTTCATATCGGGGGTGGAGAGCGTCCTCGCCGAGCACTCCTGCTCGCTGCTGCTGCGGCTCGTACGCGAACCGCGGGAGGAGGCGGGCCTGCTGGAGACGTGGTGGAAGGCACGGCAGATCGCGGGCTCGATCCTGGTCGACTTCGGCAGCGACGATCCCCGCCCGGCCGTGGCGCGGCGGATCGGGCTGCCCGCGGTCGCCGTGGGACACCCGTCGCTGACCGGCGGGCTCACCTCGGTGTGGACCGACGACGCCACCGCGGTCGCCGAGGCCGTGCGCTACCTGGCGGCGCTCGGGCACCGGCGGATCGCCCGGGTCGGCGGTGCGGCGGCCCTCGGGCACACGGCGATCCGCGCGGCGGCGTTCGACGCGGCGGCGCGGAGCCTTCGGCTGGCCGGGGCGTGGCAGGTGGCGACCGACTTCTCCGGCGAGACGGGGGCGCGGGCGACGCGCTCGCTGCTGTCCGCGGCCCTGCCGGAGCGGCCCACGGCGATCGTCTACGACAACGACATCATGGCGGTGGCCGGGCTGTCGGTGGCGGCGGAGATGGGCCTGCGCGTCCCGGCCGACGTGTCCCTGCTGGCCTGGGACGACTCCCAGCTGTGCCGGCTGACCCACCCGACGCTGTCGGCGATGAGCCACGACGTGCACGGCTTCGGCGCGGACGTGGCCCGCACGCTGTTCGGCATGTTCCTGGAGGAGGGTCCGGGCTCGCATCCCGTGCCGACTCCGGTGCTGACCCCGCGGGGTTCGACGGCACCGCCGGCAGTGTGACCTTCGCCGCTGTGGGCGCGGGGACTGGGCAGTCACATTACCCACGAGTAGCATGGAGGCTGAGCGCGCGCTCAGCGCTGCGCGGCAGTGCCGTCCCGCACCCTGGAGGAGAGCCATCGTGCCTCGTACCGTCAAGGACGTCGTCTTCGTCGACGGCGTCCGCACCCCGTTCGGCAAGGCGGGCCCGAAGGGCATCTACCACGAGACTCGCGCCGACGACCTCGTCGTCAAGGCGATCCGGGAGCTGCTGCGCCGCAACCCCGGCCTGGACCCGAAGAAGATCGACGAGGTCGCCATCGCCGCGACCACGCAGATCGGTGACCAGGGCCTGACCCTCGGCCGCACCGCCGGCATCCTCGCCGGTCTTCCGCAGTCCGTGCCGGGCTACTCCATCGACCGGATGTGCGCCGGCGCGCTGACCGCCGTGACGACCACCGCCGGTTCGATCGCCTTCGGTGCCTACGACGCCGTCATCGCCGGTGGTGTCGAGCACATGGGCCGCCACCCGATGGGCGAGGGCGTCGACCCGAACCCGCGGTTCGTGAGCGAGAAGCTGGTGGACGAGTCGGCCCTGTTCATGGGCATGACCGCCGAGAACCTGCACGACCGCTACCCGAGCATCACCAAGCGGCGCGCCGACGAGTACGCGGTGCGCTCGCAGGAGAAGGCCGCCAAGGCGTACGCCGACGGCAAGATCCAGCAGGACCTGGTGCCGATCTCGGTGCGCCGCACCAGCCCCGAGGCCGGCGAGACCGGCTGGGGTCTGGTGACCGCCGACGAGCCGATGCGTCCGGGCACCACCATGGAGAACCTCGCGGGCCTGAAGACGCCGTTCCGTGTGCACGGCCGGGTCACCGCGGGCAACGCGGCCGGTCTGAACGACGGTGCCACCGCGTCGATCATCGCCAGCGAGGACTTCGCCCGCGAGAACGGCCTGCCGGTCAAGATGCGCCTGGTCTCCTACTCCTTCGCCGGCGTGGAGCCCGAGGTCATGGGCTACGGCCCGATCCCGGCCACCGAGAAGGCGCTCGCCAAGGCGGGCCTGTCCATCTCCGACATCGGCCTGTTCGAGATCAACGAGGCCTTCGCCGTCCAGGTCCTGGCCTTCCTCGAGCACTACGGCATCGCGGACGACGACGCGCGCGTCAACCAGTACGGCGGCGCCATCGCCTTCGGCCACCCGCTGGCCTCCTCCGGCGTCCGTCTGATGACGCAGCTGGCCCGCCAGTTCGAGGAGCAGCCGAACGTCCGCTACGGTCTGACCACCATGTGTGTCGGCTTCGGCATGGGCGCGTCGGTCATCTGGGAGAACCCGCACTTCGAGGGGGACAAGTGAACACCACCGAGCTTCTGAAGCAGGCCTCGGGCCTGTTCCCCGACGAGGTCGTCACCAGCGCGCACGTCCGCCACTTCGACCTCCCCTCCGGCGCCGGCCGCTTCGCGCTGATCACGCTGGACAACGGCCTGGACCACACCAAGCCGACCACCTTCGGCCCGGCCTCGCTCGCCAACCTGAACGTCGCGATCGACCAGGTCGAGAAGGAAGCGGCCGAGGGCGCGATCGCCGGCATCGGCATCACCGGCAAGCCGTTCATCTTCGCGGTCGGCGCCGACCTCAAGGGCGTCGAGCTGCTGAAGGAGCGCGAGCACGCGCTCGCCATCGGCACGGGCGGCCACGAGGTCTTCAAGCGGCTGTCGGAGCTGGCCGTGCCGACCTTCGCCTACTACAACGGCGCGGCCATGGGCGGCGGCGTCGAGGTCGGCCTGCACTGCACCTACCGGACCGTCTCCAAGGCGATCCCCGCGTTCTCGCTGCCCGAGGTCTTCCTCGGTCTGGTCCCCGGCTGGGGCGGCTGCACCCTGCTGCCGAACCTGATCGGCGCCGACAAGGCCGTCTCGGTCATCATCGAGAACTCGCTGAACCAGAACAGGCAGCTCAAGGGCAAGCAGGTCTTCGAACTCGGCATCGCCGACGCCCTCTTCGAGGGTGCCGACTTCCTGGAGCAGTCGCTGCTGTGGACGGCCAAGGTCCTCAAGGGCGACGTCACGGTCGAGCGCCCGGAGATCGACCGCGGCGAGGGCTGGGACCAGGCCGTCGCCAAGGGCCGCTTCATCGCCGACTCCAAGGTGCACGGCGCCGCCCCGGCCGCCTACCGCGCCCTGGAGATCATCGAGGCCGCCAGGAACGGTGACCTCCAGCAGGGTTACGACGCCGAGGACCAGGCGCTCGCCGACCTGATCATGGGCGGCGAACTGCGCGCCGGCATCTACTCGTTCAACCTGGTGCAGAAGCGCGGCAAGCGCCCCGCCGGCGCCCCGGACAAGAACCTGGCCCGCCCGGTCACCAAGGTCGGTGTCGTCGGAGCCGGTCTGATGGCCGGCCAGCTCGCGCTGCTGTTCCTGCGCCGTCTCGAGGTGCCGGTCGTCCTGACCGACATCGACCAGGAGCGCGTCGACAAGGGTGTGGGCTACGTCCACGCCGAGATCGACAAGCTGCTCGGCAAGGGCCGTATCAACCAGGACAAGGCCAACCGCCTCAAGGCGCTGGTCACCGGTGTCCTGGACAAGGCCGAGGGCTTCGCGGACGCGGACTTCGTCATCGAGGCCGTGTTCGAGGAGATGAGCGTCAAGCAGAAGGTGTTCGCCGAGGTCGAGGCGGTCGCCCCGGCGCACGCGATCCTCGCCACGAACACCTCCTCCCTCTCCGTGTCGGAGATGGCGTCGAAGCTGAAGCACCCCGAGCGGGTCGTCGGCTTCCACTTCTTCAACCCGGTCGCGATCCTCCCCCTGCTGGAGATCGTGCGCGGCGAGCAGACCGACGACGCCTCCCTGGCCACGGCCTTCGCGGTCGCCAAGAAGCTGAAGAAGACCGCGGTGCTGGTCAAGGACGCCCCGGCGTTCGTCGTGAACCGCATCCTGACCCGCTTCATGGGCGAGATCCAGAACGTCATCGACGAGGGCACCCCGGTCGAGGTGGCGGAGCGGGCGGTGGAGCCGCTCGGCCTGCCCATGTCCCCGCTGGTCCTGCTCGAACTGGTCGGCCCGGCGATCGGCCTGCACGTCTCGGAGACCCTCAACCAGGCGTTCCCGGACCGCTTCACGGTCTCCCCGAACCTCAAGGCGGTCGTCGAGGCCGGCAAGCGCGGCTTCTACGTCTACGACAGCGGCAGGCCCGAGCTGGACCCGGAGGTCGCCGCACTCCTCAAGCAGGGCGGCACCGTCCTGACGGAGGAGCAGGTGCGGGCGCGGGTGCTCGACGCGGTCGCGCAGGAGATCGGCCTGATGCTGGCCGAGGGCGTCGTCGCCGAGGCCCAGGACATCGACCTCTGCCTGATCACCGGCGCCGGCTGGCCCTTCCACCTGGGCGGCATCACGCCGTACCTGGACCGCGAGGGCGTGTCGGAGCGTGTGAACGGCAGGCGGTTCCTGGAGCCGGGAGTGGCGAGCGTCCCGGCGTAACGCCTCCCGCCCGCCACGGCGCTCCCGTCCGCCCCTGTCGCTCACCGCGGTGGCAGGGGCGGACGCGTACCGCCGGTCGTTCGGCGGCGGAGGGAACCGTCAGGTCACCAGGTGGGCATCGCCGGGTAATGGGCGCACGTCCCGGAGCAGGGTTCACGGGAGGACAACGACGTGTGCAGCCAGTTGTCCTCGGGAACGCCGTGCACGCGCACCGTCAGCGAGGCGGGCGCCGAGTGGATGGCGCTGAACACCGTCACGAACTCGACCGTGTAGGAACCGGGCCGCCAGTCGTGGGCGTGGGTGACCCGCCAGGTGCCGTCCTCCTGGACGGGTGCCTCGGCGATGAGCCGGCCCTGCTCCAGGACCATGACCTTCTGGGCGCCGCGCGGCGCCTTGCCGGAGAAACGGGGGCGCGGGCCGGTCCAGGCGTTCGGCCGCGGGCCCACGACCTGCGGCGGGTCGATGCGGTCGAGGACGTGGAAGTCCACCGTGGAGGTCCGTGAGACGGCGTTGCCGTCGGCGCCGAGCACCTGGACGGTGTGGGGTCCCGCGGGCCAGTTGACGACTCGGCGCCACTGCCAGGTCCCGGAGGCGGAGACGGCGGTGCCTCCGAGGTAGCGGCCCTGCTCGTAGAAGAGGACGTAGCCCGTGCCGGCGGGTGCCTTGCCGGCCAGCTTGCGTGCGGCGCCGATCAGCTGGCCGGGGGCCGGCGAGGTGACGACGGGCGCGTCGGGCAGGCTCGGCGCCAGGGTGAGCGCCGTCTCGGGGTGGCTCATGGTGAACTCGGCGAGCACCGGGGGCATCGTGCCGGGGGTGAGGCGCCGGGGGTCGACGATGTCGGGCGGCAGGTCCGGCGAGTCGGCGACGACCATGGCCATCCGGCGGGCGACCTCGCGCGCCCCCAGGTCGTTGTAGTGGCTCGCGTCGATGATGCCGTCGGGGTGGTTCGGGTGCTCGCCCGGATCCAGCCACCGGTAGAGCCTGCGTGCTCGCGTGGGGCCCAGTTCGGCGAGCATCGCCGTCGTGAAGGCGGCCATGTCGATCAGGGGGACCCCGTTCTCCGCCGCCGCCTCCCGGGTGAGTTCGGGATATCCGTCATGGGTGTCCACGACGTTCCCGGCCTCGGAGAAGGTGCAGCGGGCCGCCGGGGTGAGCAGCACGGGGACGGCGCCCTCGCCCCGTACGGCGTCGCCGTAAAGGCGCAGGTACTCCTTGTACTCGCGTGGTCCGTGGTGGCGGTTGAGCTGGTTGATGCGCTGCTCGACGTTGCCGAAGGCCATCAGGACCAGGTCGCCGGGGTTGAGGACGCTGAGGAGGGTGGCGAACCGCTCGGTGAAGTAGCCGCGCAGGGTCATGGCGTCGCGGGCGTAGTTGCGCACCTCGTAGTGCTCGGTCAGGAATTCGCCGAGGTACTGCCCCCAGCCGGCGAGCGGTGCCTCCTCGGCGGTGCGCGACGCGGCCACCGAGTTCCCGATGATGCAGATCTTCCTCAAGTCTTCCTCTGTTCCGTCAGGCCGTGCTGTGGTCGGCGGGATCAGACGACGGTCAACGGCCCGAAGCCGGCGGCGGTGTCGGGTGCGTGCTGCCGCATCACGCGCAGCCGGGAGTCCGTGCCCAGCACCGCCACCACGACCCGTCCGGCGTGGTCGAGGGCGAGGGCGGGCGGACGGGCCGTCAGCACGTCGTGGTCCGTCCACTCCGGCGTCTGCTCGCGGCCCTGCGCGGCGAGGACCGCGGTGCTCAGCCGGTTGCGGCCGTTGCGGCGGGCGAGGACGACGGCGTCCTGCCGGTCTGTCGGCTGCCGCAGGGCCGCGATCCTGCCGGTTCCGCCGTGCCCGCCCAGCCGTTCGACGCGCTCGTTCCACCGGCCGTCCGGTCGCTGCCGTACCCACATCACTTCGCCGGACTCCTCCTCGCGGTAGAAGACCGCCATGCGGTTGCGTCCGATCTGCAAGGGCGTGAGGCCGCCGACGGGCCGCCAGGCGTCCGGGTCGGCCGACGTCACACCGTCCTGGAGCTTGTACGGGCCGTAGACGTCCTCCTGGAACCAGTGCACTCCGCCGGTGCGGTTCGCGGCGAACATCTGGATCCGGCCGGTGGACTTCAGCACCGCGCTCAGGCAGTCCTGCATCCCGCGGCCGCCCAGGTCCTCCCAGGCGCCCCAGCCCTCGCCGGTCTCGCGGCGGGCGCTGATGCCGGATCCGAAGTTGCGCAGGAAGACGTGCAGCCTTCCCGAGGGGTCGACCACGGCCTCCGGGACGCCGGCCTCCCGGCAGCGCCGCCAGTCGTTCGACCGCTCGTTGGGGTTGCCGAGGCTCTCCCAGGGCGTCGTCGCCCCGGTGTGCGCCTGCCGCCACATGCGTACGGCCTCCACGTCCACCTGCCCGCCCGGTCCCGGGGTGCGGCGCAGGCCGACGAGGTGCACTCCGCCGTCGCGGTCCGCGGCCACGGACAGGGCCGGGCCGAGGCCGGCACCCGGCAGGAAGGCCGGCCCGCCCCAACTGCCGCTGCCCGGCGCGCTCTCGGTCCAGACCGCGACCCGGCCCCCGAGGACGGCGTAGGCGGCGAGCCGGCCGTCGGCCTGGAGGTGGAGCCAGTCGGTGCCGCCCTCGTACCGGGTCCGCGTGCTCCATCCGTAGCGGCGGATGTCGGAGCCGTCGGACAACTGCCGGTCACCGCAGTAGCGGTGACGGCAGTCGTGTCCGTCGGCGGAGGTGTACACCTCGATCACACGCTTCTTCTCGTCCCAGGCGTGCTCGGTGAGGTTGCTGGGCCAGAGTTTGTTGCCGTAGCCGACGCAGTGGTCCACGAGCGGAGGCGTACCGCCCTGCTGGATGTACTGCTCCAGGGCGGCCAGCGCGAACTGCGCCGTCGCGGTGTGGTCCTGGTGGTCGCTGGACGCCGGCCCGCGCTTGTCGTCCCAGGCGGTGTGCCACGGGTCGGGGTCCATGGTCCAGAACTGGGCGGGCCGCGTGTGGTGCAGCAGCTCGACCAGGGAGCGCAGCAGTCCGTCCCGGGTGATCTCCTGGGGCCGGCGCAGCGGGGACTCGGCGGAGATCAGGGTGAGCTGGGCGGTCGCCTGCTCGGTCCAGAGCGTGGCCAGCCGGGCGGTCGGCACGTCGGCCGCGAATCCGTGCTGGGCGTCGACCATGCGCAGTCCGAAGAAGAACAGCTGGACGTGCGGTGCCGCGAGCAGCGTCGAGCGCTCGGCCAGCACTCCGGTCGAGAACGAGACGACGTCGCGCGCCCACTCGCTGTCGCGCTTGCCCGTCACCATGACCGCGTACGCGGCGCGCAGTCCGTGCTGGCGCGCCTCCGCGTACCCCTCGTAGTCCGGTGGGCTGTCCAGACGGTCGGGGTCGCGGGTGTCGATGTTGCGCCCGTCGGCCTCCGCGGCCGTCAGGTAGACGCTGGTGACCCGGTGGCCGGCCTCCAGCGCCCGTTGCAGGTCGGGGTTGATGAAGTAGAGGTCGTCGTCCGGATGCGCCAGAACCTGGATGAGCGAAGCCTGTGACGTACTGCCCTCGGCGGACTGCATGGCGGTCTCCTCGGTCACGGACGGGCGGGCGGTGGGCGGTGCGTGCGGTTCCGGGCTGCCGGAGGTCACAGCGGCCACTCCGGCAGGCGGCCCTCGTGGGCGAGCTGGTTGCGCTGTGATCCGGTCTCGAACTGGCTCGGCACCGGGAAGTAGCTGGGCAGGAACGCGGCGAGGATGGCGTCCTGCTCGTCCTCGGGCACGTCGCCGTCGTGGTAGTCGTTCAGGCAGAACACGTCGTGCGGGCGGACGCTGAGGATCCGGTTCAGCCGGGAGGCGTGCTCGCTCAGGCCGACGTTGACGAAACCGCACGAGATGCTGCCGGGGACGCTGCGCAGTGTGTGGAACCCGTAGTAGTGGTGCAGCGAGGACGCCACGGACACGTCGCTGTGGCTGCGCAGCCGGTTGCCCGCGGTGGTCGCCACCGCCTCCTGGTAGTGCTCCTCGATGTCGGCCAGGACGCTGCGGCGCAGCGGGTGCGGCGCGTGCAGGAACGAGTGCACCAGCGTCTGCCCGAAGGACTCCTCGACGAGCGCGCGGTTGTTCTTCGCGGCGCTGATGTTGAACTCGTCCTCGTAGGAGGGCGGGGCCATCGGGACGGAGGTGGGCGACATGAAGTGCTTCGCCTGCCCGTTGCCGTGGAAGAACGCGCCGGGCTGGAGGGTCCGTCCGACGAACACGTCGTCGTTGAAGTAGAGGAAGTGCTCGGCCAGGCCCTCGATGTGGTGCAACTGGCTCTCGATGGCATGGGAGTTGTACGTGGGCAGCGCGCCGCGCCCGGCGAAGATCTCGGTGTGGTCCACGACGCGCACACGCGGGTGCGAGAGGTCGAGCCAGGACGGTACCTGCTGGTCGGTGACGAGGTAGATGTTCCGGATCCAGGGCGCGTACATGTCGATGGAGCGCAGGGAGTAGCGCAGTTCGTCCCGGTCCCGGAACCGGGCCGCGCTCGTGGCCGCGTCCTCGGTCTCCATGCCCATGGCGGCCAGGACGGCGTTCTTGCGCTCCAGCCACGCCACGTCGGCGCCGTTCACCCAGGTGTAGACGGCGTCCACGGGGAAGTCGACGTCTCCGTGCAGCACGTGCTGGAAGGCGTCGATCGTCGGGTAGTGCCGGTTGCCGAGAGTGATCGGGCGCCGGCGCAGGGCGCTGTTCGGCACCCGGTCTCCGATGAGCGTGCGCGCGGGAGCCTTCAGGTGCTCCCCGGACTCGTCGTCGGGGTCGGTGTCCCAGAAGGACACGGTGCAGCCGTAGACGGCGCCGAGCCGCAGGATGCGCGAGTGGGAGACCACGTTCTGGTACACCCGGACACCGGACGAGGGGGTGCCGGCGTACGGCGCGACGAGACCGGCGAGGACGGTGGCCACCGTCTTCTGCCCCTCGTTGAGCACGGCGGCGTACACGGCTTCCTTCGCGAACCGTTCGGCGAGGGCCTTGAAGACCGCCTCGCGGTGCACGGCGTGCACCGCGACGGTGTGCCGTACGAGGTGGTCGCGTACGACGAAGTAGGGGATGTCGGCCTCTTCGAGCGCGTCGGCCACCAGGGCCAGGTTCTGCTGGACGACGTCCCACGGGGACTGCCACTCCATCAGGCGGCAGACCTGGCCGCCGTCCTGCACCAGGCCGCGCCGCTTGAGCAGGCGTCCTTCCAGCGCGCGCTGGTCGGAGGTGCGCACGGTGGTGGCCGGAGTGGCGGCCGCCGCGGGCACGATGCCGTCGGGCCCGCTGCGGAAGGCGTGCACGGCCTCGCGTTCGGCCTTGAGGACCGCGCGGGCGCCGCTGTCCCGCTGGGCCACGAGCTCGTGGAAGACGCGCTCCCAGTGGGCGGTGACCACGGCGGGCGAGAAGCGGTTGACGGACGCCAGGGCCGCGGCGCCCATCCGCTGCCGCAGATCGCTGTTCTGGATGAGCAGCATCAGCGCGGAGGCGAGGGCGTCGGTGTCGCCGGGCGGGACGAGGATGCCGGTCTGCCCGTCGATGACCACCTCGCGCGGGCCGTTGGGCGAGTCGTAGGAGACCACCGGGACGCCGGCCGCGTGCGCCTCGGCGAGGACCAGACCGAACGCCTCGTTGCGGGAGGTGAGCGTCGCGATGCTGGCCTTGGCCCACTCCTCCGCCAGATGCGGGGAGTTGCCGTTGAGCTGAACGCAGTCGTGCAGACCGAGCATCTCGATCTGCCGGCGCAGGGCACCGCTGAGCGGCCCGTCGCCGAAGATCCGCAACTGCCAGTCCGGGTACGCCTGCGCGACGGTCGCCCAGGCGGTGACGGCGTGGTCGATCTGCTTCTCCGCCACGAGCCGGCCGGCGATCACCACGGTGCGGGTCTTGAGCGTCGAGCGGGGCCGGAAGCCGCTGGGCAGGGCGTTGGGCACGACCTCCAGGCGGGGAGCGGCGTCGCCGAGGGTCTCGGCGAACCAGTCCCGGGTGCGCTCGCTCAGCACCGCCAGCGCGTCCAGCCGGGAGGCGTAGCGGCGCAGCGGCTCCCCGCTGGTGCCGCGCAGTTCGGAGACGCGGTGCTCCTGGTGGACGGTGACGACGTGGGCGGGGGCGAGGTGGACGGCCAGCGCCATCAGCGCGGGGGTGGTGGTGACCAGGACGTCCGTGTCGGTGTCCTGGAGCGCGAGTTCGAGTTCCAGGTCCGACAGCCGGTTGAACGCCGACTCCCAGGAGGGGTCGACGATCCGGCTGGGCTGGGCGGCCAGTCCCGCCCACACCGAGTCGTCCACCGACGTCCGGCGCACCGGGCGGGGCGGACGGGAGGTGAGGTCGACCAGGTAGTCGACGCGGACCCGCTCGTCGGGTGTGAAGAACTGCTCGCGCCTGCTCCTGAAGACGCTGAGCACCCGCACCTCGTGCCGGGCGGCGAGTTCGGAGGCCTGGTTGAACACGGCCCGTTCGGTGCCGCCGACGGCGTCGGCCGTGGTCAGCAGAAACGTGATCTTCATCAGTCGGTCCGGCCCGCCTCGGGCATGCGCGTGCAGGTGACCCGGAAGTTGCCCGCGGGGGTGTAGCGCGGCTGGACGATCAGCGGCGCCTTGCCGGGCGGTGTGATGGCGAGACTGCGCATGGCGAAGACGCGCAGCGGGTTGCGTACGTCGTGCAGCCTGCGTCCCAGCCGCATCGAGCGTCCGTCGCGGTCGCGCAGGACGACGTCCCAGTGGTCGGGGCGGCTGCCACGGGGCGGCATCTCCCCCAGCGGGACGGTGACGCGGAAGCCGTCGGGGCCGAGCGCGGTGACCGCCTGCTCGATCCGGCGGCCGGAGGCGACGAAGTCCACCCAGGGCTCTTCGACCCGGGTGCCCAGGACGCGGAAGTCGACGGTGACCCCGGCGTGCGTCAGGTGCACCTTGGCCACTTCCACGGCGGGCCGGGCAGCGGTGCTGACCACCCGTGCGCTGCCGCGGAAGGAGCGTCCGAGCCGGTGGCGTTCGCCGGTGACCGGCGAGGCCGTCATCGGCTTGGTGGGTCCTTCGTAGGGCACGGGCGGCTGAAGCAGCAGCAGCGGGAGCATGCGGGAGCGGCGGCCGGTGTGCACCCGCAGCCTCAGCCGCCAGCGTCCGGTGCCGACGGGCACACCGCCGACGTCGGCGCCCAGCAGCACCGCGGCGTCGACCAGGACCTCACCGGCCGGGCCCTCGTGGACACGGGCCTCGCCGGGGTAGCGGCGGCGCCCGCGCTGCAGGACGACCTCCGCCCGCTCGGGCAGGCCCGCGCGGGCGGGCAACTCGGCGTGCAGGTTCACCGTCTGGCCGTCGAGGATCGCGGCGTAGCGCAGTTGGGCGGCGCGCCTGCCGCGCAACGGGACGAGGACGCCCAGCAGCCGGTTGCGCAGGGCGACGGCGCCGGCACGCAGGCGACGGCGCGGGCGACCGGCCCCGCCGGCGGTCTTGGCGGGGCGCTTGGATCGGGAGGTCATGAGCCCGCGTACCCCAGTTCTGCCGCAGGGGCCGGCCTGCGCGGCGCCATTGCGCCGGAGGCTGTCTCGAAGGGACTGGCTACTGGGAAGTAGTTTTCCAGGAACGTGGCGACCATGCGGGACTGGGCCTCGGGGTCGGCGGCGGTGACGGTGTCGTTCATGCAGAAGGTGTCGAAGTTACGGCGGGCCAGGAGGGTGTCGAGCCGGCGCTGGGCCAGCCCGTCCGCCAGGTCGATGTAGACGTAGCGGATGTCACCGACCGTGGCGCGTGCCGAGTGGTAGGCGTAGTAGTGGTGCAGCGAGGAGGCGATCGGTACGTCGCTGGGCGACCGGAAGCGGGAGTGCTGGGTCACCCGGTGCGCCTGGTTGTAGACCTGCTCGATCTCGGCCAGCACACTGCGCCGCAGCGCGTGCGGCGTGTGCTTCATCTTCTGGGAGATGACGGTGCCGAAGTACTGGGCGATCAGGCCCCGGCTGTTCTTGCCCGCCGCGTTGACGGGCAGGTCCTCCGCGCTGGTCCGCCCGGACGGGATCAGGGCCTTGGACTGGAAGAACTTGGTCAGCCCGTTGGCGTGGAAGAAGTGGCCCGGATGCACGGGCCGCCCGAAGAAGACGTCGTCGTTCAGGTACAGGAAGTGCTCCGAGAGCTCGGGTATGTGGTGCAGCTGGCTCTCGATCGCGTGGGAGTTGAACGTCGGCAGCGCACTGGGCTCGGAGAAGATCTCGCGGTGGTCCACCACGCGGATCCCGGGGAAGTCCGTGTTCAGCCACGACGGCACCTGGCCGGCCGTGACCAGGAAGATGTTGCGCACCCAGGGCGCGTACTGGTGGATCGAGCGCAGCGAGTACCTCAGCTCGTCCCGGCTGGTGTAGCGGGAGTCGTTGGCCGCCTGCTCGTGCAGAGCGCCCTCCCGGGCGGAGGTGAGCTGCCCGCGGGCCGCGTCGCGGCGGGCCCGCCAGACCGTGTCCGAGTCGTCCACCCAGGTGTAGACGACGTCGATCGGGAAGAGGTGGTCGTCCGGCAGCGCGGCCACGAACTCGGGCAGGGTGCGCGCCCGGCCGGTGGTGTAGGGGGCGGGCACCGCGCTGAAACGCTTCTGCTCCGACCAGCAGCGGCCCGCGTCCAGCGGGACCTCGGTCGCCACCTTGTTGGGCCGCGGCGCGACGAGCAGGCCGTCCCGCTCGGTCCAGAACTCGATGTCGCAGCCGTACTCGCCGCCGAACACCAGGCGCGCGGTGGGGTCGCAGACGACCCACGTCACCCGCAGCACGTCCTGCCCGCGCAGCGCCCGCCAGCTTCCCGGCGCGGACCCGGGACGCAACTGCGCCGGGGCGGTGCCGATGTATCCGGGATGCTCCACGAAGGCGAGCTGGAGCAGTTCCTCGAAGTCGGCCCGCCGCCGGGCGGGAACGGCCACGCACGGCACCACGGGCGACTTCGCGCCACGGACGCAGAAGTAGTCGATCCCGGCCTCCTCCAGCAGGGAGACCACGATGTGGAGGTTGCGCGCACGGGCGGCCCACGCGGTGGCGCCCGGCACCTCCACCGCGCGCAGATGCTTTCCGGCTTCTCGTACGACGCGCAGAGGACCGTCGGACGTGCGCTTGCCGGCACGGCCCTGACCGCCCATCGCCCGCACCATGACGGCGGAGCGCACGGCGTCGGCGGAGGCGAGCGAACGTTTCACCGACGTGCGCAGTGGGCCCGGTATCCGGCGCCGGGCCCCCACGGGAACCAACGACCGATACGCCGACACGAGCGCACTCGCCTCGGGATTGTTGAGGCTCACCCGACTTCCGCACCCACCCAGCTCGAGGCCGGCACAGAGTGCCCGGCGCACGTCCCCCGCCCTGCCCGCGGCCTCCACCTCATGTCGGCCAGCGGTACACCTGAGGCTTACCGATCAAACAGAATGTTTACATCTGCTTCTCAGACTGTCCAGAAGTAATCGGTTTCTGCGAACCGTCTGTCATAAAGGCCACATCTGTACAACCTTTTTGCGGAACGCCTGCTCAACGGCCTCCGGACGGTATGTCAGACCCGCACCCAGTCCATGAGCACCAGGCCCGGTTCGGGTGCCTGCCGGGCGAGACGGAGCGCGCCGTCCGGGCCGAAGGCCGCCACCACCACCCGGCCGTATCCGTCGTGCGCCAGGGCCGGCGCGCCGGCGGCGTTCCCGCCGGCGTCGGTCCACCACATGCCCGACGACTCGGCCTCCGTGCCGCACACGCCGAACAGGATTCCGCCGGCCGCGCCACGATGAGCGATCACCGTGCAGTCGTATCCGTCGACAGTGGTGCGCAGCACCGCGTTGGCGCCGTCCGAGGGAGTGCCGCCCAGCGTGACGAGCCAGGAGCCGCGGCGGTGAGAGAGCAAGCCGGATCCGGACGCGTCCGTCCAGAAGCAGGTGAGCCGCCCTGGAGCGGTCTCCACGGCGGTGACGGACCCGGGCAGCGGGCCCGGCCGCATGTCGTGGGAGCGCTGCGGCACGGCGCCGGGCTCCGGCTGGATCCAGTGCGCGAGCGCGTCGGCGGTGGGCGCGAACACCTCGACGTGATCGGTGGACGTGACCGCGGCCGTCAGTCCGTCCCGCAGGTCCGAGCCCCGGAGATCGGTCCAGGGCTCCCAGCCGCCGCCCTTGCCCTCCCGGCGCATCATCAGCCCGCCGCCCGCGTTGCGCACGAAGACGTGCACGGTGCCCTTGGCGTCCACGGCGCCCGTGGGCGCCCCGAGCCGGGCCGTCCTGTCCGGCTCGCGGTGCGGATTGCCCAGGGAGCGCCATTCGGTGACGGGACGCCCGCTCTGGTACTGGATCGCGTGCACCACGTCGACGCGCACCGTGCCGTCGGCGCCGCGCCGTTCCCGGCGGCCGAGGAAGTGGACGTAGGTGTCGGCCCCCTGGGCGACGGTGAGACGCGTGAGGCCGGCGACCGGAAACAGGTCGGGTCCCGACCAGTCCGGGCCGCCCGGCCGGGTCTCGGTCCAGCGCAGCAGTCCGTCCGGGCAGCGGGCGTAGGCGGTGAGCCGTCCGTCCTTGCCGCGCACGAGCCAGCTTCCCTCGACGGCACCGGTCACGACGGGAGATGACGCGGCCTCGGCGGACGGAGCGGAACGACGCCCCTGCGCCACCCGCGCCGGCCGGCCTCGCATCGCCATGACGGACCCCCTGGAAGAACCCGCCCGAATTCGACGCGGGGACATGAAACTCTCACATCACATGAACAATACATATGCGTTTCCGGCGTGAACCGGTCCCGGAACGCGGCGCCGCGACCGCGGTCGGGGGTCACTTCAACCCCCGTCGGCACAGCGTGTGATGTATGCCACTGCCGTACAACGCCCCCCATGGGTCACGGGTCTGTCCGATAGCCCGAGCGCTCCCTGCCCGGGCACGAGGAGACGAGGACAGCGCGCCATGACAACCCCAGCCGTCGAGAGCCCCCGCAGCCCGCACCGGCCCGACCAGGACGGGACTCCCCGTCGCCGGCGTCGCACCGGCCGGTGGATCCTGCTCTCCATGGCCGTGCTCGTCGCGGCCGGGGCGGGGACCGTGTACTGGCTGTACAGCGGCCTGAACGGCAACATCCAGGGCGTCGACATCGAGAACGCCATCGGCGACGACCGGCCCGAGAAGCTGCCCACCTCCGGGCAGAACATCCTGATCCTCGGCTCCGACTCCCGCGCCGGCGACAACGCCGCGCTCAACACCGGCAAGGTGGCCGGCGCCCGATCCGACACCGCGCTGATGATGCACATACCCGAGGGCCGCACCCAGGCCGTCGCCATCAGCATTCCGCGCGACACCCTGGTGACCCGGCCCGAGTGCACGAAGTCCGACGGCACCACGGTGGAGTCGGCGAAGCGCGTGATGTTCAACTCCATCTACGGGCAGGTCGGCCCGGCCTGTGTGGTGAAGACCGTGGAGCAGATGTCCGGCATCCGCATGGACCACTACATGGAGATCGACTTCGCCGGCTTCCAGGGGCTGGTGGACGCGATAGGCGGGGTCACCGTCACCGTGGACCAGGACATCCACGACAAGTCCAGCGGCCTGGACCTCACCGCCGGCACCCACCGCCTGGACGGCACCCAGGCCCTGCAGTTCGTCCGCACCCGGCACGGCATCGGCGACGGCAGCGACCTCGGACGCATCAGCCTCCAGCAGCAGTTCATGCTGGCCCTGCTGAGCGAGATCAAGAAGCAGGACCTCCTGGGCAGCCCCACCAAGACGTACAAGATCGCCGACAAGCTCACCTCGGCCCTCACCACCGACTCCGATCTCGCCTCTCTCACCAAGCTCGCGGAGTTCGGGCGCAGCCTGAACGGGGTCGACCCGTCCAGCATGGACACGATCATGCTGCCGGTGATGTACGACAAGACCGACCCCAACCGCGTCGTGGCCGCGGAGCCCCAGGCGACGGAGCTGTGGAAGGCGCTCCGCAACGACTCCACCATCCCGGAGTCCGCCAAGAAGTCCCCGGCGACGGGCGGTTGATCCGCCAGCGAGGCCGCAGGCATCCACGGGCCGGCCTCCGCCGGTCGGGACGGGCCGGGCGAGAAGCCCAGGGGCCCACGGCGTCACGGACACTGGTACCGCGTCTGATCCCGACCGGAAGGACCGACCCAGGATGCCGACCCTGCTGATCGTCGACGGGGCCAACGTCGTCGGCTCCGTCCCGGACGGATGGTGGCGCGACCGGCGGGCCGCCGCCGAACGCCTGCGCGACCGGCTCGCCGGGTACGTCGAGGACGGCGTTCCCGGCGTGCCCGGTCCGCTGGACGTCGTCCTGGTCCTGGAGGGCGCCGCGCGAGGCGTACCGTCCGTACCCGGCGTACGGGTCGAGGACGCCCCCGGCAACGGCGACGACCACATCGTCCGACTGGCCGCCGCCACGGCGGACCGGTCCCGCGTGGTCGTCACCGCGGACCGCGAACTCCGCCGCAGAGTGACCGCGACGGGCGCCGCCACGGTAGGTCCCCGCACGGTGTACGGCCCCGGCGACCAGGACACCTCCGGTCGGGAGCGCTGACCGCGGGTCAGGGCAGGGCCGTAATCCCCGTGCCGCGGCGGGTCAGTTCAGCATGGCCTGGTACAGGGCCACACAGGCGCTGGCCACCAGGACGCCCAGGACGATCCGTTTGAAGCGGGTGGGATCCGTGCGGGCGAAGAGGCGGTCGCCCAGCCACCAGCCCACCAGCAGGCCGGGAAGCCCCGCACCGGTCAGCAGGAGGCTGTCCGTGGTCAACCGGCCGACGACGAGGAATCCGGCGAGGGCCAGGGCGTCCTGGACGCAGAACGTGGCCTGGAGGGTCGCCCGGAACTCCCGGGGCGCCAGGCCCATGGCCTGGAAGGTGGCGACCAGCGGCGGCCCGTTCATACCGGTCGCGGTCAGCAACGCCCCGCTGGCGAAACCCGAGGCGACGGTGAGGCCCGTACCGCGGCGGAAGGTCAGGCCGCGGCCGATCAGGACGGCGAACACCAGCACCACACAGGCGATGAGGGCCGACAGCGAGCGGGCGTCGAGCACCGTCACCGCGAGCAGCCCGAGCGGCATGCCCACCAGTCCCGCCGCGCTCACCAGGCCCGCGGTGCGCACACTGACGTGCTCTCGCTGATGGACGCAGACCGCCAGCGAGAGCACCCCGCCCAGCGCGGTGACCACGACGATGGCGTTCTGCGGGCTGGTCAGCAGGGTCAGCAGCGGCACCGCCACCAGCGCGAACCCGAAGCCGCTCAGCGCCTGCGCGAACGACGCCAGCGTGGTGACCAGTGCCACCTCGGCGATCAGGGTCGTCGTCACCCGCTCCCCCTCCGGCCGCTGCCGCCGGGGTGGCCCGTCCGTCCCCGTACCTGCCCGAACCCTACCGAGCAGGAGAGCGCCAGCCGCCCGGGGGGGGCTCGCCGAACGGCCCCGGCGCCGTCGTCATCTGCGCAGCAGCAGCGAGGTGACCCTCAGCCGGCCGCTGTGGATCCACACGTCCGAGTACTCCACCGGACGGTCGTCGGCGAGGTAGGTGACCTGCTGGAGGTACTGCACGGGGGCGCCCTCGGGCAGTGCCAGGGCGTCGGCGACATCGGCGGTGGCGGCCTCCGCGCTGAAGGTCCGGCGGGCCGTGGCGATCTTCAGCCCGTAGGTGCCCTCCAGGACCCCGAAGAGACTGGAGGTGGTGAAGTCCACCTCTTCGATGCCCGGCGCGACATCCGTGCGCACGAAGTTGAACAGCAGCGCGACCGGCCCCTCGCCGGTGCTGCGCACCCGCACCAGGCGCAGGACGCGGGTACCGGGGGCGACGTCCAGCAGGGCCGCGACGGGCCGGGGCGGAATGATCAGCGAGCACTCCCGCACCGACGTGGTGGTGACGACTCCCTGGCTGGCGAAGTCCTCGGACAGGGTGCTCAGCTTCTGGGCGATGGCCGGTTCGATCGTCGTCGAGGTGACGAACGTGCCGCGCCCGCGCACCTGCCGCAGCAGGCCCTCCTCGATGAGCGTGGTCAGGGCGCGCCGCAGGGTGCCGCGGCTGACGCCGAACTCCTGAGCCAGTTCCGGCTCGCTCTTGAGGCGGTAGTGCGCCGGCCACTCGCCGCTGGCGATACGCAGTCGGATGTGTTCCGAGATCTGGACGTGGATCGCCGTGGGGACGTCACGCTTGATGCCCGGAAGCCCCCCTTTGTCGGCCGTCACAGTCGTCGCATCTCCTTCTCCGGTCTCACCGGAGGACGGGCGTCGCTCCGGAAAATGGGGAGCCGCACCCCGGCCGCGGGGCGCGGGCGGGGTGCGGCGGCAGTGGCCGGTCAGTAGCTGACGGTCGACTCGTCACCGGTGTCGGTGACGATCGCCAGGCCGGCGCTGGTCCCGAGCAGCGAGGCACCCGCGCGCAGGAGTTCCAGGCCCTGCCGGTAGGTCTTGATGGACCCGGACGCCTTCACCTGAACCCCGTTCCGCGCCCGGTCAACAAGGTAGCGAACGCTCGTCGGGTTCGCAGTCTCGATCTGTCCGCTGCTGGCGTTCTTCAGGAAGGCGGCACCCGCCTCCATGGCGAGCTCGACGGCGGCCTCCTTCTCGTCGTCGGTGAGCAGCGGCAGTTCCAGCATGACCTTGACGGGCAGGCCCGAGGCCCGGACCACGCCCGCGATGTCCTCGCGGAAGTCGTCGTAGCGGCCGCTCTTGAGCCAGCCGACCTGGACGCCGATGTCGAGCTGGGTCGCGCCGAGCCGGGCTATCTCCGCGGCCTCGGCGGCCTTGCCCGCGCTGGTCATGACGCCGACGGTCGGGAAGTCCAGGGCGGAGGCGACCCCGACCCCGGTGCCGCGCAGCTCGGCCACCACGACGGGAAGCCAGGAGGCGGGAACCATCGCGGCGTTGAAACCGTGGGTGACCGCCTCCTGGGCGTGGGCGACCATCTCGTCGCGGGTCGCGTCCGGATCGATCTTGGTGTGCTGGATGTAGGGGGCCAACTCGGCGGGGCTGAGGTCGAGTTCGGCAGTGGTGACGGTCGTGGTGGACACGGAGTGATCTCCCTGTGTGGAGGGCGGTGGGGCACCCGGCGATACGGCCGCCGGGTGCTTTCGACGGACGGGCCGTCGCGGGAAACGGGAGCCGGGACGTGGGGTCCGGCGGCGGCTCAGAGCTTGGAGGCGTAGTGGTCCGGGACGACGACGCCCTCGCCGCCGAACCACCGGGGGGCGTCGACGCCGCAGAACAGGCCGATGTTGCCCCAGGGTTCGAAGGCTCCGGTGCGGACGACGACCTTGGCCTGCCGGGCCAGCTCGCCGAGGACCTCCGCGTGCGGACGGGTGGTGAACTCGGCGTCGCAGAAGCGTTCGCGCAGCCACGCGTCGAGCCGGGGGTTGCGGGTGGGGACGTCCTCGGCCCGGACCACTCCCTCGACGACCAGTTCGTCGGCTATCAGCCCGAGCACCGTCCGCAGGTCCGGGAGGTTCTCGGCGAGGGCGAGATCGACGCGGTGCGCGTCCCGGGGGATGGGGAAGCCGGCGTCCACGACCAGCAGCAGGTCGGTGTGGCCGAGCGTGGCCAGGGCCCCGCTCAGTTCGGCGTTGAGGATGCCGGAGCGTTTCACGGCGGGTTCCTTTCGATGGGGTCTTCGCAGGTCGGGCTGTGGGTCTCAGGCCGCCGCCGGCACCGCTCCGGTCGCGAGGGCCATGATGGATTCCTCGGTCGCCCCCGCGGTGTCGACGCAGCTCACCAGCCGGCCCTCGCTCATCACGGCGATCCGGTCGGTCAGGGTCAGCAGTTCGGGCAGGTCGGAGGAGGAGCAGAGGATCGCCAGGCCCTGCCGGGCGAGGGCGAACAGCTGCTCGTAGATCTCGGCCTTCGCCCCGATGTCCACGCCGCGCGTGGGCTCGTCGAGGATCAGCACACCCGGGTTGATCGCCAGCCAGCGTCCGAGTACGGCCTTCTGCTGGTTGCCGCCGGACAGGCTGGTGATGGGCTGGCTCATGGTGGCGGTCTTGACCCGCAGCTGCTTCGCCTGGTCGGCGGCCTGCGCGTCGAAGGCACGGCGGCGGACGATCCCGAGCCGGCTGAACGTCCTCGTGGTGAGCGCGCCGATGTTCTCGCCGACGCTCATGGTGGTCAGCAGCCCCTGGGCGCGGCGCTCGCCGGGCACGAACGCGAGCCGCCGTTCGACACTGGCGATCGGGTCGCGCCGTTCGTAGGGCCTGCCCAGCAGTTCCACGGTGCCGCCGGTCCCGCGGTCCCCGCCGAAGAGGTTGTGCAGCATCTCCACCCGGCCGGAGTCCGGCAGTCCGGCCACGCCCAGGATCTCGCCGGGGCGCAGGTCGAAGGAGACGCCGCTGTGCCGGCGTCCGCTCAACTCCCGCACCTTCAGCACGGGTTCGCCGCTGGACTCGGTGCCGCGCTCCGAACGGCGGGTGAACTGGCCCAGTTCACGGCCGACCATGGCGGCGACGGCCTGGTCGGGGGTGGTCTCCGCGCTCCGCCAGGAGGCGACGTGGGCGCCGTCGCGCAGCACCTGGATGTGGTCGGCAAGGCGGAACACCTCGGGCATGCGGTGCGAGACGTAGAGCATGGTCGTCCCGGCCGCCTTGAGCTTGTCCATCAGGGCGAACAGCCGGTCGGCCTCGGCCGGGGTGAGCATGGCCGTGGGTTCGTCCAGGATCAGCACGCGGCAGCCCCGGGCGATGGACCGGGCGACCACGATGAGCTGCTGGGTGGCCAGGTCCAGGGTCCGCACGGAGTCGTTCGGGTCCAGGCGGAGGTCGAGTTCGGCGAGGAGTTCGGTGGTGCGCTCCAGCATGCGGCGCCGGGAGGGGAACCAGCGGTTGCCCGGCTCGACCCCGCTCAGCACGTTCTCCGCCACACTGCGGTCGGGCAGCAGCGACAGTTCCTGGGGGACGATCGCGACGCCGTGCCGGCCGAGCATCGTGCTCGGGTCGAAGGACGTGACCTCCTCGCCGAAGACGGTGACGCCGCCGTCGCTGGGCGGCTGGAGGCCGGCCAGGATCTTGAGCAGGGTCGACTTGCCGGCCCCGTTCTCCCCCAGCAGGGCGGTGACCTCGCCCGCGGGGACGTCGAAGGAGACGTCGCTGAGGGCGCGTACCGGGCCGAAGTTCCGGGACAGGCCCCGGATCCGGACGGCTGGGGCGGCGGCGGGCGGGGTGCCGGGAGACGCCGAGCCGCCCG
The DNA here is from genome assembly GCF_053598035.1 of Streptomyces sp. NPDC001204. NCBI lineage: Bacteria > Bacillati > Actinomycetota > Actinomycetes > Kitasatosporales > Streptomycetaceae > Streptomyces > Streptomyces sp. NPDC001204. The sequence continues at coordinate 289,885 of NZ_JBSFJL010000005.1, read as the reverse complement.
TGGCGGGGTCGCGGGAGGCGGCGGCCATCAGTCCTCCACCGTCGCGGCGTCGAGGTTCTTGCGGGTGATGAACTGCGCGCCGGTGTCCACACCGGTGATCTCGGTGCCCTTGGTGAGGAAGTCGTACAGCACCTTGACCGCCTGGTAGCCCTGCTCGGACGGGTTCTGGCTGATGGTGAAGTCCAGGACCCCGCGGTCGATGTACTCGGCGGTCTGGGTGAGCAGGTCGAAACCGCCCATCGTGATGGCGTCGGCGCGTCCGGACTGGGCCACCCACTTGGCGGCGGCCGTGGTCGAGCAGCAGTCGAGCCCGGCGACGGCCACGACACCGGACTGACCGGCCATGGTGGACTCGACGGTGTTGTAGGCGGCGTTGGGTTCGTTGCCGACGTTCACCGGCCCGACGACCTTCAGATCGCTGCCCGCCAGCCCTTCCTTGAAGCCGTTGAACCGGTCGTGCGACCAGCCGGCGCCGGTGTCCACGGAGAAGACGACGACGGACTTGCCCTTGCCGGTGCCCTTCAGGTCCTTGAGCAGCTGTTCGGCCTCGGCCTTGCCGGAGGCCTTGAGGTCCTGGCCGACGAAGCCCATCTGCTGGGAATCGGGGTTGTCGGTGTTGAACGAGATGATCGGGATGCCCGCCTTGTAGGCCTGGCTGATGACCGGCTTCAGCGCGTCGCTGGAGGCGGAGGAAACGGCGAGCCCGTCCACGGCCTTCTGCTGGATGAGCGTCTGGAGCTCGGAGACCTGCTTGGCGGCGTCGCCGCCGGTGGGGCCGATGAGGGAGACCTCGGCCCCCAGTTCCTTGCCGGCCCGCTTCATGCCACTGCCGATCGGTGTCGCGAAGGCGAGGGACGGGTCGTGGTAGCTCAGCTTGATGCGCATCGGCTTGTCGTCGTCGATCCGCTGCTGGATGTACGAGGCGAGCTTGAAGGAGCCGTCGCCGGAGCCGGAGCCGGCGGCGTCGCCGGCGGTGACGGCGCCGCACGCGGTGAGGGAGAGAGCCGCGGCGGCGGCCGTCGCGGCGACGAGGGATCTGAGGAGGGTGCGCGGGGACATCGTGACTCCCTTGTCGTGTCCGTGGGTCTGTGCGTCTGCGTGAGGTGGGAAGCGGACGGCGGTCAGGCGCGGGTCTTGCGCTTGCGCTGCCAGGTGTCGGCCGCGACGGCGGCGACGATGACGAGGCCGGTGACGACGGTCTGCCAGAAGGAGGAGATCCCCTTGATGTTGAGGATGTTCTGGAGCAGGCCGATGAAGGCGACGCCGATGACGGTGCCCCACATGGTGCCGGAGCCGCCGAAGAGGGCCGCGCCGCCGATGATGACGGCGGAGATGACGGTGAGTTCCAGCCCCTGGCCGGTCACACCCTGCACGTAGGACAGGAAGGACAGGCCGAGTACGCCGGCGAGGCCGGCGGTGAAGCCGGACAGGACGAAGGCGGTGAGCTTGACCCGCTTGACGTTGACGCCGACGAGGCGGGCGGCCTCCTGGTTGCCGCCGACGGCGTAGGTGTTGAAGCCGAAGCGGGAGCGGGACAGCAGCACCACGCCGAGGGCGGCGACGGCGGCGAAGAGGACGAACTGCATCGGGATCACTCCGAAGAGCCGTCCCTGGCCGAGGAGGTTGAACTCCGCGACCCCGGGCTGGGAGGAACTCAGGGAGATCGGGGCCCCGTCGGAGATGAGCAGGGCGACGCCGCGGAAGACGCTGAGCGTGCCCAGGGTGACGATGAAGGAGGGCACGCCGAGCACCACCACGGCCAGCCCGTTGAGCAGTCCGGCCAGGACGCCCACGGCCAGTCCGGCGAGCATCGCGGCGGGCCAGTTCCAGCCGTCCGAGATGAGCAGTCCGGTGGAGATCGCGGAGAGGGCGTAGGTGGAGCCGACCGAGAGGTCGATCTCGCCGTTGAGGATGACGAACGTCGCTCCGACGGCCATGATGCCGATCTGCGCGATCTGCTGACCGACCGAGAGCAGGTTGTCGGACTGGGCGAAGGTCGGCGAGAGCACGGTGCCCAGCAGGAAGAGCAGGACGAGCGCGGCGAAGACGCCGGCCTCGCGTGCGTGCAGCAGCCTGCGCAGCGCGAGCGGGAGCTGTCGTGCCGGTCCGGTGGCCGACGGCGCCGCGGCGGTCGGGGGTTTCGAGGTCGTCGAGGTCACGGGGTTCTTCCAATCCGGGCGTTCAGCTGGTCTCGGGTGGGCAGGGCGGGGACGACGCCCGCGATCGTCACGGTGTGGGCGCCAGCGGCGGCGGCGAACCCGGCCGCCCTTTCGAGGGGCTGTCCCTCGGCGAGGGCGACGGCGAGGGCCGCGGTGAAGGAGTCGCCGGCGCCCGTGGTGTCGACGACGGCGGGGGCCGGGTGCGCCGGCACCGCGGTCACGCCGGAGGCCTGGGCGACCAGGGCGCCCTCGCCACCCCGGGTGAGGACGGCGGCGCCTCCGGTGCGCTCCCGCAGGGCGCGAACCAGTTCCCCGTCGCCGAGCCCGTGGCCCTCGTCGAGGCCGAGGAGTACAGGGGCCTCCGTCTGGTTCGGCGTGATCACGTCGATGAGGGGCCAGCACTCGTCGGGAAGCGGCCGGGCGGGCGCGGGGTTGAGCAGGGTCGGCGTGCCGGTCTCGCGGCCCAGGCGGAGCGCCGTGACCACGGCCTCCTCGGGGATCTCCATCGACACGACCAGGATGTCGGCGGAGGCGATCTCGGCGCGGAAGGGTGCGACGGCGGCGGCGTCCAGTTCGTCCAGGGCGCCCGGGGCGATGGCGATGCGGTTCTCGCCGGACGGTTCGACCAGGATGAAGCCGACCATCGTGGGGGCCTCGGCGGTCAGCACATGTTCGGCGCCGACACCCTCGCGCTGCCACAACTCACGTGCGGAGCGGCCGAAGTCGTCGTCGCCCACGGCCGTCAGCAGCGAGACCTCGGCCCCCAGCCGGGCGGCGGCGATGGCCTGGTTGCTGCCCTTTCCGCCAGGACCGGGATCGAACACCCCGCCCGAGACGGTCTCACCCGCCGCGGGGGCCTTGGGGACCCGCATGGTGAGGCCGGCTCCATAACTTCCGACAACCGCGATCTTCATGGGCGCACCGCTTTGTGTATGGACAACCATGGACAAGCGAGATCGTAGGTACAGGGATGTCCATAGTCAATGGTGGTCGAGAGGATGAACTCCGGATGTTGCCGCGCGTACAAGGAACGGGCCCGGGCTCCTCGGTGACGAGGAACCCGGGCCCGTCGGCCACACCGCGAGCGGTACGGCCGCCGCTAGGAAGCGCCTGAGCCGCCCGCCGGGCGGCCTTCCCGCGCCTGGCGTTCGCCGAGCCTGCTGTGGGTGCGGCCGTAGAGGTAGTACACGACGAAGCCGATGACCATCCAGATGGCGAAGCGGAGCCAGGTCTCGGCGGGGAGGTTGACCATCAGCCAGAGGGAGGCGCAGACGGAGAGGATCGGGAGCACCGGGACCCAGGGGGTACGGAAGGCGCGGGGCAGGTCGGGGCGGGTGTTGCGCAGGATGACCACGCTGATCGCGACCACCACGAACGCGAACAGCGTGCCGATGTTCACGAGTTCGGCGAGTTCGCTCAGGCTGGTGAAGCCGGCGACGACGGCGATGATCACGCCGAGCAGGATGGTCGGCCGGTACGGGGTGCGGAACCGCGGGTGGGTGTGCGAGAAGAACCGGGGCAGCAGCCCGTCCCGGCTCATCGCGAAGAAGACCCGGGCCTGGCCCAGGAGCAGGATCATGCACACCGTGGTCAGGCCGACGGCCGCGCCGAAACTGATCAGGCCCGCGTACCAGGGATGCCCCGTGGACTTGAACGCGTCGGCGAGCGGAGCGTCCACGGACAGCGCGCTGTACTTCTGCATACCGGTGACGACGATCGACACGGCGACGTACAGCACGGTGCAGATGATCAGCGAGCCGAGGATGCCGCGCGGCACGTCGCGCTGCGGGTTGCGGGTCTCCTCCGCCGCGGTGGCCACCACGTCGAAGCCGATGAAGGCGAAGAAGACGACGGACGCGGCGGTGAAGATGCCCATCACGCCGAAGTTCGAGGGTGCCCAGCCGAACATCAGCTGGATGAGCGGTGCCTTGAGGGTGCCGCCCGCGGGCACCGGCTGCGCCTTCGGGATGAACGGGTCGTAGTTGCCGCCCTTGATGAAGAAGGCGCCCGCGATGATCACGACGAGCACCACGGCCACCTTGACGGCGACGACGATCGTGGTGACCCGCGCGGAGAGCTTCATGCCGAGCACGAGGATGACGGTGAGGACCAGGACCAGGAGGGCGGCGAGGATGTCGAAGCCGAAGCCGGTCGCGCCGTCACGGCCGCTGAGATATTCGGGCAGGTGCCAGCCCGCGTTGTCGAGCAGCGAGTGGATGTAGCCGGACCATCCGACGGCGACCACCGCGGTGCCGAGCGCGAGTTCCAGCACCAGGTCCCAGCCGATGATCCAGGCGGGGAGCTCGCCGAGCGAGGCGTAGGAGAAGGTGTAGGCGGAGCCGGCCACCGGAACCGTGGAGGCGAACTCCGCGTAGCAGAGCGCGGCGAGCGCGCAGACCACCCCGGCCACGGCGAAGGACAGGGAGACGGCGGGGCCGGCGGTGTTCCTGGCCGCCGTACCGGTGAGGACGAAGATGCCGGTACCGATGATGACACCGACGCCGAAGACGGTCAGATCGAGGGCGGACAGGGATTTTCTGAGCGCGTGCTCGGGTTCCTCGGTGTCCTGGATCGACTGCTCGACGTTCTTCGTCCTGAAGAGCGTGCTGCTCACGGCGTGACCTCCCCTGCGTGTCGTCCTCGACCTGGCCCGGACCGGCCGAGCCGGCTCGGCATGATCGAGAGAGCTGGGGATGCGTATGCCCCGGCACTCGCAGGTTCACGCAGACGGGCCGGTCGCGCCACCCGTAAGAGGGGGCGCGACCGGCCCGTGCCGTGGTGGTCCTGGTCCGCGCGGTCGGCGGCTCAGTCGCGCACGGGCTGCACCGCCGCGTCCACCTGCGCGTCGACCCCGGCGTCGACCTCCTCCGGCCGCTCGAACCGGCCGTCCAGCTTGGAGACCAGGCCCGTGACCTGACGGGCGATGTCCGGCGCGGTCAGCCCGATCTCCGCCAGCACCTCGGCCCGGGAGGCGTGGTCGAGGAAGCGCGGCGGGATGCCGAAGTCGCGCAGCGGCATGTCCACACCCGCGTCACGCAGGGCCTGGGAGATGGCCGAGCCGACACCGCCGACGCGGGAGTTGTCCTCGACCGTGACGACCACGCGGTGCCGTGCGGCGAGCGGCGCCATGGCCTCGTCGACGGGCTTGACCCAGCGCGGGTCGACGACGGTGGTGGTGATGCCCTGCTTGTCGAGGAGCGTGGCCACCTCCAGGCACATCGGGGCGAGGGCGCCGACGGAGACGAGAAGCACGTCCGGGGTGTCGGTGCCGGGCTCGCGCAGTACGTCCATGCCGCCGACGCGGCCCACCGCGGGTACGGCGGGACCGACGGCGCCCTTGGAGAAGCGCACCACGGTCGGGGCGTCGTCGACCTCGACGGCCTCGCGCAGCTGGGCGCGGACCTGGTCGGCGTCGCGCGGCGCGGCCAGCCGCAGACCCGGGACGACCTGGAGGATCGACATGTCCCACATGCCGTTGTGGGAGGCGCCGTCGGTGCCGGTGACACCGGCCCGGTCCAGGACGAAGGTGACCCCGCACTTGTGCAGGGCCACGTCCATCAGGACCTGGTCGAAGGCGCGGTTGAGGAAGGTGGCGTAGACGGCGAACACGGGGTGCACGCCGGCGTGGGCGAGGCCGGCCGCGGAGACGGCGCCGTGCTGCTCGGCGATGCCGACGTCGTAGACCCGGTCGGGGAAGGCCTTGGCGAACTTGTCCAGGCCGACCGGCTGGAGCATCGCCGCGGTGATGGCGACGATGTCGCCCCGCTCCTTGCCGAGCCTGACCATCTCCTCGCCGAAGACGGAGGTCCAGTCTGCGCCGGAGGTGGCGATCGGCAGTCCGGTGTCGGGGTGGATCTTGCCGACGGCGTGGAAGCGGTCGGCCTCGTCCTGGAGGGCGGGCTGGTAGCCGCGGCCCTTCTCGGTGAGGCAGTGCACGATGACGGGACCGCCGAACCGCTTGGCGCGGGCCAGCGCCGACTCCAGGGCCTCGATGTCGTGGCCGTCGATGGGGCCCACGTACTTCAGGCCCAGGTCCTCGAACATGCCCTGCGGGGCGATGAAGTCCTTCAGGCCCTTCTTGGCGCCGTGCAGGGTCTCGTACAGCGGCCGGCCGACGACCGGGGTGCGCTCCAGCACCTCCCGGGTGCGGGCCAGGAAGCGTTCGTAGCCGTCGGTGGTGCGCAGGGTCGCCAGGTGGTTGGCGAGGCCGCCGATGGTGGGCGCGTAGGAGCGCTCGTTGTCGTTGACGACGATGACGAGCGGGCGGTCCTTGGCGTCGGCGATGTTGTTCAGCGCCTCCCAGGCCATGCCGCCGGTCAGCGCGCCGTCGCCGATGACCGCGGCGACGTGGCTGTCCCGCTCGAGCAGCTGGTTGGCCTTGGCGATGCCGTCGGCCCAGCCCAGCACGGTGGAGGCGTGGCTGTTCTCGATGACGTCGTGCTCGGACTCGGCCTGCGAGGGGTAGCCCGACAGACCGCCCTTCATCTTCAGCTTGGAGAAGTCCTGGCGGCCGGTGAGCAGCTTGTGCACGTAGGACTGGTGGCCGGTGTCCCACAGCACCTTGTCCTTCGGCGAGTGGAAGACCCGGTGCAGGGCGATGGTCAGCTCCACCACACCGAGGTTCGGGCCGAGGTGGCCGCCGGTCTTGGAGACCTCGGTGACGAGGAAGGTCCGGATCTCCTGCGCCAGCTGGTCCAGCTCCTCCAGGCTGAGCCGGTCCAGATCGCGCGGTCCCCTGATGCGGGTCAGCAGCGGCACCCGTGCCTCCTTGCGTAGAGCTGATCGAGCTGTTGCCGGGCTCGTCGAGTCTAATGTTCCGCCCGAGCGCCCGGTGTCCGGGCCGGGGGTCGTACGTCACGCGAACGGCGGTACCGGTGTCGCGCCCGCCATGACACGACTGTGCCCAGCACCACCATGGGTGCCGGGCACAGCTCTGGAGCGGACGAGGCTTACGCGCGCCCCGCCGACTTCTGCGTCTTGCGGGTCACGGCGTCGATGACGACCGTCGCCAGCAGCACGCCACCGGTGATCATGTACTGGACCGGGGACGCGATGCCCTCCAGGGCGAGGCCGTACTGGATCGAGACGATGACCAGCACACCGAGGAGCGCGTTCCAGGTGCGGCCGCGGCCGCCGAAGAGGGACGTGCCGCCGATCACGGCCGCGGCGATGACGTTCATCAGGAACTCGCCGGTGCCCGCGCCCTGGTTGGCGGAGGCGATCTTCGAGGCGACGAAGAGACCGCCGATCGCGGCGAAGGTGCCGGCGATCGCGAAGACCGAGATCCGGACCAGTTCCACGTTGATGCCGGCCCGGCGGGAGGCCTCGACGCTGCCGCCGAGCGCGAAGACCTTGCGGCCGTACGCGGTGCGGCGGAGCACGAAGTCGGTGATCACCAGCACGGCGAGGAAGATCACCACGGCGAGGGGCAGGCCCTTGTACTGGTTGTACATGACCGCCACGGCGAAGGAGACGACGGCCAGCAGCACGGTGCGCACCACGATGTCGCTGAGCGGCCGGGACGGGATCCCGGCAGCCTCGCGGCGGCGGTTGCCCAGGTACGCGGTCAGGAAGTACCCGCCGACGGCCACGACGGCGAGCCCGTAGGCGGCGGCGACGTCGGTGAAGTAGTAGCTGGTGAGCTTGGTGACGATGCCGTCGTCGAGGTTGATGGTGCCGTTGCTGCCGAGGATCTGGAGCATGAAGCCCTGCCAGAACAGCAGTCCGGCCAGCGTCACGGCGAAGGCGGGGACGCCGATGCGCGCGAAGAAGAAGCCGTGCAGGGCCCCGGCCGCGGTACCGGTGAGGATGGCCAGCACCAGGGCCAGCACCTCGTTCATCCCGTGGGTGATGTTCAGCACCGCGAAGGTGGCGCCGGCGACACCGGAGACCGAGCCGACCGACAGGTCGATCTCGCCCAGCAGCAGGACGAACACGATACCGACGGCGATCATGCCCGTGCCGACCATGGCGACGGAGATGTCGGAGAGGTTGCCCGCGGTCAGGAAGTTGGAGTTCAGGCTCTGGAAGATGATCCAGATGACCAGCAGACCGATGACGACCGGGACGGAGCCCAGGTCACCGGCCTTCATCTTGCGCTTGAACTCGGTGACATAGCCCGCGAAGCCCTGTTCGCGCACCAGCAGCCGGGGGTCCACGACGGTCGCCGCGCCTGCCGCCGCCTCGGTGTTCTCCAGCGCGCTGCCCTCGGGGGGCGTGGAGGTCTTGTCGATGCTCACTTCTTGATCTCCCCATTGGTGCGCGCCGCACGGCGGGTGACGGCGTTGTCCGTGGCGCCGGTGATGGCGGAGATGATCTCTTCCTGGGAGGTCGACTTGACCTCGAAGACACCGTTGTTGCGGCCCAGGCGCAGAACGGCCACCTTGTCCGCGACCGCTTTGACGTCGGCCATGTTGTGGCTGATGAGGATCACCGCGTGACCGCGCTCGCGCAGCCGCTCGACCAGGTCGAGGACCTGCGCGGTCTGCTCCACGCCGAGGGCGGCGGTGGGCTCGTCGAGGATGACCAGCTTGGGCTCGCCGAGCATGGAACGGGCGATGGCCACGACCTGGCGCTGGCCGCCGGAGAGCGAGGCGATCGGGATACGGACGCTGGGGATGCGGATCGACAGCGTGTCCAGCAGTTCGCGGGAGCGGCGCTCCATCTCGACCTCGTCCAGGACACCGCGGCGGCGGATCTCCCGGCCCAGGTAGAGGTTGCCGACGACGTCGATGTTGTCGCACAGCGCGAGGTCCTGATAGACCGTCGCGATGCCGAGGTTCTGGGCGTCGTGCGGCTTGTTGATCTGGACCGGGCGGCCGTCCCACTCGATGCGGCCCTCATCGATGGGGTGCACGCCGGCGATCGTCTTGACCAGCGTGGACTTTCCGGCGCCGTTGTCGCCCACCAGGGCGACCACCTCACCGGCGTGGACCTCAAGCTCTACGTCGGTGAGCGCCTGGACGGCACCGAACCGCTTGGAGACCCCGCGCAACGCCAGCACGGGCGTAGCGGACAAGTGAACCATCTCCTTCGCCGCCTGACCCGGCGGGAGGTTGTGCAGAAGTTTGGGGGGTTGTTCCGTCCGGCGCCCCGCACGAGCTTGCGGGGCTTTGGATACGCGGGGCGCCGGCGGAGCCTGGGGCGCGTCCCGTCAGGGGGTTCGGGGGGTGAACTCCCCGAACTCCCCTGACCCTGGAGGCGCTTGATTCGCGTTGCCGCGGACCGGTCCGGTTACTTCAGACCGATCTTGTCGCAGGCCGCCTTGTACTGGGCGGTGCAGATCTCGGCAACGGTGTAGACGCCGTCCTTGACGACGGTGTCCTGGATGTTGTCCTTGGTCAGCGAGGTGACCTCGACCAGGACCGAGGGGACGCCCTTGGTGGTGGGGCTGTCGACCTTGTCCTTGGCGATCGAGTCCAGGGACTTGCCCTGGGCCAGGGCGACGGCCATCTCGGCGGCGGCGTCGGCCTCGGGGGCGTACGGCTTGTAGACGCTCATGTACTGCTCACCGGAGACGATGCGCTGCACACCCGCGAGTTCGGCGTCCTGGCCGGTGACCGGGACGGAGATGCCGGCGGCCTTCAGGGCGGTGATGATGCCGCCGGCCATGCCGTCGTTGGCGGAGTAGACGCCGACGATGTTCTTCTTGCCGATGGAGGAGATGGCGCCCTCCATGTTGGAGTTGGCGTTCTCCGGCTTCCACTCCTTGGTGTCGTACTCCTTGCCGATGTTCACCTTGCCGTCGAGGACCGAGTGGGCGCCGTCCTTGAACTGCTTGGCGTTCGGGTCGGTGGAGGAACCGTTCATCATGACGATCTTGCCGGACTTGGCCTTGTCGCCCAGCGCCTTGAGCAGCGCCTCGCCCTGGGTCTTGCCGACGGTCACGTTGTCGAACGAGGTGTAGGCGTCGATCGGGCCCTGGGCCAGGCGGTCGTAGGCGACGACCGGGATGCCGGCGTCCTTGGCCTTCTGCACCGAGTTCTTGATGGCGGCGGCGTCCACGGCGTCGACGATCAGCACGTCCACCTTGTTGGTGATCATCGTCTCGACCTGCTGGCTCTGCAGGGTGGCGTCCTGCTTGGCGTTGGCGTAGACGACCTTGCCCTTGTTGTTCGTCAGCTCCGCGACCTTCTTCTCGATCAGCGGGCGGTCGAACTTCTCGTAACGAGCGGTCTGGTTCTCCGGCAGCAGCAGGCCGACCTTGATGGCGTCGCCCTTCTTCTCGCTGCCGGCCGACTTGGAGGAGTCGCCACCGGACTCCTTGGCGCTGCCACAGGCGGCGAGCGAGACGGCCATGGCACCAGCAGCAACGGCGAAAGCCGCACGACGCATACGCGTGTTCACTTCTTCAAACCTCCCTGACGAGGCCGCGTCGTTGCGGCCGAGGTGGCTGGAAGTCAACTCGGCCGCGCGTGCGACGTCAAGAAGTAAATCCTTAACGAGATGGCAACGGTGCCATCCGTTCTCTAAGTGAAGGCAGGGGTGGCCGCGTGCAACGTGCCGTCCAAAAGTGTCGAATCGCCCATCTCGCTGAGCGCCAGGGCGAGCGCCCCGAGGACCTCGGCGCGGCCCCCGAGTGCCCCGGGAAGCACGGAGAGTTGACGCGCGGCACTGGGGATGGCGTACCGCCCGACCGACTCCCTGATCGGGCCCAGCACCAGCTCACCGGCCTCGGCGAGGTCGCCGCCGAGCACCACCCGGCTGGGGTTGAGCAGATTGCAGAGATTGGCGACTCCGCTGCCGATGTGACGGCCGACGTCGGCGATCACCCGGCGGCAGCCCGGGTCGCCGTCCCGCGCCAGCCGTACGACGCCCTCCATGGTCAGGTCGGTGCCGTGGCTGGGCCGGAGCAGCGGGAGCACGTACCCGGCGGCGGTGAAGGTCTCCAGGCAACCGCGGTTCCCGCAGCGGCAGACCGGGCCCGACTCGTCGAGCGTGATGTGCCCGATCTCACCCGCCGTGCCGCCGGGGCCGCGGTAGATCCTGCCGCTGATCACCAGGCCCGCGCCGACCCCGCTGGCGATCTTGATGTAGGCCAGGTCGCGCACGCCCCGGCCGCTGCCCCAGACCAGCTCGCCCAGAGCGCCCAGATTGGCGTCGTTGTCCACGTGCACCGGCACGCCGAGGCGCCCCCGCAGCTCCTCGGCGGGCTTGACGCCCGTCCAGCCCGGCAGGATGGCCGTGGAGCCCAGCGTGCCGGACTCGACGTCGATCGGGCCGGGTACGCCGACACCCACGCCGGCGATCTTGGAACGGTCGACGCCCGTGGCCGCGATCAGCCGGTTGACCAGCTCTTCCGCCCGGTCGAAGCCCTGCGTGGAGGAGGCGTCGACGTCCAGCGGCTCGGACTCCTCGGCCAGCACCTGGTGGGCGAGGTTCCCTATGGCGACCCGCAGGTGCGTATGCCCGAAATCGACGCCGATCACGATGCCGGCGTCCCCGCTCAGGGACACGCTGCGGGCCCGGCGCCCGCCCGCGGAAGTGGGCGTGACCTGGACCGTTCCACCGTCCTTGAGTTCGCGCACGATATTGGAGACCGTCGCCGCGGACAGGCCCGTGGTCCGCGCGATCTCCGCCTGCGTGAGTGATCCGGCAAGGCGCACGGCACGTACGACCCGCTCCAGGTTGGCTCGGTGCAGCGACGACTGCGACCCTGGAGTCTCCACGACGACCTCCTGCGCGCGGGGCCGCTTCGGCGAGGCCCCGTCCAATGTCCAACTAGTGAACTCTAAGCTGAGCTGTTCGGGTCCCCTCCCGTCAAGAGGTTGAACGGTATCCGGGTCCATGGACAGGCTGATGGAGCCGTGTCACGCACGCGTGTGCGGACATGCGTGCGCCGCCCCGGCACGCCCCGGAGGGGGCGGCGAGAGCGGCGTACACGGGCTGCGGGGCGCCGGGCGCCGCCCGCACGGGACGGGTCTCGGCACCGGAACGCCGGACGGCGACGCGCGGAGGGCGGCAGGAGGCACGGGGCGGCGCGTGCGGGGCGCCGGGGCGCCGGGAGCTACTTCAGGGCGCCCGCGGTGAGCCCCTGCACCACCTGGCGCTGGAAGACGATGTACGCGGCGAGCACCGGCAGCATCGCCATCACTAGTCCGGCGAAGAGACCGGACCAGTCGCCCTTGTAGCCCTGGCTCACGGCCAGCTGCACCAGGCCCTGGGTGAGCACGTGCTTGTCCGGGTCGGTGTTGAGCACCGTCGGCAGCATGTACTGGTTCCACTGCCCCAGGAAGTTGAAGATCCCCACGCTGATCAGGCCGGGCTTGGCCATCGGCAGCATGATCTGGAAGAACGTCCGGGTGTGCGAGGCCCCGTCCACGAAGGCCGCCTCCGCCACCGAACTCGGCAGGGTCCGGAAGAACGCGGTCAGGAAGAACACCGTGAACGGCAGTGAATAGGCGATGTAGACCAGGATCAGGCCGTGAATGGTGTTCAGCAGTCCCATGTTGTTCACGACGTAGAACAGCGGGACCAGGGCCAGCATGATCGGAAAACTCATGCCGCCGATGAAGAGGTAGTAGATGAAGCGGTTGCCCGGAAAGTCGAAACGGGCCAGCACATACGCCGCCATCGAACCGAGAACCAGGGTGCCGACGAGCGAACCGCCCACCACCAGAATGGTGTTGAGGAAGTATTCGCTCATATTGGCATCGGTCCAGGCCCGCGCCCAGTTGTCGAAGTGGAGTTTGTCGGGCAGCGCCCAGGGCGAGCTGAAGATGGAGTTGTCGTCCTTGAAGGACGTCATCACCGCCCAGACCAGCGGCATGACCACCATGATCGCCCAGATGATCAGAATGCCGTGCGAGAAGACGTTGAGGACGGAGCCGTCCTTCTTCCGTCCGCCCGGCTTTTCGGCCGGTACGCCGGCCGTGGCGGGGCCGACACCGGACTCGGCCGGAACGGGGGCGGGGGACTCGGTCGTTTTCATCGTCAGAACTCCAGCCGCTCGCGCCGGCCCAGCCGCATCACGACGGCCGCGAAGGCCAGCGTGACGATGAGCAGGGCGACGCCGATCGTGGTGGCGTAGGCGGCCTGACCGTCACGGAACGCCTTCTGGTACACGTACAGGACCATGACGGTGGTCGAGTAGTCGGGGCCGCCCGGCCCGGTCGTCATGATCTGTACGACCGCGAACGACTCCGCCCCGAGGGCGAGGATGCCCATGTACACCCAGCCGGACTGCACGGTGTCCCACAGCAGCGGCAGGGTGATCCGGAAGAAGGTGGTGAACCGGCTGGCGCCGTCCAGCAGCGCGGCCTCGTACAGGTCCGCCGGGATGGAGGCCATACCGGCCGAGAACAGGACCACGAAGAAGCCGACCGTGGACCAGACCAGCACGCCCATCACGCACCACAGCGCGAGGCCCGGGTCGCCCAGCCACAGCGGCTGGACGCTGCCGAGCCCGATCCCGCGCAGCACGGAGTTGATCGCGCCGCTGTCCGGGTTGTAAGCGAACGCGAACAGCAGGGCCACGATGGCGATCGACAGTACCTGCGGGAAGAAGTAGACGATCTTGTAGAACGAGGAGCCGCGGACGCCGGAGATCGCCGGTCCGCCCCGGCGGCGCCGCCCGCCCACATTGATCATGAAGGAGAAGAACAGCGCCAGACCGATCGTCACCAGCGGTAGCACCAGAGCGAACAGCAGGCTGTGCTGCAACGACTTCCAGAAGATGTCGTCGTGGAGCATCCTCTGGTAGTTGTCGAAGCCGACCATCTGGAAATCGGGGCTCAGACCGGTCCAGTCCGTGAACGAGTAGTAGATGGACTGGATGAACGGCCAGATGACGAAAAGCGCGTACAGCCCGAGGGGAACCGCGAGGAACCCCACGATGAACCGGTACTTGCCGTGCTGCATTGCTGCCGACCCCGATCTCTGGGCGGGTGGTACCGCTGGTGACGGATCCTCAGGACTACTGGTGCTTGTAGTGCTTGATCGACTGGTCCTTGGCGGCCTCGTCGGCGAAGCCCTGGATCTTCTTGATGGCCTCGGCCGGGGTGAGGCGGCCGGCCATCATCTCGCCGATGCCCGACACACCGATCTTCTCCTTCTGGAGCTGCACGTACCAGTCCTGGAGCCGCGGGTTCACCACGTTGGAGCCGGCCTTGTCCAGCGCCGCGACTCCGGACTTCAGTCCGGGGGTGAGCGGAATGCCGTCCGTACCGCCGTTGTACGCGGTGAGCGACTTCACCTTGGAGGTGAAGTTCTTCGAGGAGGCCTCGCTGAGCATGATGCGCAGCTGCTCCATGCCGCCCTCGGGGTTCCTGGCCTTGGCCGGGACGATGAACGGCTCGCCGCCGGAGGCCCAGATGGTGCCGAACGGCATGTTGTCGGAGCTGTCGATGCCGGTGGGCGCGGAGACGGCCAGGTTGAAGTCGGCCGGGATGACGTTGGCGGACTCGTTCTCCACCCAGGAGCCGTTCGGGATGAACAGCGCCTTGCCCTTGGCCCAGGCGGTCTGCGACTGGATGTGGTCCAGGCCCGGGGTGCCCTTGAGGATGTAGCCCTTCTGGAAGAGCTCGTAGTAGGCCTCGAAGCAGGCCTTGACCGCCGGGTGCTTCCAGGCGTTGGGCTCGAGGTTGTCGATGGCGTCCAGGACCTCGCGGCCGCCGACCTTGCCGATCATCGGGTAGAGCGAGAAGGGCAGGTAGTAGGGGTACTTGCCGGCGTAGGTCCAGCCGGCCATGCCCTTCTTCTTGGCCTTCTCGCAGACCTTGAGCATCTCGTCCCAGGTCTCCGGGTACTTCTCGTCCAGCGAGTCCAGGGCCTTCTGCGAGTACCACACGCCGTAGACCGTGTAGGCGTAGTACAGGATCCAGACCGGCTGGCCGTCGAACTGGCCCATCTCCACGATGCCCGGGCGCAGGGTGTCGCGGACCTTCTTGCTCGGGTCGTCGTAGGACGCGGCGTCCAGCAGCGGGGTGAGGTCCGCGAGCTGGCTCTTGCCCACGAGGACGCCCATGTCCATTTGCTCCGCGCCGGAGTTGTCGATGAGGTCCGGCGGGTTGCCCTGGTTGAAGCGCGGCTGGAGCGTCGACTGGATCTTCTGCGTGGCGGCGAACTTGGTCTTCGCCTTGGGGAAGTCCTTCTGGTAGATCTTCACGGCGTCCTCGGCGTACTCCTTGCCGAAACCGCCGTCGAACAGGACGAATTCCATCTGCGCGGTGTCGTTGACACCGAGCGGGTTCTTCTCGGTCTTCTTGCCCGCCTTGGCCTTCTCCTGGCCGTCACCGCCACCACCACTGGCGCAGGCGGACAGGAAGCCCATCGCGGGAACGCTGATGAGACCGAGTGCGGCGGACCGCTTGATCAGAGCCCGGCGGCCGACGCCTCCGTGGTGCTCGGCGGAAGTGGATCCCATGCTCAAGTCCTCGCCTTCTCCAGGACTCAGGCGGTGAACCGGATCCTCCCCGGCACCGCGGTCGGGTCAAGCTGGGTCGTGCAGGAAGTACTTAGTGCGTCATCTACCGGGATCGGACGGAAGACAAGGAGGCGGACGCGTCTCCCACGTGCACCACCCTTTCCGACTCCCCCGGGTCCGCTTCCGGCCGTTCTCACGGTCGCGCGGACGCCGACAGGTATAGTCCACTTCCCGTCAACGGAGCAAGATCGAGAGCAAGGTTCACCGCGGGTCTTTTCCGAGTTGAGACCTCACGCAGAATATGAGCCGTCTGTGGGCTTCCGTTGACGGAGATATCCATGCCTTTGCGTCCGAATGCCACACCCAACACCCTTGACATCACTGGTCACTTGGCTCCCTACTGGTCCTTGCGTAAAGAGCTGACAACGTTGTCCGAACGCAGGGAGGGACGCCGCGCATGCAGCGCAGAGTACGGCACAGATGGGGTCCGGCGGTCGTCATCACGGCCGCCTTCGTCACGGCAGCCGGCTCGCAGGGGGCCGCGGTCGCCCTGCCCGGCAAGCCCCCGGCCGCCGAACGGGAGTTCAGCTCCTCGTTCGAGGCCGGCGATCCGGCGCCGGACTGGCTGAACACGGTCGACACCGCCCCCGGCGGCGGCAAGCGCGCCTCGGGCGTGGACGGCGGCTACAGCACCGGCATCCCCGGCAATGTGGACGACCACATCACCGAGGTCCGGGCCAGCGGGGAGAACACGGGCGGCGGGGAGGTGAAGGAGAACCTCGTCGACGGCGAGTCCGGCACCAAGTGGCTGACGTTCCAGCCCACCGGCTGGGTCGAGTTCGACTTCGACAAACCGCAGAAGATCGTCCGGTACGCCCTCACCTCCGCGAACGACTTCGACGGGCGCGACCCGAAGGACTGGACCCTGAAGGGCTCCACCGACGGCAAGGACTGGAAAACCCTCGACACCCGCACCGGGGAGAACTTCTCCGAGCGGTTCCAGACCAGGACCTACGACCTGGCTGAACCGGCCGAGTACCAGCACTTCCGGCTCGACGTCACCAAGAACAACGGCGCCTCGGACATACTCCAGCTCGCCGATGTGCAGTTCTCCACCGGCGGCGACGACGCGCCGGTCCCGCAGGACATGCTCTCGCTGGTCGACCGCGGCCCGAGCGGCTCCCCGACCGCGAAGTCGGGCGCCGGCTACACGGGCAAGCGGACCCTGCGGTACGCGGGCCGGCACACCGCGAAGGGCCGGGCGTACTCGTACAACAAGGTCTTCGACGTCAATGTCAAGGTGCTGCCCGACACGCAGCTGTCGTACCGCCTCTACCCGTCGATGGCCGACGGCGACCGCGACTACGACGCCACCAACGTCGCCGTCGACCTCGCCTTCACCGACGGCACCTACCTGAGCGGGCTGGGCGCGACCGACCAGCACGGCTTCACGCTGAGCCCGCAGGGCCAGGGCGCGGCGAAGACGCTGTACGTCAACCAGTGGAACAGCGTGGCCTCCCGGATCGGCTCGGTCGCGGCGGGCAAGACCATCGACCGGGTCCTCCTCGCCTACGACTCCCCCACCGGCCCCGCGAAGTTCCGCGGCTGGCTGGACGACGTGGTGATCAAGCAGACGCCGCAGGAGAAGCCGAAGGCGCACCTGTCGGACTACGCGCTGACCACCCGCGGCACCAACTCCAGCGGCAGCTTCTCGCGCGGCAACAACTTCCCCGCGACCGCCCTGCCGCACGGCTTCAACTTCTGGACGCCGGTGACCAACGCGTCCTCGCTGAGCTGGCTGTACGAGTACGCGCGCGCGAACAACGACGACAACCTGCCGACGATCCAGGCGTTCAGCGCGAGCCATGAGCCGAGCCCCTGGATGGGCGACCGGCAGACCTTCCAGGTGATGCCGTCCGCCGCCGCGGGCACCCCGGACACCGGACGCACCGCCCGCGCGCTCGCCTTCCGGCACGAGAACGAGACCGCGCGGCCGTACTACTACGGGGTGCGCTTCGAGAACGGCCTCAAGGCGGAGATGACGCCGACCGACCACGCGGCCGTCCTGCGCTTCACCTACCCGGGCGACGACGCGAGCGTGGTGTTCGACAACGTCACCGAGCAGGCCGGCCTCACCCTGGACAAGGAGCACGGAGTCGTCACCGGCTACTCGGACGTCAAGTCCGGGCTGTCCACCGGCGCCACCCGGCTGTTCGTCTACGGCGTCTTCGACAAGCCCGTGAAGGACGGCTCGTCGAGCGGCGTCAAGGGCCACCTGCGCTTCGACGCGGGCAAGGACCGCACGGTCACCCTGCGCCTCGCCACCTCCCTCATCAGCCTCGACCAGGCGAAGGACAACCTCCGCCAGGAGGTCCCGGACGGCACCTCCTTCGACACCGTCAAGGCGTCCGCCCAGCGGACCTGGGACAAGCTGCTCGGCAAGGTCGAGGTCCAGGGCGCCACGCCCGACCAGCTGACCACGCTCTACTCCAGCATGTACCGGCTGTACCTGTACCCGAACTCCGGCTTCGAGAAGGTCGGCGGGAAGTACCAGTACGCCTCCCCGTTCTCGCCGATGCCCGGCCAGGACACGCCGACCCACACCGGCGCGAAGATCGTCGACGGCAAGGTGTACGTCAACAACGGCTTCTGGGACACCTACCGGACCACCTGGCCGGCGTACTCGCTGCTGACACCCGGTCAGGCCGGTGAGATGGTCGACGGCTTCGTGCAGCAGTACAAGGACGGCGGCTGGACCTCCCGCTGGTCCTCCCCCGGCTACGCCGACCTGATGACCGGCACCTCCTCGGACGTGGCCTTCGCGGACGCGTACGTCAAGGGCGTGCCGATGGACGCGAAGGCGGCCTACGACGCGGCCCTGAAGAACGCCACCGTGGTGCCGCCGTCCTCGGGCGTGGGCCGCAAGGGCATGACCACCTCGCCCTTCCTCGGCTACACCAGCACGGCCACCGGCGAGGGCCTGTCCTGGGCGATGGAGGGCTACGTCAACGACTACGGCATCGCGAAGATGGGCGAGGCCCTCTACAAGAAGACGGGTGAGAAGCACTACAAGGAGGAGGCCGACTACTTCCTCAACCGGGCCCAGGACTACGTGAACCTGTTCGACTCCCGGGTCGGCTTCTTCCAGGGCCGCAACGCCCGGGGCGACTGGCGCCTCGACGCCTCGAAGTACGACCCGCGCGTGTGGGGCTACGACTACACGGAGACCAACGGCTGGGGCTACGCCTTCACCGCCCCGCAGGACAGTCGCGGCCTGGCGAACCTGTACGGCGGGCAGAAGGGCCTGGCGGACAAGCTGGACACCTACTTCGCCACTCCCGAGACGGCCGGCCCGGAGTTCGTCGGGTCCTACGGCGGCGTCATCCACGAGATGACCGAGGCGCGGGACGTGCGGATGGGGCAGTACGGCCACTCCAACCAGGTCGCCCACCACGTGATCTACATGTACGACGCGGCGGGGCAGCCGTGGAAGGCGCAGGCGAACGTCCGTGAGGCGCTCTCCCGGCTGTACGTCGGCAGCGAGATCGGCCAGGGCTACCACGGCGACGAGGACAACGGCGAGCAGTCGGCCTGGTACCTGTTCTCCTCGCTCGGCTTCTACCCGCTGGTCATGGGCAGCGGCGAGTACGCCATCGGCTCCCCGCTGTTCACCAAGGCGACGGTGCATCTGGACGGCGGCCGCGATCTGGTGATCCAGGCCCCGAAGAACAGCGCGAAGAACGTGTACGTGCAGGGCGTCCGGTTCAACGGCAAGGCGTGGAACTCGACGAGCCTGCCCCACTCCCTGCTGTCCAAGGGCGGTGTCCTCCAGTTCGACATGGGTCCGCGGCCCTCCTCGTGGGGCACGGGCAAGGACGCGGCGCCGGCGTCGATCACGACCGGCGACAAGGCGCCGAGCCCCCGGGCGGACGTGCTGAAGGGCGACGGGGCGCTGTTCGACGACACCTCGTCGACGGAGGCCGCCGTGACGACGGTGGACCTGCCGGTGACGGGCCCCGTCAAGGCCGTCCAGTACACCCTGACCTCGTCCGGCGACCGCGCCAAGGCTCCGACGGGCTGGACGCTCCAGGCGTCCACGGACGGCACGACCTGGAAGACGGTGGACCGGCGCTCGGGCGAGTCCTTCGCCTGGGACAAGCAGACCCGCCCCTTCACGATCGCCGCACCGGGCACCTACCAGAGGTACCGCCTGGTCCTGGACGGCGCCTCGACGCTCGCGGAGGTGGAGCTGCTGGCCTGAGCCGCTGAGCGTCCGGCATGAGGAAGGGGCGGGCCCGCCGGGCCCGCCCCTTCGTGCCGTCCGGAGGACCGGAGGTCCGGTCAGCCGGTGGCGACGGTGAAGACGTGCAGGTCGGCGTTGCCGGGCAGCCGCACACCGCTGATCCGCTTGCCCGCCGGGGCCTCGTACGGCGCGGTGGCGAAGACGTAGGTGGTCACCGCGTCCTTGTCCGCGCCCGCGACATTGCGGTACGCGGTCTTGGCCACCACCGAGTTGCCGAACTGGACGGTGCCGCCGCCTCCTCCGACGGTCCAGTCGGTGAAGGAGAGGTCGACGGTGCCCGTGGTGCCGTCGGTGTAGGTGACGGTGGCCTTCGTCTGCTGGTTGCCGTTGACCGCGCTGCCGACGAAGGACAACCGGGCCGCCGGCTCGGCCAGTTCGATGCTCTGGCCGGCCGCCGAGGCGTTGTCGGGGCGCCCGCTCGGCGAGTTCGGCCAGGTGAAGGTGAGGCCGTTCACCGTGCCCTGCCCGCCCGGGGTGAGGCCGGCCGCCGCGAGGGCCTGGCGGGAGTAGCTCCAGCCGCCGCCGTCGTAGTCGGCCTCGTCGTGGTCGCCGTCGTCGTCCGAGACGCCGGTGTTGTCGTACGCGGCCAGCAGGCTGCCCGGGGCCGCCACCGTCAGGGACACCGGCTGCTCGTAGGACTGGCTGCCGGAGGTGACCGTGACCTTCGCGTCGTAGAAGCCCTGTTCGGCGTCCGGGGCGGCGGTGAGCGTGATCTGCCGAACGCCGTCGGTCACCGTGCCCTCGGCGGGGGTCGCCGTGATGCCGGACGGGGTGCGGACACTGAAGCGCACCTCGGGGCCCTGGCCGCCGTTCAGTGACAGGGCCCGGACGCCGAGCGTCGTGCTGCCGCCGGGCGCGAGCGTCGCCGCGGTCGGGCCCACACCGATCTGGTACGGCTGCTCGCCCTGGCGGAAGGAGGGCGGGGCGGCGGACGGGGCGCTGCCCCAGGTGCGGTCCGGGGTGGCCGAGAGGGTGTAGTCGAGCCGGCCGCCGTCACGGACGAAGCTCGCCGGCAGCCAGGGGCGGTCGCTCGCCCGGCCGTTCACCGTCAGGGACCGGACGTACGGGGATCCGGCCGCCGCTCCCGTGGCGCGCACGGAGATGTCGTTGCCGTGCGGGCGGCGGATCTCGATCCGCTCGAACAGCGGGGAGGACAGGACGAGTTCGGCGCGGGAGGGCACCTGCGGATACATGCCGAGCGCGGAGAAGACGTACCAGGCGGACATCGCGCCGAGGTCGTCGTTGCCGGGGATGCCGCCCGGCTGCGTCGTCCACAGCTGCCGCATGGCCGCGCGGACGGTCTCCTGCGTCTTGTAGGACGCGCCCGCGTAGGCGTACAGGTAGGGGACGTTGATCGAGGGCTCGTTGTCGAGTTCGGACTTGGCGCCTCCGCTGCCGGTGAACGCCCAGCCGCCGTCCGCGTCGTGGAAGAAGTCGTCCAGACGGGCCAGCGCCGTCTCCCTGCCGCCCATCGCCGCGAACAGGCCTGCCGGGTTGTGCTGGACCATCCAGGTGTACTGGGCAGCGGTGCCCTCGACGAATCCGTTGCCGGTGTCCGGGGTGAAGCCGGTCACCCAACTGCCGTCGGCCTTGCGGTTGGCGATGTAGCCGCCGGAGGGTTCGGCCGCGACGTTGAAGTTGTTCTGCCACCACTGGGCGCGCTCGGTGAAGGTGGCGGCGGTCTTCTTCTGCCCCGCCGCTTCGGCGAGTTGGGCCAGCGCGAAGTCGGCCGTGGACATCTCCAGCGTCTCGGCGGCGCCGCCCCAGGCGTTGGAGACGGACGGCATGTAGTGCAGCTTCAGGTACTTGTCCAGGGAGGGCCGCTGGCCGGCCGCCAGGACCGGCTTGCCCGCCGGGGACAGGTCCCGCTCGGTCGGCACCGTCGCCGCCTTCACCAGGGAGGCGAGGGCCCCCTTCAGGTCGAAGCCGGTGCCGCCGAAGGCATGGATGCCGGCGAGGGCGGTCGGCGAGGGGTCGCCGTTCATGACGTGGGTACCGCTCGCGCCGTGCAGCCACCGGTCCCAGACACCGTCGTTCTGACGGGCCAGCTCGTACAGGGACTGGGCCACGTCCGAACCGGTGGCCGGGCTGAGCAGGGTCAGCAGCTGCACCTGGTCGCGGTAGACGTCCCAGCCGGAGAAGGTGCCGTACTGGGCCTGGTGGCCGCGGCCCACGGTGTGCACCTTGTCGTCGGCGCCGCGGTATCTGCGGTCGGCGTCGCTGATGACGTTCGGGTGGAGCAGGGCGTGGTAGAGCGCGGTGTAGAAGGTCGTGCGCTCCTCCTCGGTGCCGCCGCCGACGCGGATCGCGCCCAGCCGGTCGTTCCAGGCGCGGCGGGCCGCGCCCTCGACCGAGCCGAAGGAGCGCTGGGGCGGGTTCTCCGCGGCCAGGTTGGCCTCGGCCCCGGCCTGACTGACGTAGGAGATGCCGACCTTGACGCCGACCGGGCCGGTGCCGGGCGCGAACTCGACGTAGCCGCCGGTTCCCTTGCCCGCCACGGGCCTGCCGCCGCTCGCGAAGCCGCCCGTGCCGCCGGTCGCCGAGGTCGCGCCCTGGTTCAGCTTGTCGTCCTGCCAGGTGCCCGTCGCCTTGAAGGGGCGGTCGAAGCGGGCGGTGAAGTACAGGGTGTAGTAGGCGCGCCGGCCCTCCGGGTCGAGGTAGCCGCAGAAGTTCCCGGAGGTGACGGAGCCGGAGACGGTCCGCTTCACCGGGTCGATGGTGAGCGACGAATCGGTCGAGCCCACCTCGGAGTTGGCGGTGCGGACCAGAAGGGAGGCGGGCTTGTCCGCGGGGTAGGTGAAACGCGCCGAACCGGTGCGGATGGTGGCCGTGAGGTCGGCGGTGACTCCGGAGGCGAGGCCCACCGAGTAGTGGCCGGGCTCGGCGGTCTCGTCGGAGTGGCTGAAGTCGGAGGCGTAGACGGCGTCCTTGGTGTCGCTCGCGGGTGAGGAGGTGACCTTCCCGGCGTACGGGAAGAACGGGATGTCGCCGCTGCCGCCCGCGCAGCCCGTGCCGGACATATGGGTGAGGCTGAAGCCTCGGATGCGGGTCGCGTCGTACTGGTAGCCACCGGGCGCGGCAGTCCTCGTCGCATCGCCGCGGGTGTTCTCCGGGCTGAAGGAGAGCATGCCGAACGGGACGACGGCGCCCGGGAAGACGTTGCCCCCGTTCCTGGTGCCGATCAGCGGATCGACGTACGCGGTGGCGTCCTCGACCAGGGCGGGACCGGATCTCGGGGGTGCGGCGGGCGCCGCGAGGGCGGGACTGGCGCCGCAGGCCGCGAGCACCGCGGCCAGCAGCAGGGACATGGGACGGAAACGCATGACGCGGCCCCTCCTCCTTCAGGCGGGTCGCGCACCACAGGTCGCACAAGCCTCAGGGACAGTAGCGTGCGCCGGTGGTATCACGGAAGACCGCGTACGGGTGCGCAGGCGCGCGCCGCGCTCACGCGGGCGGAGTCCTGGGCACGGGCATCGGCATCCTTGTTGACATCGTTGTCGGCAGAGGCAGTACAGTCATGTACAGACCAATTACGACAACGTTGTCGCACCGCGGTGTCGCCACAAGCCGGCTCCACCCGCGCACGGCGTTGCCCAACGGGGTGGGCGAGGTGGGAGCGACCGGGACGGCAGGTTCCGGTCCGCCGTCATGGGAGCGCTCCCACCTCACTGCCGGTGAAAGCTAGCGCGGACGGGGGCGCCTGTAAACGTCTGGTGCGAAAGAGCGAGGGCCGCACCCCCGTTACCGGGGGTGCGGCCCAACTGCCCTACAGGATCGGTTACTTGCCGATCAGGTTGCGCAGGACGTACTGCATGATGCCGCCGTTGCGGTAGTAGTCCGCCTCACCGGGGGTGTCGATGCGGACGACCGCGTCGAACTCGACACCGCTGTCGGTGGTGACCTTCATCGTGCTCGGCGTGCGGCCGTCGTTGAGCTCGGTGACACCGGTGATGGAGAAGGTCTCCTCGCCGGTCAGGCCGAGGGACTCGGCCGAACGGCCCTCCGGGAACTGGAGCGGCAGGACGCCCATGCCGATGAGGTTCGAGCGGTGGATGCGCTCGTAGGACTCGGCGATGACGGCCTTGACGCCGAGCAGCGCGGTGCCCTTCGCGGCCCAGTCGCGGGACGAGCCGGAGCCGTACTCCTTGCCGGCCAGGACGACCAGCGGGATGCCCTGCTCGATGTAGTTGCGCGAGGCGTCGTAGATGAAGGAGACCGGGTCGCCGTCCTGCGTGAAGTCACGCGTGTAGCCGCCCTCGGTGCCCGGCGCGATCTGGTTGCGCAGGCGGATGTTGGCGAACGTGCCCCGGATCATCACCTCGTGGTTGCCGCGGCGGGAACCGTAGGAGTTGAAGTCGCGACGCTCCACACCGTGCTCGGTGAGGTACTGGCCCGCCGGGGTGTCGGCCTTGATGGCACCGGCCGGGGAGATGTGGTCGGTGGTGACCGAGTCGCCCAGCTTGGCGAGCACCCGGGCGCCGGCGATGTCCTCGACCGGGGCCGGCTCCATGCCCATGCCCTCGAAGTACGGGGGCTTGCGGACGTAGGTGGACTCGGTGTCCCACTCGAAGGTGTTGCCGGTCGGGATCGGCAGCGACTGCCACTGGGCGTCGCCGGCGAACACGTCGGAGTAGGACTTGGAGAACATGTCCTCGCCGATGGCGTTGGCCACGACGTCGTTGACCTCGGTCTCGCTCGGCCAGATGTCCTTCAGGTGGACCGGGTTGCCGTCCTGGTCGACACCGAGGGCGTCCCGGGTGATGTCCACCTTCATGGAGCCGGCGATGGCGTAGGCGACGACCAGCGGCGGGGACGCCAGGTAGTTCATCTTGACGTCGGGGTTGATCCGGCCCTCGAAGTTGCGGTTGCCGGAGAGGACCGAGGTGACCGCGAGGTCGTGCTCGTTGACGGCCTTGGAGACCTCCTCCGGCAGCGGGCCGGAGTTGCCGATGCAGGTGGTGCAGCCGTAGCCGACGAGGTTGAAGCCCAGCTTGTCCAGGTACGGGGTCAGGCCGGCCTTGTCGTAGTAGTCCATGACGACCTTGGAGCCCGGCGCCAGCGTGGTCTTGACCCAGGGCTTGCGGGTCAGGCCCTTCTCCACCGCCTTCTTGGCCACCAGCGCGGCGGCGACCATGACGTACGGGTTGGAGGTGTTGGTGCAGGAGGTGATGGCCGCGACGGTGACCGCGCCGTGGTCCAGCTCGTAGGTGGTGCCGTCGGGGGCGGTGACCTGGACCGGGTTGGTCGGGGTGCCGTTGGGGTGGACGGCCGGGGCGTCGGAGGCCGGGAAGGACTCCACGCCCGCCTCGTCGACGCTGTCGACGTAGTTGCGGACGTCCTGCTTGAACTGCTCGGCGGCGTTGGCCAGGACGATGCGGTCCTGCGGACGCTTGGGTCCGGCGATGGAGGGCACGACGGTGGACAGGTCCAGCTCGAGCTTCTCGGAGTAGTCCGGCTCGGCGTTCGGGTCCAGCCAGAGGCCCTGCTGCTTGGCGTACGCCTCGACGAGCGCGAGCTGCTGCTCGGGGCGGCCGGTCAGGCGCATGTAGTTGATGGTCTCGTCGTCGATCGGGAAGATCGCGGCGGTGGAGCCGAACTCCGGCGACATGTTGCCGATGGTGGCGCGGTTGGCCAGGCTCGTCGCGGCCACGCCCTCGCCGTAGAACTCGACGAACTTGCCGACCACGCCGTGCTTGCGCAGCATCTCGGTGATGGTCAGCACCAGGTCGGTGGCGGTGGTGCCGGTGGGCAGCTCGCCGGTGAGCTTGAAGCCGACGACCCGCGGGATGAGCATGGAGACCGGCTGGCCGAGCATGGCGGCCTCGGCCTCGATGCCGCCGACGCCCCAGCCGAGGACGCCGAGGCCGTTGACCATGGTGGTGTGCGAGTCGGTGCCGACGAGGGTGTCGGGGTAGGCCTTGCCGTCGCGGACCATCACGACACGGGCCAGGTGCTCGATGTTCACCTGGTGGACGATGCCGGTGCCCGGCGGGACGACCTTGAACTCGTCGAAGGCGGTCTGGCCCCAGCGCAGGAACTGGTAGCGCTCCTTGTTGCGGCCGTACTCGAGCTCGACGTTCTGCTTGAAGGCGTCGTTGGTGCCGAACTTGTCGGCGATGACGGAGTGGTCGATGACCAGCTCGGCCGGGGCCAGCGGGTTGATCTTCGCCGGGTCACCGCCGAGCTCCTTGACGGCCTCGCGCATGGTGGCGAGGTCCACGACACAGGGCACGCCGGTGAAGTCCTGCATGATCACGCGGGCCGGCGTGAACTGGATCTCCTGCGACGGCTTGGCCTGGGAGTCCCAGCTGCCGAGGGCACGGATGTGGTCGGCGGTGATGTTCGCGCCGTCCTCGGTGCGGAGCAGGTTCTCCAGCAGCACCTTCAGGCTGTAAGGCAGTCGGGCCGAGCCCTCGACCTTGTCAAGCCGGAAGATCTCGTACGACTCGTCGCCCACGTGCAGCGTGCTGCGGGCGTCGAAGCTGTTCGCCGACACGACAGTCTCCTTCATTCATGTGCGCCTACCACCACGATCCTGCCGCCACGGCATCTCGACCGATCCAGTAAGGTAAGGCTAAGTTAGGTGAGCCTTACCGAGTGGCGACTGTGGTGCACCCCGGCAGATATCTCGATGTCGAGATAACTCTAATACATGGGGGCCGAATGGTCATGCGCGGACTCGGGTCCGGGACCGGCCGACGGACACCCGGACCGGGTCCGGGACTGGCCGACGGACACCCGATCCCCGAGAGTGGGTACGCCACCCGGCGGCAGAAATCGACACCTGGACACGCAAAAGGGACCGGCGCGCCCTCCGCGACCGAAGCGGCGATGCGGCACGAGGCACCTGCCCCGCACGCCACGGCAACCGCCGCACACCGCCACGGAACACCGACGAATACACCCGGAAACGCCAGGAATGCCCGGAACATCCAGACCTTTCGGGCAGCACTGAACCCTTTGGCCCAGGGCTCACTGACGACTCATCACCCGAACGGACCCCCCAAGAGGCGCCATCTCATATCTGAGATAACCTCAACCCCATGGCAGACGACTACCTCGTACGCATCGGCAAGCTCATCCGTGACGCTCGGCAGCACCGGGGCTGGACGCAGGCACAGCTGGCCGAGGCGCTAGGCACCAGTCAGAGCGCCGTCAATCGCGTCGAGCGCGGCAACCAGAACATCAGTCTTGAGATGATCGCCCGCATCGGTGAAGCCCTGGACAGCGAGATCGTCTCGCTGGGCTACGCGGGTCCCATGCACCTGCGAGTGGTGGGCGGCCGCCGGCTCTCCGGCGCGATCGACGTGAAGACGAGCAAGAACGCGTGCGTGGCGCTGCTGTGTGCCTCGCTGCTCAACAAGGGGCGCACGGTGCTGCGCCGGGTGGCCAGGATCGAGGAGGTGTACCGCCTGCTGGAGGTGCTGAACTCCATCGGCGTGCGCACCCGCTGGATCAACGACGGCACCGACCTGGAGATCGTGCCGCCGGCCGACCTCGATCTGGACGCCATCGACGCCGAGGCCGCCCGCCGTACGCGGTCCATCATCATGTTCCTCGGGCCGCTGCTGCACTGGATGGACCACTTCAAGCTGCCCTACGCGGGCGGTTGCGACCTCGGCACGCGGACCATCGAGCCGCACATGATCGCGCTGCGCCGGTTCGGTCTCGACATCACCGCCACCGAGGGCCAGTACCACGCGGTGGTGGACCACGCCGTCCGCCCGGACCGCCCGATCGTGCTGACCGAGCGCGGCGACACCGTGACCGAGAACGCGCTGCTGGCCGCGGCCCGCCACAACGGCGTGACCGTCATCCGCAACGCCTCCTCCAACTACATGGTCCAGGACCTGTGCTTCTTCCTGGAAGTGCTCGGCGTCAGGGTCGAGGGCATCGGCACCACCACGCTCACCGTGCACGGCGTGCCGAACATCGACGTCGACGTCGACTACTCCCCCTCCGAGGACCCGGTGGAGGCGATGAGCCTGGTGGCCGCCGCCGTCGTCACCGAGTCGGAGCTGACGGTGCGCCGGGTGCCGATCGAGTTCCTGGAGATCGAGCTGGCGGTCCTGGAGGAGATGGGCCTCGACCACGACCGCACGCCCGAGTACTTCGCCGACAACGGCCGCACCCGGCTGGTGGACCTCACCGTCCGGCCCTCCAAGCTGGAGGCGCCGATCGACAAGATCCACCCGATGCCGTTCCCGGGCCTGAACATCGACAACGTCCCGTTCTTCGCGGCGATCGCGGCCTCCGCGCAGGGCAAGACGCTGATCCACGACTGGGTCTACGACAACCGCGCGATCTACCTGACCGACCTCAACCGCCTCGGCGGCCGCCTGCAACTCCTCGACCCTCACCGGGTCCTGGTCGAGGGCCCCACCCGCTGGCGCGCCGCCGAGATGATGTGCCCGCCGGCCCTGCGCCCCGCCGTGGTCGTCCTCCTGGCCATGATGGCCGCGGAGGGCACGTCGGTACTGCGCAACGTGTACGTCATCAACCGCGGCTACGAGGACCTGGCCGAGCGGCTGAACTCCATCGGGGCGCAGATCGAGACCTTCCGGGACATCTGAGGCTCTTCAGAAAAAGCGCCGTCACACCCGTGCTGACCTGCGTGAATGCGAGGCGGGAGGGGCGGTGGCGGCGCCTCTGGGACTTTTCTGGGACTTTCGGCAGAGACCGAAGGCTTCCTGTCCCTGCGTACTCGACATGATGAGTCATTGGAGAGATATCAGCCTGAGCGATTCACGGAAAAGACCAGGTCAGGACATGTTTCTCGGCTCGCTGTCCCGCGTGCGGGCGGCCAGAGGGCCAAACGAGCGTCATGACCGACAGTCCACGCCCCCTGCTCGGCCGCCATAATGGAGTCATGTCCTCCAGCCCGCAGCACGCCGCCCCCGCGCCGATGGACCTCTCTGACACGGACACCGAGGACCTCGCGCTGTACCGGGAGAAGTTCCGGAGGCGTCTGCCGGAGTCGCTGAACGAGTTGCGTGGCCCGACCCAGGGGGTCGTCGAGCTGCCGCTGCACATGGCCTGGTCCGGGATGACCTCGTACGACCTGGGCAAGCCGCGCCAGCGCATGGGCCTGTACCGCACCGTCCTGCACGAGGGCCTGCGCGACGACCTGCCCCGCTACCTCAACCAGGAGCTGCTCATCCAGCTGTGGCCGGTGCTGCGCACCCTCGTCGGTCTTACCGTGCGCTCCGTGTGGGAGGACGCCTTCCCCCAGCTGGCCTCCCGCCCCCGGGCAGCCGCGTGACGGACATGCCGGAGCTGCACACGCGGCTCCTGGCGGATGTGATCGCGCTCGGCTCGCCGTATCCCCTGGTCCTCACCGGCGGGTATGCCGTGCGGGCGCACCGCCTCGTGAACCGACCCAGCCAGGACCTCGATGTCGCCACCGAGAACCCGGCGCCCATGGCCGACATCGCCGCCACGCTCCGCGCCGGTCTGGAAGCCCGCGGCTGGAGGGTGCACGCGCTGGAGACCGCCCCGCTGTCCGCCCGCTTCACCGTGACCGACCCAGTCACCGGGCAGGAATGCGAAGTCGACATCCTCAAGGAGATCTTCTGGCGGCCGGTCGCCCAGAGCCCGTACGGGCCCGTCCTCGCGGAGGAGGATGTGATCGGGACCAAGGTCCGCGCCCTCGCCGACCGCGGAGCACCCCGCGATCTGATCGACGTGTTCGCAGCCTCCCGCCGCTGGACCAATGCCGAGCTCGAGGAGTTCGGCCGCCGCCACGCCCGCGGCCGCTTCGAGCGCGAGGACCTGCAGGCGAACCTCACCGGCGCCGAGTGGACCGACGACGAAGCCTTCGCCGCCTACGGGCTCGATGACGCCACCATCACCGCACTCCGTGCCTGGGCCGTGGAGTGGGCCGACGACCTCGCGGCCCGTCTCCTCGAAGAGGCCGATGATCCGGACATCGACTGATCACGTCGCGACAAGATCAGAGCGAGAACCCAGAAATGAGAAGGTGGGACAGCAATCGGTCGCGGGCTTGCCCGACGACAAGCCCGCCGGGCAGGCCCTCGGTGTGCATCTGCCGTCGAAGCACAGCTTCTTCCGCACCATCTTGACCTGGCACCGGACGTGGACGATGTCGAAGCGGCCTGGAGGACACCGGACCAGTGTCGCCCAGACGAGACGGATCCAGGTGGAGCCAAGGTTTCCGCACATTGTCAGTGGAATGTTTCCGAGAAGGTCAAAGTCGATCTCGTCGAAGTGTCCACATTTCCTGAGAGATCCCTCGAAGGCACAAGGGCAAGAGGAGGGTCGCTCGCACAGTACCTTTGCTGTGCCGAGTGCCCGGAACGAGCCCGCCTTTTGGTCACGGTCCGAGGTGCACGTACGCCGCCCACACCTCCACGGCTTCTGGTCGTTCGCGGCGACGCTCCCGCACCGCTGCGTACAGGGCGTGTGCCGCGTCGCGGGCCGTCGGGACAAGGGCCGCCCGCCCGCGGGCGCCGGAGTCTTCCAGCAGCTTCTCGTAGAAGTTCGTGGTGACGTGCCGGGCCCGGAGGCTGTTCAGCTGCCACTGTGCGGCGACGACGTGCCGGAAGCCGGCGAGCTGGAGTGCCCCGGCGAGGCTGACGGGCTCGTCGGAGTGCGCCCGTGGGGCCATGTGGGTCTGGCAGGCCGAGAGGAAGGCGAGCTCGGCCTTGTCGAGCCGGAGACCGGTGACGTCCCGGATGCGCAGGGAGTTGCTCGTGGCGTGGTCCCACAGGTAGAGGAGCCCGTCGGGTTCCTCGGGGTTCTGTTCACCGTGGCCCGCGAAGTGGAACCATCCTCCGGCCCTGAGCCGCTGTAGGACCGTCTCCCGGAGCGCGTCCTCGTCGCGCAGCGGCTCGGCCGCCGGAAAGAGTCGCGCGAGAGCGTCGATCTCCACGGCGACGTGGTCCAGCTCGGCCAGGTCGGTCCCGGGTGGTGTCCTGCCGACGCCGACGAGCAGCATGGGTGGCTTCGCGCCTGACGCTGCCCGATCAGCCTCACGGGCAGCCTTGAGGGCACGCAGCGTCGGGGTGTGGCTGGAGACGAACCGATCGGTGAGGCTGTCGCCGGCCATGCTGTCCGGGTCCAACGGGTCCTTGATCCGGGTGGCCGCATGGACCGGAAGGTGGTTGAACACGCCGGTGGGGCACCACCAGATCCGGGGCGGAAGCGTGTTTGCGTTCTTTACCGGGCTGGAGGGCAGGACCCTCAGCACGGGCTCCGCAACCGTCGTCCACAGCCAGTCCAACAGCTCGGTCAGATACGGGCGCAGCTCGATGTGCTGCTCTTCGTCCGCGTCGTCCCCTTCCTCAAGGGGATGCACGAGCCGGGACAGGGCCTGGGCACGGAGCACTGCCTTGCTGTGCCGGAACCCGGGCAGCGGAACGACCGTGAGGGCCTTGTCGTGGAGGACCAGTGCGTCCGAGCGGAAGGGGCTGGAGTTGAGGACGATGACTGGGCCGTCCTGCGCGGCGGAGAGGAGGTCGCGGTACGGCAGAGGCTTGAGGAAGTCGGCCAGATCCGGGAGTTGCCGCACCTGCTGGACAAGATGGTCCCAGTGGTGCTGACGCTGCCTTCGGTACGTTCCCGCATGCTCGGGTTCGCCGCTCCGGGCTGTGTCCTGGTCGTTGCGGAGCAGCTCCAGCTCGGCTGCCAGCCGAGGGTCCTGGCGACGTACGGCCTCCAGGTCGGCGCGCATGTCCAGGGCATGGGAGAGCAGTTGACCGCGGCCGTGTTCGAGGATCTCCAGCGCCCTTTCGGGGGCATCGGCGTGCAGTGCGATGGCGGCCGCGTCGGAGACCATCTGGGAGGTGTCGCTCAGGGCGTGCAGGCGGTCGTCAAAGGCGAGGCCGCCCCAGGCCAGCTGTGGCAGAACGGCGATGGCGGCGGTGCAGGCGTCGAGGGCTCCCGTCCAGTCGCCCCGCCCGGCCAGGAGTTCGGCGCCCTTGACAGCCGCGTTCCATCGGGTCGTCGAAGTCGCCGACGGATGCCGGGCAGCCCTCAGGCACAGGTTCGCGGCCTGCGTCACTTCCTCGGCCGACGGTGCCTCGACGCTGACGAGCGTGGTGGCGAGGAGCAGCGCAGACAGCGCCCAGGACGGATTGTCCGCATCCAGCGAGTTCACGGTCTGACGGTGGACGGCCAGCGCCTCCTCCCTGCCTCGCCGATCACCGGTGAGCTGCCCGAGGGCTTTCAGGGCTTCACCGTACTGATTTTCGATTGCCGGACGTGTGGTGTACCCGGGCGGCAGCGAGCGCAGGGCCTGTCGCAGCACCTCCACCGCACGCTCCAGGTCGCGGCGGCCGCGCTCCACGTCGTTCTGCTCGGCGTGGTAGACACCGCGGCTGACCAGGCAGCCGCCCAGATCGGACAGCAGCAGGGGGTGGTCCGGTGCTTCGGTGGGAGCCTCCTCAAGTGCGGCCTCGACCACTTCCAGTGGCTCGTCGAGCAGAGCGGGATCCTCGTCGAACAGCGACCAGGAGTGCAGGGCCGCAGCCAGGTTGCGGCGAGCGAGTCTGCCAAGGACGTCGCTCGCCGTTGTGGTGGCCACCGCCACCTTCAGATGCCCGACGCCGTGCCGAAGCTGCTCGCGGTCATGCGTGACCTCGGCGGCCTGCCGCAGGATCGTCCCGAGGTTGTGGTGCAGGACGGGCTTGTCCTGCGGAAGGAGGCCCTCGCTGTCGAGGGCGTCGCGCAGCAGCCGCTCCGCAGCGCGGTAGTCCTCTGGGCGGCCCGGAAGGGCGAGAACCAGCGCGTGGTTGGAGAGGCGTTGCGCCCACTGGGGCGCGGTTCCCGGAAACTGCGCGAGGGTGACGCCCTGGCCCGTGTGCTCCCATGCCCGCTCGTAGTCCCGCCGGTCGCCGGAGCGTTCGTACCGCAGTCTTAGCAGGTCGCCGAGCACGGTGTGCGCAACCGGGAGCTGTTGCGGGGCTTCGCGTGGTGGGCAGAGACGTACGGCCTGTTCCGCGTGGCCGATTCCGGTCGACAGCTGCTCCGGGTCTCCGGTGGCCCGGTAGAAGTCTCCGTTGAGCAGGGCGAGCTGGTTGTGAATGTGCCAGGCGTGACCAGTGCCGCTCAGCTCGGCGAGAGCCCGCTCGTACAGCACCGCCGTCTCCTGCGTGTATGCGAGACCGGCCTCGGACGGGAACTGGTGGCGGACGTCGGCCAGCAGACGCATGTGCGCCGCGTGATCCGCCGAACCGGTCGTGACCGCGGTCAGGGATTCGGTGGCGAGGCGGTGGGTCAGGGCGATGTCCGCGGGCGCGAGTTGCTCGTGCTGGGAAGTCAGCAGGAGCAACATGGCCAGACGCCACTGCACGTCGGTGCGCCATTGCGCCACGCCGGGGTCGGCGAGGCGCAGGGCGGCCTCGCAGTCGAGGCGGGCGCCTTGGGCGTCCTGCCTCTGTCCCAGGAGCCGGTAGCGGGTGAAGAGAAGACGACCGCGCAGCTCGAACAACGCTGGATCACCCTGCCTTTCACCGAACGCGCCGATGCCGCAGGAACATAGGGCGACCGCCTCCTGGCAGAACTGGTGGTCATGAGTGCTCTCGTAGCGTTCCAGCAGGAAGCGGACGCGTCGCAGGAGCAGGAGGGACCAGGTCTCGATCCCCGGGCCCGCGGTCGGGACCAGGGAACCGCCGAAGGTCTGCCGGGCCTGTCCCAGCCAGGATGCGGCCGCCGTCTCGTCGCCCTGTAACGCAGCGAGTTGGGCCGTGGTGAGGTACACCGCCGCGCGCAGGTCCGGCGCCCAGGGCTGCCCGTGCAATCCGTTCAGCATCGGTGCCAGCGACTGGTGGCAGTCCACGGTGAGCTGGGCGTCGGCCACGTCCCTGGTGGCGCCATGACGCAGGACGTGGAGCAGCATCAACATCCAACGGCGGCCGATCCAGTTCTCGGCATCGGCCGGCGGTGTACGGGCCGCGGACGCCGCCATGAGGTCGATCGATTGGTGGAGGGTGTCCGGGAACCCCGTCGCAATCCAGAGGTCGCGCTGGCCGGCTGCCAGTTGCTCTTCGAGCGCCGCTCGTTGCGGGTGCTCGGGCGTGGTGTTCCGCAGGGCGTTCCGGTAGAAGGAGACGGCGCTTTGAAGGGCCTGCACGTCGCTGGGGTTGCCG
This sequence comes from Streptomyces sp. NPDC001204, assembly GCF_053598035.1. Taxonomy (NCBI): domain Bacteria; kingdom Bacillati; phylum Actinomycetota; class Actinomycetes; order Kitasatosporales; family Streptomycetaceae; genus Streptomyces; species Streptomyces sp. NPDC001204. The sequence goes on along the minus strand of NZ_JBSFJL010000005.1, from coordinate 255,952 downwards.
TACCAGTCCTGAAGGTCGCGGTAGGCGTACCGGCCCATGTCGGCGGCGACGAGATTCGCATCCCTGACGAACAGCAGCCGTCCCAGGAACCGTCCGAAACCGTTCAGACCGTTCGCGCGGCTCATCCGCCCCCCATCGCCGATCTCGCCGGATGCCCTAATCTGGGCACAAGGTCGGAGAGTAGCAAGGGGGCGGTATGCGGGCCGAGTTGAGTGGTCTTCGCGAGGTGTCCGAGGAGATCCTGGAGGCCGCGGTCCGCAGTCGGCTCACTCCAGAGGGCTGGGAGCAGGCGGAGGCTTCCCTGGACGCCATGTCCGGCTCTCTGGACCGGGGCGACCACGACGGATTCCGGCAGGCGCTCTTCCGGCTCGAGGACATCGTTGCGGTGATGCGCGCGCCCAGGAAGCTGACGGGCGACGCGACCGGGCCTTCGGAGCGGATCCTCGAGCGGAAGGCACTGATCCAGGATCGGCTGGGTCGGGAGGACCGCGAGAGGGAGCGCACCGAGGAGCAGAATGAGCAGTGAATCGCGCCATGCGCGTGAGGCGCTGCAGCTGCACTATTTCTTCACGTCCCAGCGATTCGGCGACACGGGAGGACGCCTGCTGCATCTCCTCTGGGAGACATGCGCGCGGGTCGGCATGGACACGGCGCTCCAGGCCGACGGAGAGCTGTCCCTTCCCACCGACCTGAGAGACGGGGTCGGTTTCCTCTTCTTGCGGCAACGGGCCGACGCCGCAGGGGCGAGGCAGGCGATGCTCTACCGGCTGCACGACGTGGTCGGACTCACCGTCATGCTGTCGGCGGACGAGGGGCCGGACCGCACCGCCGAGCAGAGCGCACAGGTGCTGCGCGCGCTCGAACGCAACTGGGAAGAGGCCTGTTCGCAAGCGGCGGCGGTGGGGAACGGCGGCGACGCCGCCACCGACCCGTCTCTCCTCGGATCGGTCCGTGTCTACCGGTCGCTCAGCGTTCCCGACGGCACCTCGCGCCCGGACTCCGCACTCATGGGAGAAGGGCTCCGTCGGGAGCTGTCGCCGCAGTCCCAGCTCTCCCGCCCGGTGGAGACGGAGAACGGGCTGACGCTGTGGGAGATCACCCGATCGGGGAAGGTCCTCTCCGCCCGCCGTGATCTCCTCCTCACCACGGTGGCGACCGACCAGCAGGAGGGTCTGCTGGACGACTGGAGCTGGCATTCCGAACACGGGGGCCTCGTGCCGCTGACGCGCTATCTGATCGGCGCCGCCCTCATCCGCGAGAACTATCGAGTACGCCTCGACAGCGCCGCTGCCTTGAGCGAACACATCGACCGGCTGAGGCGGAATAGCGAGGAGCTGACCAGGAAGTGGCAGGAGCTGACGATGAGTTCGGCGACGCGGCCCGCCATCGGTCGCCGGGCCCTCGCGCGCTGGGAGCGCATCGCGGAGCAGGCCCGGCAGGCGCTTGCCGAGGAACGGCTGGCGAGCGCGACGACCCATGGCCTGCGCACCATGACTCGCTCCTTGGAGGTCGCGTCCGCCGGCCTGCGCGTACTGGGGGCGAGCGCGGACGGTCGGCCTAGAGTCCTTGACAATGACGAGGAGCTGCGCGTGCAACTGGCCGCAGTGCTCGATGACGACGTGACCTATCTGGGCATCGCTCGGGAGCAGGTGGCCGAGGCCGCCCGTATCGCCACGGAATCCGCCGCGCAGCGGCTGCAGAGTCACCAGCAGTACCTGTCCCTCATCCAGACCACAGTCATCGGTTCCGTCCTGCTCACGCTGACCGCCATCCAGGCCCTGGCATACAAGCTCCCCGTGCCCGTCCGTCTCCACGCTCCCCTGATCGCCGTGCTCGGCTCGCTGGGGCTCATCCTTCCGCTGCTGGTCGTACGCCGTTGGCGGGGCGGGGCCGGCGGACGGATCGGTGGCGTCCTGGAGATCGGGTCCCTGGCGGTGACCGGCGCGGCGGCAGGCTGGCTGGTGGGCAGGGCCCTCGGCCACCCCATACCGAGCGTGCTGACCGGCGTGGTCCTCCTGGCCGTTCTGGGAAGCCTGCTGACACGGAAGTCGTCGCCCTGACGGCAGCCCCGGGCCGCAGGGCACGCAGCGCAACCACCCTTTCGACCGATCGAGAACGGGCGCATGCATCATGACCGCACCTCCTCCACAGCCGCCTGCCCCACAAAGGTCGGCGTGGTGGTACAAAGCACTGGCCCTGTTGATTCCCGCCATCGTCTCCGGCGTGGTGGGGGCGTGGGCGCAGGGCTGGTTCGACGGCGACCGTGATTCCCCCGCCGAAGTCGCCGAACGGCCGGTCGCCGAGACACCCGTGAACGGCCGGCCTGAGGCGGTCACCGGTCCGGCTTCCCTGTCGGCGGATCCTGATACCCACTGCGCCACCCGAGTGCAGGCCGTGGGGTCCGTGGAGTGGACCCCTTGCGCACGGGTCACCAAGAACTCGGTTCAATTCGGTGTCTTGGTCCGTAATGCCGGTGGGCGCCAGATTCTACGGCTACGTCTCGGATATGTGCGCGCCCAGCAGTTCGCACCGTGCGGAGCCGCGGACAGCGACGTCACCGCGACAGTGGAAGCCGGGAAGATCATGTGGCTGACGACCAAGGGGTGCTCTGTGGCCCGCGTCCACGCCGCAGTGCAGGCTCAGGTCGAGGTGGCGCCGAGCGAAGGCTCCTTCTCCGAGGCATCGCGCTCGCCGACCCTGCACATCCAGCCGGACGGCTCGGTGAAAACCTCGTAGCCGAACTGAGTGACTGTCAGGCTCCCTCGACCTCAATGACCTCCACGTTGGTCCACCACTCTCGCTGACCGTCAGCAGACCACGGTCGTGGGGCATGGGCCGAGCGCCAGTCCCTCGGACCACCGGGGCAGGAGCCGCTGCCCTGGGACTTTTCTGGGACTTTCGGCCGCATCAAGGGGCACGGGCGTGAAACAGTCGAAAGGTCGTTCGCGCAGGTCAGCGCCCCGCGACCACCCATCGGGTCAGGTCACGACTTCCTCTGGTCTCTTCCGGGACATCTGAGCGACGAATGCCGCCGGCCCCCTTCCGACCTGCGTTGGTGCGGGTCTGGAAGGGGGCCGGCGGCCTCCCTGGGACTTCTCTGAAACTTTCGGCACTTTCGGCCGAGAGCGAGTTGCTGCCGGGAGGCCGGCGGCTGCGCGAAGACCGCGTCGCCGCGTCGACGGCTGCGCTGCCACGCGCACCCGCGCGAGGCAGGAAGTGCGCGCTCCACCGGGTTCACTGCCGCCTCATGGCTCACACCCGCCGATGTCGGCCGGCGCAAGCCATGAACCTGCCGGTCTCAGCCTCACCCGCTCAGCAGTAGCGCTCTTCCGCTCGGGCGAAACCGTCGCTGTACCCATGGCTGTAGCCACGGGTGTAGTCGCTGTTGCCGGAGCTGTAACCCCGATGTCCCCTGTGCATCCGGCAGTCGTCCCGAGCGTCCTGGTATCCGTCCCGGAATCCGTCGCGGAATCCCCGTCGGTAGTCGCGCTGGTTCTCGACCGCACTGGCGTGGGTCTGGCTCGGCGTTGCCGCTGCTGCCACCGCCGGCTGCAGGCCAAGCGGTGCGAGGGCGAGGATGAGGGCCGAGCCCGCAACGGCAGATCGCTTGCAGAGCCTTGCGTTCATGACCGTACCCCTTTGCAACATAGGTCACATCGGCCACTTCCACCGTAGTAGCCCATATGGGTCTCGCAACTTGCTGACATCGGCGCCAGATGCACATCCGCTCCACGGTGTGTGGGCCGACGGCCGTGTACGCGGTCTCCCAACGGCTGGTCGGCATCGCACGTCACCCGTGATCGACCTGATGAGGATGAGAACGGACCTCGGCCGAAATGCTCAGGTCCGGGGCCATTTCTCATGTTCAGCTCCGCCGCCCGCACGACTACGAGACGCGTGTCCGACTGTCGCCGAGGACGTCCGCGGCCGCTGCGCGGAGGCCTTTCACGGCCTGGTACAGCAGGTGCTCGCGCTCAGCGGCGAGCGCGGGGTCCGCGGCCTTACGGGATGTGTCACCCGCATGGGCATCACGCACCATCCGCCGCACGACCTCGGCCAGGTCGTCGGCCGCATGCACCGCACGGTAGAGCGCCTCCACCACGGACCGCGGACCTTCGAGGATGACGAACTCGGCAGCCCGGTGAACGCCGCGGACCTGGGCGTCGAAACGCTCCGTCTTCTCGTCGACTTCCCGCAAGTCCGGTGAGTCCCCCCGCAGCGTGTCGCGCACCGCGTCCAGGGCGACATCGCGGTCGTACACCGCGGCCAGGTAGTTCGCGTAGGCGTCGCGGCGATGCTGCCGGCGCCACTGGGCGAACTGCGAGCGCGCCGCCACGCGCCCGGTGACCATCGCGGAGCCGAGGGTAGCGAGTGAGCCCACGGCGGTGCCGAGCAATGCAGCCAGTCCAGCGTCCATGAACTCATTCTGCCGACGGCCAGATCTTGGTTGTCCGGCAACCTGGGCGGCTGCGGCTGCCGTTCCCCGTCCGCGCGAGAACGACAGCGACCCCTCCCCGGGCTTCAGCGGCCGGTGGACGACGACGGTGCCGCCGCCGCGGCCCGGTGCGTCTCGACGAAACCCGCCATCCGCAGTGCGGCGATCGCTCCCGGAGAGTCGCCCGGGACACTCCCAGGCACTCGGCCAGGATCCGCTCGGTCGGCGGCGCCGGACCACGCGGATACCCGCCCAGCCTGATCGCGGTCGCCGACTGCTCCACGCACGACTCGAAAGCGTGGTGGGAACGCACCGGCCGCAGCAGGCTCTTTCCCGGATCGGGGTCCATCGCATGCCCGAGGGGGGCCGCGGGCGTCACGACGTCACAGTTCCCCCAGGTTGTCACGGCTGGTCATGAAGTGCTTACGGCCGCCCGCGTACCACGACACCAGCGCGAACAGACCGACCACCGCCACCGCGATCGGCGCGTAGTTGAAGCTGTCGACGTTGACCGGCCGGGTCGGCGGCAGCACGAACAGCACGCAGATGATCACGACCCACACGATCGCGACCCAGCCGACCAGGCTGCTCCACTTGCCCAGGTGCCACGGCCCCGGAACGAACTCGTTGCCGCGCAGACGACGCAACAGCACCGGCGTGACATAGGCGATGTAAAGGCCGATCACCGCGATCGAGGTCACCGCCAGATATGCCGTGGTGTTGAACAGCGCCGGCAGCGTCAGGAGCGCCGAGAGCGCCACGCAGAACCAGATCGAGTTCGTGGGCGTCCCGGTGCGCGGGTTGACCTTCGCCCAGATCCGCGACCCCGGAAGGGCGTTGTCGCGCGAGAACGCGTAGCTCATCCGGGAGTTGGCCGTCACCGAGGCCATCCCGCAGAAGAACTGCGCAGCACAGACGATGAACAGCAGGAACTTCGCCGTGGCCGGACTGTTCAGCGAGTCCAGGAAGACCTGCGCCGGCGGCAGCCCCGTACTCGACGCGGCCAGCTTGTCCAGTCCCGCGGAACTCTTGTCCTGGATCGACGCGGTGATGGAGAAGAGCAGGATGAAACCGCCGATGACCGAGATCACCACGCTCATCACGATCCCGCGCGGCGCGCTGCGGGCCGCTCCCCTGGTCTCCTCCGCCACGTGGGCCGACGCGTCGTACCCGGTGTAGGTGTACTGCGCCATCAGCAGGCCCATGAGGAAGACGTAGATTCCGGAGGTCCAGCCGGTGGCGTTGTGCCAGCCCGTCAGCGTCCACCCGGCGGACTGGTGGTGCTCGGGCAGCGCCCACAGCACGGCGACGATGACCAGGACGCCCACCACGTGCCACCAGGCGGAGACGTTCGACAGGAAGGCGACGAGCTTCACGCCGAACGTGTTGAGAAGCGCGTGCACAAGAATGATCGCGAGGAACAGCAGGAACGTACCGCCGGCGGTCACCTCGACGCCCCAGACGAGGTTCATGAACGCCATCCAGGTCGTGGCGCACCCGAAGTCGATCGCGGCAGTCACCGCGACCTCGCCCATGAAGTTGAACCAGCCCACGAACCAGGCCCAGGCACGCTTGTTGTTCCTGGCGAGCTCACCGGCCCAGAAGTAGAGACCCCCCGCGGTGGGGTAGCGCGAACACACCTCGGCCATGGCCAGCGCCACACACGTCACGAAGACACCGACCACCGCCCAGCCGAGCACGATGGTCGACGGACCACCCGACTTCAGCGCGATCCCGTACGACGTGATGCAGCCCGCCAGGATCGAAATGATCGAGAACGATACGGCAAAATTCGAGAACGCGGACATACCGCGATGAAGTTCCTGCTTGTAGCCCATCTCTGCGAGACGGGCAGCATCCTCGTCCAGCTCTATCTCTGGCTGGACTTCCTCTTGCGCAGCCATCCGCGACTCCTCATCGACGAGGGACGACGGCGAACAAAGTGGCGTACGACACACCGATTGTCAATGGCCTGATCTCAAACCATTCCAGGTCGCGACACACGACACGCCGGCTCGAGCGGGCCACCGGGGGGATTTCCGTTTGCGCGGGCCCTGCCGACGCGCCGGACCGGGACCCTGCAGCAGTGCGCGACGGGCCGTAACCCGGCCCGGGCCGGTCGGCCGCTTCGACGCACCCACCGGGACGGGCTCCGCGAGGTCATCGAACTGGCGGCAGCCGAGTCAGGTCCAGCGGGCGGGGCCGGCAAGGGCGCTGCGGCCCGCCGTCGCCGCCCGTCGGAGTCCGCTCAGTCGGTGCGCATTCGCCGTCCGGCGGGCACGGTCTCCGCGCCTCTGCCCAGAGCTCGTTCCTCCGCGTCCGCCAGCCAGAAGAAGACGGGCGGCAGGCCGAGTTCGATCACCGTCAGCGGGATCTGGAACCATTGCGGCCAGCCGTGAAGGGCGAGCGAGAGCAGGCGCCCCGCGCCACCCAGCAGAAAGACACCGGCCAGCCACCGCACCGCCCACGCCGGTACGGGCCGCTGCCGAGCGGCCCAGAGCCAGGCCAGCCCGTAGCCGACGAAGCTCGCCCCCATGAACCGGCCCCAGCTGTCGACGGTCGTCCCGGCGGAACCTGCGCCGGGGATCGCCGCGTTGCCGAGTGTCACATGAACTGCACCGATCAGCACGCAGGCCCAGCCCATCAGATGCGTGAGTGCCCGCAGAGCCACCAGGCCCGCCGCGTCGTCGGGACCACGGCCGCGCTCAAGGCCGGCCGGGCCGCCTGAACCGCGCGGAACGCCGGACCTGCCGGGGGGCGCGTGGACAGCCGGCCGCTCAGGACTGCCGAAGCGCTGCTCGATGACCTTCAGGCAGGACCGGTGGCCCGCCTCGGGGTCCTCCGACTGTTCCCCGGGGTCGTCGAGGGACAGTCCCGCGGCGGTGAGGTCCGCTTCCAGGGCCGCGCAGAGGTCCGGGTCGTCGTCGGAGACTCCGTCGAAGCCACACGAGGAGTCCTGGTGCAGGTTGAAGAAGCAGACGGTGCGGCCGTCGTGCTGGTGGGCGTCCCGCGAGGCCCCGGGCGATGACCACGCTGTGGCCGGTCCGGCCGATGACGTTCGGCTCGGCGAGCCAGGTGATTCCGTCGGACATGCCGATCGTGGCCCCGGAGGCCCGGAGTCCGCCGACTCCGGCACGATCACTCCTCCGGGGCCACACCGTGGTCCATGCCGGTGTCAGGGCGCGATCTCCTTCGACACCCGCTCGCCGGAGGCGATCGCGCCGTCGAGGAAGCCGTAGTCGTCCAGGGACGTGTGCTCACCGGCGAAGTGCACGTTGCCCTCGGCGCCGGGCTGGGCACCCCACAGGGTCGTGTACTGGCCGACCCGGGGGCAGCTGTAGGCACCCTTGGACCAGGGGTTGAGGTACCAGACGTCGCGGTACGCCTTGCCGTTGTACGCGGCCGTGACACCGGGGAAGATCGGCTCCGTCTGGGACAGGAAGGTGCTGACCTGCGCCGCCGGGGCGGTGTCGAAGGCGGCTCCCGTCCAGCCGGTGGTCACGGCGGAGCCGGCCGGGAACTGGCACAGGATGCCCTGGGGCAGCGCCTGGCCCACGGTGTCGTCCCAGACCGTCTGCAGGGTGTCGGGGTTGGTGTAGGCGACGCCGCCGTATTTCTGCGCCACCCACGGCCGGTTGGCGAACTGCACGTGGAGCTTGGCGTTGGTGCCCAGATCGAGCTGCTGGATCGCCTGTGTCTTCAGCGTGGAGAACCCGGCCTTGGCGAGGTCGCAGTCCCTCAGTGTGGTGAAGGGCAACGCCAGGACCACCTTGTCGGCGGTCACGTCGAAGACGGTCGGGCCGTCGCTGAACGTGCAGGTGACCGTCCCGTCGGCGTTGGACCGGAGCGCGGTGAGCTTCTTCCCGTACTGCACCGTGCCGGACGGCAGTTGGCCGATCATCCCGGAGACGAGCTGGTCGTTGCCGCCGACGATCGAGTACTTCTCGTCGTCGCCGGCGAGCGGGGCGAGGGAGCCCGGTGTGTTCCAGCCCAGCAGGTAGATCAGATTGAGGGCGGACTGCCGGCCGGGGTCGAGGCCGTACTCGGAGAGCACGTTGGACCGCATGAGCTTGGCGAACCGGCTGCCGAGGCCGCCGGGGACGTTGGCGGCCAGCCACTCGTCGACCGTCATCAGGTCCAGTTGGCGTCCGCGCGCGGTGTACTTGTCGTAGGTCTGCGGATAGGGAGCGGCGGCCAGTTCGGCGGCGAACTTCGGCTGCACCGCCTTCCAGTCGGCGTTGGCCTCCTTGGTGCTGTAGAGCGCACCGTCGATCCAGTACTTGTCCCCGTAGGGTGACGTGTTGCCGCCGTTGACGGCCCGCAGGGTCAGGCCGAGCGAGGCCGCCAGGTTGCGGGCGGCGGTGTGGTCGGTGTTGATGAAGGCGCCGCCGTGTTCGACGACATGGCCCGCGTCGAAGAAGCCGCGCAGGCTCCAGCACCGGCCGCCGGCACGGGTGTTGCCCTCGTAGACCGTGGCGGCGATGCCCTTCCTGCGGTACAGGTCGTGGGCGGCCCGCAGCCCGGCCAGGCCGGCTCCGACGACGACCACTCTGGGTGCGGTGGCGGCGTTGGCCGCGGGGGCCTGGAGCAGCGAGCGGACACCGAGCCCGCCGGCCGCGGCGACCGCCAGGCCGCCCGCGGCACCGCGCAGGAACTGCCTGCGGCTCGCGCCCTCGGCAGCGGCGGCGGCCCGCCTGCCCTGGATCTCCTCCACCGGCACGCCGGTGCGTGCCGCTTCCTGGTGTGCCGAGAACATCGCGCGCATGTGCGCGCTGAGACGGGTGCGACCCTGAAAACGTGCCATGCCGAAGTCCTTGCCTTTGAGGGGGAGCGGTGAGCGGCGGCTGCGGCGCACGGACCCGCCGGTCTGGGGACGCGTGGGGGGTTGGGACGCGCGTGACACCGTGCGTGCGGCACGGCTGGGGACGGGATGCGGCGGGAAGTCGGGCGAGCGAGGCTCTCGGCGGCCGGACGGTCACGGCAGCGAGAGGTTCAGCGGCGGGGTGCTTCCCTCACCTCGTCGTGGGGCGGGGCCCCGTCGGTACCGGCTGCGGATGCGTCGGGGGGTGCCGGGGCGGCGCGGTCCTGGACGCGGCGGCGGTACTCCCACAGCACGGCCGCGGCGGCCAGTACTCCCAGGGCGATGGCCAGTTCCCTGAAGCCGCCGTAGCCGGTGATGGAGAAGCCGGTGGCGCCGACGACCAGGATGACCGCCAGCAGTGCGGTGAGGAACCAGGCCAGCGGCACGAAGAAGTCGGGGAGCCGGATCGGGCGGGCCAGATCGGGGCGGTCCCGGCGCAGCAACGCGAACCCGGAGATCGCCAGGATGTGGGTCAGGATGTAGCCCAGGTTGCCGGTGACGATGATCGCCAGCGGCGTCTTGAGCACCACCAGCACGATCACGTTGACGACCAGGGCGACGGTGAGCGCGCGAGCCGGTACGCCGCGCCGGTTGAGCACACCTACCTGACGGACCGTCACCCCCTGTCGACCCATGTCGTACAGCACCCGCGAGCCGTCGGCCAGCCCGGTGATCATGATGAGCAGCAGTGAGGCGATGAGGAACACGATCATCAGGTCCGCGGCGCCGCCGACCAGGTCGCGGAAGGCGCCGACGTAGAAGGCGGTGGGGTCCTCGCCGATCTTCTTCTCGCCGACGTAGCCGGAGAGCGCCAGTGGCAGCAGGATGAAGACGCCGAGGCAGAACAGCACCCCCGCGCGAAGCGCCCGGGAGGTGTCCCGCACGGTCTCCTTGTACTCGGGGGCGAAGGTCGCGCACACCTCCACGCCGAAGGAGGTCCAGGCCATGATGTACAGCCACACCAGGGCCTCGCGGAGCCCGCTCGTGCCGTGCAGGTTCCAGTGCAGGCCGGCCGTGCTCCAGTCACCGGAGAGGAACGGCCCCACGATGAAGACCGAGAGCGGGACCAGCAGGATCCCGCCGGTCACGTAGACCACCCACATCGCCGCGTGCAGGCCGTACATCGCCGCCGCGTACAGCAGTCCCATGACGACGAGCCCCACCACGATCGGCAGACTCAGCTCCCCCACGCCCAGGTCGAGCGTCCAGGTCTGGCCGGGGAACCACTGCGCCTGCACCAGGGAGCCGATGATCCCCGCGTACACCGACAGGGCGGTCGTCCAGGGAAGCCAGTAGCCGACGCCGGCCAGGGCCCCGACGACGGGGGCGCGGCTGCGCCATCCCTCGGTGGCGTAGTGCGCGATACCGCCCGAGGAGTCGGGAAACATCGCGGCCATCTCGGTGTAGATCCAGTTCGTGGCGGTGGCCAGCACCATGGACACCGTCCACAGGGCGATGGCGCCCCATGCGCCGAGCCCCCCGATGGAGGCCCCCAGGGACGCGATGAGCGCGGCCGGCATCGTCAGTGACATGGCGAAGCCGTCGTACCAGCGCATCTTCTTGGCAAGGGCGGGTTGCTCGGACATGGGTGTCTCCTTCGGGCGGAGAGCGGTGACAGAGCGGGGGAAGAGCGGAGCGAGGAGAGCCGGGAGGACGGAACGGGGGAGAGAGCGGGGAGGCCTACCCGGGGCTGGGCCCTGGCCTATGAGCCCCGCACCGTAGGGCCACCGATTTCGCAGTGTCAATGGCTTGAGCCTGCTGATTCAGCAATCAACTGGCCTTTGGATTGCGGGTTCCAGCCTATTGACAGCCTTTCATTGCCCACCCGATGGTGTGGACACCACTCCCCTCTGCGCTCTCCCCGTCACGACCAGAAGGGTTCTTCATGTCTGCCGTGCACCCGTTCTTCGTCAACGGCGACTATGCCGACAGCACAGGTACCGAGACCTACGACGTCGTCAGCCCGGTGACCGGCGCGCACATCGGCACCGTCCCGCTCCCCTCCGCCACGGACCTGGACGCCGCCGTGAAGGCCGCGAACGAGGCGCAACAGGCCTGGGCGAGGGTCAACGTCTGGCAGCGAGCGGAGATCTGTCACCGCGTCGGCGACGCGCTGTCCGCCCGGGTGCAGGAACTGGCCCGCCTGCAGACGCTGGAGCAGGGCAAGCCGCTCGCCGAGTCGGTCGCCGACGTCGAGGAGGCGGCGCAGCTGTTCCATCTGCACGCCGAGGACGCGGTGCGGCTGCACGGCGAGACCATGCCGTCGACGGACCCCACCAAGCGGATGTGGACCTTCTACCGGCCGGTCGGCACCTGGGGCATCATCACGCCCTGGAACTTCCCGCTGCTGATGCTCGCCGAGTTCGTCGCCCCCGGCCTGGCCACCGGCAACGCGCACGTCGTCAAACCGCCGGCGAACACCCCGCTGACCGTGCTGAAGGCCATGGAGGCGATGGTCGAGGCGGGGGTCCCGGCGGGCCTGGTGAACGTCCTGCCCGGCGAGGGTGCGGCCGGGGACATGCTGGTGCGCCACCCCGGTGTCGACGCCATCGGTTTCATCGGCTCCTCGGCGACCGGCGCGAAGGTCGCGGCCGCCGCCGGGCTCAAGCGCTCCCTCATGGAGTGCTCGGGCAACGGCCCGCTGGTGGTACTCGCCGACGCCGATCTGGACGCGGCGGCCCGCGCCGCGGTGTACGGCGCGTACCTGTGCTCCGGGCAGGTGTGCTGTGCCACGGAGCGGGTGGTCGTACACGCCGACGCGCACGACGGCTTCGTCGAGGCCGTGCTCCGCGCCGCCGAGAACGTCGTGCTCGGCGACCCGTTCGACGCGGCGACGAACCTCGGGCCGCTCAACAATGAGGGTGTCGCGGCCAAGATGGACCGGCACATGGCCGACGCCGGGGAGCGCGGTGCGCGGATTCTGCTCGGCGGGCAGCGCCGCTCCGGCCAACCCACCGATCTTTATTACGAGTTCACCGTGGTGGACGGGGTTCCCGAGGACAGCCTGCTGTCCCGCGAGGAGTCCTTCGGGCCGGTCGTGCCGATCATCACCGGCGGCAGCGACGACGAGCTGCTGAGGATCGCCAACGACGACGCACTCGGCCTCCAGGGCGCGGTGTTCACGCAGAGCATGGCCTCGGCGTACCGGTTCGTCGAGGAGTTGGCCGTCGGTCAGGTCGTCGTCAACGACAGCACCTGCTTCTGGGACGTCAACATGCCGTTCGGCGGTGCGGGCAACCGCGGCACCGGCTGGGGCCGGATCGGCGGCAAGCACACGCTGCTCGACATGTCCGACCTGCGTACGGGCGTCATGAGCCTCTGATCGGGCTGGTGACCCGCCGCTCCACGGGGCTCCGTACCCTGGACCGCCCGGACCCGGTGGCCGTCCCCGTGCCGAGGGACCGCCACCGGCCCGGTCCACACCTTGGTCGCGACCTCCGGAGCAGCCGTATGTCCACCCCGAGCCCGCTCGACGACATCGACCGGCGCATCATCGCCATCCTGCAGACCGACGGACGTCGCGCCTACAGTCTGATCGCCTCGGACGTGGGCATCCCGGCCTCCTCCGTGCGCTATCGGGTGCAGCGGCTGAAGGACGCCGGGATCCTGCAGGTGGTGGGCATCGCCAACCCGCTGACCATCGGGTTCGACCGGCTGGCGATGATCGGCATCCGGGTACGGCCCGGTACCGCCCCGTCGGTCTGCCGGGCGCTGCGGGAGCTTCCCGAGACGGCGTACGTCATCATGACCGCGGGCGGATTCGACATCATGGCCGAGGTGATCTGCCGGGACACGGCTCACTTCACCGACCTGATGACGCGGCGCCTCCATCTGATCGACGGGATCGTCGCCACGGAATCCTTCTTCGTGCTGGAGGTGCACAAGCTGGCGTACGGGTGGGGCGTCGGCGAGGTGGAGACCTCCGTCCTCGACGCCCCGGGTCCTCCCGACGACGCCGGCATCGACCAGCGGGCCGACCGCTGACCGCCCCGTCGCCGCACGCCCGGCTGCCCGGCACCGCCGGGGTGCCGGGCAGCCGGGCGGAGGCTCAGTCCGCGACGAGCATCACGTTCCGGTGGTGCGCGGCGTGGAAGTGCGGCAGCGGCAGACCGCTGTGCGGTCGCAGTTCCACGAGGACGGCCTCGACGCGGGCCGGGCCGGGCGTGAGCCGCCTCGGCGTCACGGTGCCGGAGGCCCGCCAGTGGTGGTGGGCGCCGTCGCACACGGCGCGGGTGCCGCCGATGCCGTAGTGGGTGGCCGAGGGATCCTGGCTGATGGCGGCACCGACGAAGACCGGGCCGTTGCCGTCGAAGCAGCGGTAGGTGCCGGAGACGGTGACGGTGCCGTTCACCGACACGCGGGCCGTCCGGTCGATGGTCACGTTGTCGCCCGGAGCGGCGGTGGCGGGCGCGCTCAGCACGAGCACGGTGGCCGCGGCCGCGCCCAGGGCGCCGAGTACGGGACGCAGGGGCATGGGGAAGAAACCTCCCGGGTGGCTGGAACAGGAGCTCCCACTCGTACCCGGCGCCCTCGGCGGTGGCCGTGACCCTCACTCTCCGGCGGCGCGTGCCCGTCGACCACTTGGCCGACACCGCCTGATCAGCCGTCGCCCAGCACCGCGAAGCCGTCGAGCTCGACCAGGGCTCGCTCGTCCCAGAGCCGTACGATCCCGACCACCGCCATCGCGGGATAGTCGCGGCCTGCCAACCGGCGCCATACGCGGCCGAGTTCGGCGGCGTGCACGCGGTAGGCCGCGACATCCGTCGTGTACACGGTGACCCGGGCCAGGTCCGACGCGGTGCCGCCGGCCGCCGCGAGCGCGGTCAGCAGGTTGGTCAGCGCCCGCTCGAACTGCTCGGGCAGGGTCTCGCCGACCACCTTTCCGTCGGTGTCGAGTGCCGTCTGGCCCGCCAGGAACACCAGCCGTGAGCCGGTCGCGACCACCGCGTGCGAGAAGCCGGTGGGCGGGGACAGAGCGGGTGGGTTGACGCGGTCGGCGGTCACAGGGCCTCCCCGGGCGTACGCAGCTCGACGACGGTCACGGGGTCTCCCCCGGCGGGCAGGGCTCGACGGTCACGGGGTCTCCCCCGGCGGGCACGGCTCGACGGTCGCACGGCCTCCCCCGGCGGGCACGGCTCGACGGTCGCACGGCCTCCCCCGGCGGGCACGGCTCGACGGTCACACGGCCTCCCCCGGCGGGCACGGCTCGACGGTCACACGGCCTCCCCCGGCGGGCACGGCTCGACGATCGCACGGCCTCCTCCGAGTGGCGCGGCTCGACGGTCACAATGCCTCGCCGGGCTCGCGCAACCCCGCGTACAGCTCCTTCGCGATGATCCCCCGCTGCACCTCACTCGCTCCCTCGTAGACCCGCGGAGCCCGCACCTCGCGGTAGAGGTGTTCGAGCAGGTGGCCGCGGCGCAGGGCGCGGGCGCCGTGGAGCTGGACGGCGGTGTCGACGACGAACTGCGCGGTCTCGGTGGCGAGCAGCTTCGCCATGGCGGCGCGTCCGCGAACGCCGGGGGCTCCGTCGTCGTACGCCGTCGCCGCCGCGTACACCATCAGGCGGGCCGCCTCCGTGCGCAGGGCCATCTCGGCGACCTGGTGGGCGACCGTCTGGAGGTCCCTCAGCTTGCCGCCGAAGGCGTCCCGGCGGGCGGTGTGGGTGAGGGTGGCGTCGAGCGCCGCCTGCGCCATGCCCACGGCGAAGGCGCCGACGCTGGGGCGGAACAGGTTGAGGGTGCCCATGGCCACCCGGAAGCCGCGGTCCCTCTCACCGACCACGTCCTCGGCCGTGACGGGGACGCCGTCGAAGCCGAGCGTGCCGATGGGGTGCGGCGAGAGCATCTCCAGCGCGGTTCCGGTGAGCCCGGGGCGGTCGGCGGGCACCAGGAACGCGGTCACGCCACGGGAGCCCGCGTCCGGTGTCGTACGCGCGAAGACGGTGTAGAAGTCGGCCTCGGGGGCGTTGGAGATCCAGCACTTCTCGCCGGTGAGCCGCCAGCGGGAGGGGCCGTCCGGATGGGCCGCCAGCGCCAGCGCCGCCGCGTCCGAGCCCGCGCCCGGCTCGCTGAGGGCGAAGGCCGCGACCGCGCTTCCGTCCGTCACGCGAGGCAGCCAGCGGGCGCGCTGGGCGGGGGTGCCGTGGGCGTGGACGGGGTGGGCGCCGAGGCCCTGGAGGGCAAGGGCGGTCTCGGCCTCCGTGCAGGCGTGGGCCAGGGACTCCCGCATGAGGCACAGATCGAGGGCGCCGGAGGTGAACAGGCGCTCCAGCAGGCCGAGTCGGCCCAGCTCGACGAGGAGCGCGCGGTTGACGTGGCCCGGCTCGCCCTTCTCGGCGAGCGGGCGCAGCCGGTCGGCGGCCAGGGCGCGCAACTCGGCGCACCAGGCCGCCTGTTCCGGTTCGATCGAGAATGCGGGCATTCGCCGGTCTCCTCTCTCCCGGTCGACCGGAGGACGATCCACCGTATCGCGTACAGTTGACTGTCGTCACCAACACGATACGCTCCTTGTGCGTGCCCACCACGACAAGGGGGCGAACCGGCCATGGACACCTTGGACTCCGGCAGGGGCGGCACCGCGCGGCCGACGGCCTCGGCGCACGTGGACACCTTCGCGCGCGACCACCTGCCACCCCCGGACCAGTGGCCCGAGCTCCGCTTCGACCTTCCGGAACTGCGCTACCCGGACCGGCTCAACTGCGCCGCCGAACTGCTGGACCGCACCGACGCCGGGCGCCCGGTGTTCCGTACCGCCGACGGCCGGACGTGGACCTACGGCGATCTGCGTGCCCGCGTCGACCGCATCGCGCACGTGCTGACCGGCGACCTCGGGGTGGTCCCCGGCAACCGGGTACTGCTGCGCGGCCCCACCACCCCCTGGCTGGCGGCCTGTTGGCTGGCCGTGCTCAAGGCGGGCGCGGTCGCCGTCACCGTGCTGGCCCAGCAGCGCCCGCACGAGCTGAGCACGATCTGCGAGATCGCCCGGGTCCGGCACGCGCTGTGCGACGTCCGGGCCGTGGACGACCTGGCCAAGGCGGGGATACCGGGGCTCGCCGTCACGACGTACGGGGGTGACGCCCCCGACGACCTGCTGCGCCGTCCGGCGCCCGGCACGCCGTACCCGGCCGTGGACACCGCCGCCGACGACGTCGCGCTCATCGCGTTCACCTCGGGCACCACCGGGCGGCCCAAGGGCTGCGTCCACTTCCACCGGGACGTGCTGGCCATCGCGGACACCTTCTCCCGCCATGTGCTCAGACCGCACGCGGACGACGTGTTCGCGGGCAGTCCCCCGCTCGGTTTCACCTTCGGGCTCGGCGGGCTCGTGGTCTTCCCGATGCGCGCCGGCGCCTGCGCGCTCCTGCTCGAACAGGCCCATCCACGGCAGTTGTTGCCCGCGATCGCCGAGCACCGGGTGTCCGTGCTGTTCACCGCCCCCACCGCGTACCGCGCGATGCTCGGCGCGCTCGACTCCCACGACGTCTCCTCGCTACGGCGCTGTGTGTCCGCCGGGGAGAACCTGCCCGCGGCCACCTGGCACGCCTGGCACGAGCGGACCGGACTGCGCATCGTCAACGGCATCGGCGCCACCGAGCTGCTGCACATCTTCATCTCGGCGGCGGACGGGGACATCCGGCCCGGCACGACCGGAGTGCCCGTACCGGGGTGGCACGCGCGCGTGCAGGACGAGCGCGGCGAGCCGGTGCCGGACGGGGTGCCGGGCCTGCTCGCCGTCCAGGGACCGGTCGGCTGCCGCTACCTCGCCGACCCGCGGCAGCGCGTGTACGTGCGGGACGGCTGGAACGTCACCGGGGACACCTACGTCCGCGAGGCGGACGGCTACTTCCGATACGTCGCCCGCGCCGACGACATGATCATCTCGGCCGGGTACAACATCGCCGGTCCGGAGGTCGAGGACGCCCTGCTGCGCCACCCCGACGTGGTGGAGGCGGCGGTCGTCGGGCGGCCCGACGAGGACCGCGGGCAGGTCGTGGTCGCCTACGCCGTCCTCAGGCAGGGCGCGCCGCGGGACGCGGAGGCGCTGCGCGTGCACCTCAAGTCGGAGCTGGCCCCGTACAAGTGTCCGCGCGAGATCGTCTTCCTGGACGTGCTGCCGCGCACGGCCACCGGCAAGCTCCAGCGGTTCCGGCTGCGTGCCGACGGCGTCCAGGGGTGACGCCGCACGGCGGTGACGGCGCGCACGCGACGATGCTCGGCGGTGACGGCCCTCAGCGGCGTCGGTGACCAGCAGTGATGCCGAAGACCTAAAATGATCAACGTGTCCGAGCAGCAGGCGCTACACGCCCCGAGGTCCCTCATCGTCACGCTCTACGGCGCCTACGGCCGCTTCGCGCCAGGCCCGGTGCCCGTCGCCGAGCTGATCCGGCTGCTGGCCGCCGTGGGGGTGGACGCGCCGTCCGTGCGTTCCTCGGTGTCGCGGCTCAAGCGGCGCGGGCTGCTGCTGCCCGCCCGCACCCCGCAGGGCGCGGCGGGATACGAACTGTCCGCGGAGGCACGGCAGTTGCTCGACGACGGCGACCGCCGCATCTATGCCACGGCGCACCCCGGCGACGAGGACTGGGTGCTCGCCGTGTTCTCCGTGCCGGAGTCGGAGCGCAACAAGCGGCACGTGCTGCGCTCCCGGCTGGCCGGGCTCGGCTTCGGCACGGCGGCGCCCGGCGTGTGGATCGCCCCGGCCCGCCTGTACGAGGAGACCCGGCACACGCTGCGGCGGCTGGACCTCGACCCGTACGTGGACTTCTTCCGCGGCGAGCACCTGGGCTTCACGCCGACCGCTCAGGCGGTCGGACGGTGGTGGGACCTGGCGGCGATCGCCGAGCAGCACGAGGCGTTCCTCGACCGGCACGCGCGCGTCCTGCGCGCCTGGGAGAAGCGCGCGGACACCCCGCCGGAGGAGGCCTACCGCGACTACCTCCTCGCCCTGGACTCCTGGCGCCATCTGCCCTACGCCGACCCGGGCCTGCCCGCGCGGCTGCTGCCCGCCGACTGGCCCGGCTCCCGCTCGGCCGCCGTCTTCCAGGGGCTGCACGAGCGGCTGCGGGACACGGGCGCCGAGTTCGCAGGGCTCTGACGCCGGTCAACCATCCAACGTCAGGCGGAGATTGGGCGCGTCCGCGCCCCGTCGGCTGCCCGCCCGATAGGGCGCCGGTCAACTACCCAGGCGAGGCTTGGGCGCGTCGTACGGTCCGCCCGGCTGCCCGCCCAATAAGGAACCGCTCAACCGCCCAGCACCAGGCGGGGCTTGAACGCACCCCCACGGCCCGCCCTCGCGCGGACGGCAGCCGCCCACCCCGGTGAGGGGCCGGTCAACCGC
>NZ_JBSFJL010000005.1:0-237223 GCF_053598035.1 Streptomyces sp. NPDC001204 | reverse complement strand
CTCAACCGCCCAGCACCAGGCGGGGCTTGAACGCACCCCCACGGCCCGCCCTCGCGCGGACGGCAGCCGCCCACCCCGGTGAGGGGCCGGTCAACCACCCAGTGCCAGGCGGGGCTTGGGTGCGTCCGTGCGGCCCGTCTGGGGGCGGCGGCTGCCCGCCCGGTAGGGCGTCGGCCAGAAGGCGGACGGGCCCGTGTAGTCCTGCTCGGCCGCCGCGTGCAGGGTCCAGTGCGGGTCGTACAGGTGCGGGCGGGCCAGCGCGCACAGGTCCGTACGCCCGGCCAGGATCAGGGAGTTGACGTCGTCCCAGGAGGAGATCGCGCCGACCGCGATCACCGGCACGCCCACCTCGTGGCGGATCCGGTCGGCGAACGGCGTCTGGTACGACCGCCCGAACTCGGGGCGTTCGTCGGCCACCACCTGCCCGGTCGACACGTCGATCGCGTCGGCTCCGTGCGCGGCGAAGGCGCGGGCGATCTCCACGGCCTCGGCGGCGGTCGTACCGCCCTCGGCCCAGTCGGTGGCGGAGACGCGCACGGTCATCGGACGGTCCTCGGGCCACACTCCGCGTACGGCGTCGAAGACCTCCAGCGGGAAGCGCAGCCGCTTGTCCAGTGAGCCGCCGTAGGCGTCGGTGCGCCGGTTGGTCAGCGGGGAGAGGAAACCGGAGAGCAGATAGCCGTGGGCGCAGTGCAGTTCGAGCAGGTCGAAGCCGGCCCGGGCGGCACGCCAGGCGGCGGCGGTGAACTGCTCGCGGATGTCGGTGAGCTGGGCCCGGCCGGCCTGGCGGGGTATCTGGCTGTCCGGCCGGTACGGCAGCGGGGAGGCGGCCGTCAGAGGCCAGTTGCCCTCGGGCAGCGGCTCGTCCATGCCCTCCCACATCAGCCGGGTCGAGCCCTTGCGTCCGCTGTGGCCGAGCTGCACGCCGATCGCGGTGTCCGGGGCCTGCAGGTGCACGAAGTCGGTGATCCGCCGCCAGGCGTCGGACTGCCGTCCGGTCCACAGGCCGGCGCAGCCAGGGGTGATCCGTCCCTCGGGGCTGACGCAGACCATCTCGGTCATCACGAGGCCCGCGCCGCCGAGGGCCCGGGCGCCCAGATGGACGAGGTGGAAGTCACCGGGGACGCCGTCGGTGGCCGAGTACATGTCCATGGGTGAGACGACGACCCGGTTGCGCAGGGTCAGTCCGCGCAGCCGGAACGGGGTGAACATCGGCGGTGTCCCGGGCGGGCAGCCGAACTCGCGCTCCACGGCGTCGGTGAAGCGAGGGTCGCGCAGCCGGAGGTTGCCGTGGGTGACGCGGCGGCTGCGGGTGAGCAGGTTGAAGGCGAACTGGCGGGGCGGCTGGCCGAGGTAGCGGTCCAGGTTCTCGAACCACTCCAGGCTGGCCCGGGCCGCGCGCTGGGTGGAGGCGACGACCGGTTTGCGCTCCTGCTCGTAGGCGGTGAGCGCTTCGGGCAGGGAGGGCTGTTCGTCCAGGCAGGCGGCGAGCGCGAGGGCGTCCTCGACGGCGAGCTTGGTGCCGGAGCCGATGGAGAAGTGGGCGGTGTGGGCGGCGTCGCCGAGCAGTACCAGGTTGCCGTGCGACCAGCGCTCGTTGACGACCGTGCGGAAGGTGGTCCACGCGGATTTGTTGGAGCGCAGCGGCCGCCCGCCGAGCGCGTCCGCGAAGATCTTGGCGCAGCGCTCGACGGACTCCTGCTCGTCCATGGTGTCGAAGCCGGCCGCGCGCCACACCTCCTCGCGCATCTCGACGATGACCGTCGAGGCGTCCGGCGCATACGGGTAGCCGTGCAGTTGCGCCACGCCGTGCTCGGTCTCGGCGATCTCGAAGCGGAAGGCGTCGAGGGCGAAGTCGGCGGCCAGCCAGATGTAGCGGCAGCGGTGGCCGGTCACCCGGGGCCGGAAGACGTGGGCGTAGGCCTCGCGGGTGGCGCTGTGCACGCCGTCGGCGGCGATGACCAGGTCGTACGTCCGCGACAGCCGCTCCGGGTGCGGCGCCTCGGTGCGGAAGCGCAGGTCGACGCCGAGCGCGCGGCAGCGTTCGTGCAGGATCCGCAGCAGGCGCCGTCTGCCGAGCGCGGCGAAGCCGTGGCCGCCGGAGGTGTGCCGGGTGCCCCGGTGCACGATGTCGATGTCGTCCCAGCGCACGAACTCCCGGCGCAGGGCCTCGTACACCACCGGGTCGGCGTGTTCGATGCCGCCGAGCGTCTCGTCGGAGAGCACGACGCCGAACCCGAAGGTGTCGTCGGGCGCGTTGCGCTCCCAGACGGTGATCTCACGGGCCGGGTCGAGCCGTTTCAGCAGGGCCGCGGCGTACAGGCCGCCGGGTCCGCCGCCGATGACCGCGACCCTCATGGCACCGGTCACCCCCGGTCACCTCCCCCGCCACTTCGGGGGGCGCTTCTCGGTGAAGGCCGCGTGGAACTCGGCGTAGTCCTCGCCGTTCATCAGCAGGGCCTGGGTGGAGGCGTCCAGTTCGACCGCGGCGGACAGGGGCATGTCCAGTTCGGCGGTCAGCAGGGCCTTGGTCTGGGCGAGGGCGAGGGCGGGGCCGTCGGCGAGCCTGCGGGCCAGGGACCGCGCGGCCTCGTCGGCGCTGCCCTCGTCGGTGAGGTGGCTGATCAGGCCGATCCGCTCGGCCTCGGCCGCCCGTACCGGCTCGCCGAGCATCAGCAGCCGGGTGGCGTGGCCGAGCCCGACCACCCGGGGCAGCAGATAGGCGGCGCCCATGTCGCCGCCGGACAGGCCGACGCGGGTGAAGAGGAAGGCGAACCGGGCGGTGGGGTCCGCGACCCGGAAGTCCGCCGCCAGGGCCAGGACCGCTCCCGCCCCGGCCGCCACCCCGCGCACCGCCGCGATCACGGGGAACGGGCATTCCCGTACGGCCCGCACGACCTGTCCGGTCATCCGGTTGAAGTCGAGCAGCTCGGACGTGTTCATGCTCAGGGTGGCGCCGATGATCTCGTCCACGTCGCCGCCGGAGCAGAAGCCGCGGCCCTCGCCGGCCAGTACCAGGGCGCGCACGGCCCGCTCGCGGGACAGTTCGGCGAGCAGGTCGCGCAGGTCGGCGTAGGCGCCGAAGGTGAGCGCGTTGAGCTTGTCGGGGCGGGCGAGGGTGACCGTGGCGACGCCGTCGGCGCGCTCGACGCGCAGATGGCGCCAGTGGGAGGTGCGGTCGGTGGAGCCGGTGAAGGGACTCATGACGCAGGGCCTCCTCGGGGGGACTGCCACGAACCGCTGCCGCGCCGGCCTCTGCCTCGACGGCTCTCCCCACCGAACTTATCACTTGTTCCTGACTGTCGTCACGAGTACGCGATACAGTCGCGCCACTGTGACCGGTACCCAGCACTTGGTCACGGCTCGTCGATAGGGAGGTAACGACGGGAGTGGCCGGGGGAGGACGGCCGTCCCTCGGGGTAAGCCGACCGTGCCGGGCCCGGCGGTCCCGAGGACGAGGCCGCCGAAAGTCCTCGCGGACGGCCCCCGTACCATTCCCCTCGTTGAAAGCGGGACAACCTGATGTTCATCACCGGGACGCCCCCCGCCACGATCGGACACACCTTGCACGAACCCCCTTCAGCAGCCCACCCGTCACCCGGCCACCGCCCCTCACGGAGGCACTCCGTGCCGTCACTTCCGTCCTGGCGCGTCGCGCTGCCGCACTCGGCGGCCGCCGTGCCGGTGGCCCGCGCCCTGGTCCGTACGGCGCTGACCGAGCTGGAGCACACGGCCGACAGCGACACCGCGGAGCTGCTCACCGCGGAGCTGGTCGCGAACGCCGTGGAGCACGCCGTGGGGCGGGGTCCGATAGAGCTGGTGGTGGAGCTGCTGCCGACCGGCTGCCACGTCGAGGTGCACGACCCGGACCCGGACCCGCCCGGCGGGCTGACCCGGCCGGGCCTCACGGCCCCGGACCCCTGGCAGGAGCACGGACGCGGCCTGCTGCTGATCCGCGCCCTCAGCTCCGCCTGCGGGCACCGCCCGACCGCGTCGGGCAAGGCGGTGTGGTTCAGGCTGTCCGGTCCGCCTCGGCTGCGCCCGGCGTGACCTCCGCCGCCCCGGCCCGCGCCGCCAGCCGGGAGTGCCGGCGTCCGTAGCCCAGGTACACGAGCAGCCCGGCCACGAGGAAGCCGGCGAACTGGAGCCAGGTGGTCCAGCCGGTCTCGTACATCAGGTACAGGGAGCAGCCGACGCCGAGCACCGGCAGCACCGGGTAGAGCGGCACCCGGAAGGTGCGGACGAGGCCCGGCTCGCGGCGGCGCAGCGTGATCACGGCGATGTTGACGACGGCCATGATGGCGAGCGTGCCGATGGTGCACAGGTTGACCACGACGTCCAGCGACGCGAACGCCGCGGGGACCGCGAAGACCACGCCGACGATCAGGGTGCCGGCGACGGGCACCGAGGTGCGGGGCGAGACCTTCTGGAGGACGGGCGGCACGAGCCCGTCGCGGGACATCGACATCAGGATGCGGGACTGGGCGTACGTCACGGTCAGCACCACGGAGGCGATGGCGACGACCGCGCCGAAGGCGATGACGGCGCCGCCGACCGAGGAGCCGGTGACCGTGTTGACGACGTACGACAGCGCCGCAGGCCGGCCGCCGACCTGGTCGCCGCCGATGGCGCCGATCGCGGCGAGCGCGACCGCGCAGTACAGCAGGGTGACCAGGCCGATGCAGACGAGGATCGCGACCGGGATGTCCCGGCGCGGGTTCCTGGCCTCCTCGCCGGCGGTGGTGATCGCGTCGAAGCCGATGTAGGAGAAGAACGCGGCCGTGGTGCCCGCGCCGATGCCGCCGAGTCCGGCCGGCGAGAACGGGGTGAGGTTGCCGTGCTTGAAGGCGGAGAACCCGATGACGCAGAAGGCGACGAGGATGACGAGCTTGAGCACGGCCATCGCGGCGGTCGCCCGGGCGCTCTCGCGCACTCCGCGCACCAGCAGCACGCAGGCCATGGCGATGACGAGGACGGCCGGCAGGTTGACGATCCCGCCGTCGCCGGGGCCGGCGGAGAGGGCGGCCGGGAGCTGCCATCCGGTGAGGCTGTGCAGCAGCTCGTTGACGTACTGGCTCCAGCCGACGGCGACCGCGGAGATGGAGATGCCGTACTCCAGCAGCAGGCACCAGCCGACCAGGAAGGCGGTGGTCTCGCCGAGGCCGGCGTAGGCGAAGGAGTACGAGGACCCGGAGACGGGGATCGCGCCGCCCAGCTCGGCGAAGGAGAAGGCGGTGAACACGCAGGTGATCGCGGCCAGGACGAAGGAGACGACGACGGCGGGACCGGCCTGGGCGACCGAGTCGGACAGGCCGACGAAGATGCCGGTGCCGACGATCGCGCCGATGCCGAAGCAGACGAGCTGGAACAGGCCCATCGTGCGCTTGAGGCCGTGGCCCGCGCGGTCGGCGCCGGACTCGGCGACGAGGAGGGCCGGGGACTTGATGCGGGGAGTGGACATGCGGGGGTGGTGCTCGTTTCTGGTGGTGCGGGGCGGCCTCGGGGATGTCCCCCGCCTGTGGAGGCCGGAGGGAGGTCGCGTCACGGCGGCGGAAGGGGTGGCTCCGGGCCGCGGGTCCTGAGGGCGGCCGGTCAGGCCAGGGTGGCGACCATGATCGCCTTGATGGTGTGCAGACGGTTCTCCGCCTCGTCGAAGACGACCGAGTGAGCGGACTCGAAGACCTCGTCGGTCACCTCCAGGAAGGTGCGGCCGTGTCGCTCGTGGATCCCGCGGCCGACCTCGGTGCCGAGGTCGTGGAAGGCCGGCAGGCAGTGCAGGAACTTCACGTCCGGGTTGCCGGTGGCGCGCAGCACGTCCATCGTCACGGCGTACGGGGCCAGGGCCTCGATCCGCTCGTCCCAGACCTCCTTGGGCTCCCCCATGGAGACCCAGACGTCGGTGGCGACGAAGTCGGCGCCGCGCACTCCCTCCTCCAGGGACTCGGTGAGGGTGATGCGCGCACCGCTGGAGGCGGCCAGCTCGCGGGCCCGGTCGACGACGCCCTGGGCGGGCCAGTAGCTCTTGGGGGCGACGAGCCGTACGTCCATGCCGAGCAGGGCGCCGGTGACGAGGTAGGAGTTGCCCATGTTGAAGCGGGCGTCGCCGAGGTAGGCGAAGGCGGTCTCGCGCAGCGGCTTGGCGCAGTGCTCGGTCATGGTGAGCACGTCGGCGAGCATCTGCGTGGGGTGCCAGTCGTCCGTGAGCCCGTTGTAGACGGGGACGCCGGCGTGCGCGGCGAGTTCCTCGACGGCGTCCTGGCTGTCGCCCCGGTACTCGATCGCGTCGAACATCCGGCCGAGGACACGGGCGGTGTCCTTCACGGACTCCTTGTGCCCCATCTGCGATCCGGACGGATCGAGGTACGTCGTCGAGGCGCCCTGGTCGGCGGCGGCGACCTCGAACGCGCAGCGGGTGCGCGTCGAGGTCTTCTCGAAGATCAGGGCGATGTTGCGGCCCCGCAGGTACCGCGTCTCGGTCCCGGCCCGCTTGGCGGCCTTCAGCTCGGCGGCCAGCCCGACCAGGCCGCGGAACTCGTCCTCGGTGAAGTCCAGCTCCTTGAGGAAGTGGCGGCCGGTGAAACCGGTCGGGACGTGCACCATCGGGGAGCTCCTGGGGACGGTGGGACGAGTGCGGACTATGGAAGTCTATACGATGTTCCACATTTATATACAGGACCCTCGCCGGGGTCCGGGATGCGAACAGCGCGGGTCTGTTGAACTCTGGGAGTCGGGGCCCGTCTCGGCCTCCGCGTCGGCTCAGCCGCCGGGACCCGTGCGGGCCTCCGTGCCGCCCGAGGATGCCCTGCGGGATTCTCTGCCCGATCGAGGTGGTACCCGTGGATCTCAGGATGTCGGTCGAAGACCGGGAGGAGTTCCTCGCCGGCCTCCACGTGGGAATCCTGGGGGTGAACGATCCCCGGAACGGCGGTGGGCCGTTGCTGGTTCCGCTCTGGTACTCCTACCGGCCCGGCGGGCTGGTGGCGATCGAGACCGGGCGGCAGGCGCTGAAGGCCCGCCTGGTTCGCGACGCCGGGCGGTTCAGCCTCTGCGTGCAGGACGAATCGGCGCCGTACCGCTATGTGAGCGTGGAGGGACCGGTCGTGGACGTCGAGGATCCGGTGCCCCCGGCCGAGCACGAGGCGCTGGCCCACCGGTACCTGGACGCGGACGCCGCGACGGCGTACCTGGCGGCCAACCAGGAGCAGCTGGCCGACGACATCCTCATCCGCATGCGGCCCGAGAGGTGGAGGACGGCCGACTTCTCCGCCTTCGCCGCGGAGTTCGACACCTAGTCCTCCGTGCGGCAGGCGATTCACGTGCAGCACAGACGGGACATCCCATGGTCATTGACCCGATGACGCTTCCGGTGGCGCCGGCGTGGAACGCGGGGACGCTGTGGTATCCGCGCGATCGCTGTCTGCACGAGCTGTTCGACTCCCAGGCCGCGCTGCGTCCCCGGGCGACCGCCTCCGTACAGCACGGCCGCAGCATGAGCTACGGCGAGCTGAAGGACCGCTCCGACGCGCTGGCCGCCCGGCTGATCGGCTCCGGGGTGCGGCGCGGTGACGGGGTCGGTGTGTGCGGGAGCCGGTCCCTGGAGGCGCTGGTCGCCTTTCTGGGCATCCTCAAGACCGGCGCCGCGTACGTCCCGCTCGACGACGCCTCCCCGCCCGGACGGCTCCAGGCGATGGCGGAGGACGCCGGGGTGCACACCGTGGTGACGCTGCCCGGCAGTGTCTGCCGCATCCGGCGGGTGCGGACCCGCATCGCCCTGGACGGGTCGGCGCCGGCCGAGCCGCCCGCGCTCCCGCGGACCGGGGTACTGCCCGGTGACTGCGCCTACGTGATGTTCACCTCCGGCTCGACCGGCCGTCCCAAACCCGTTGCGGTCCCGCACTGCGGCGTGGTCCGGCTGGCCGCCTCCGACCTGGTGTGGCAGCGGCCGCGCCCCGGCGAGCGGGTACTGCACGCCTACGGCCTCTCCTCGGACGCCTCCACGATCGAGATCTGGTCCACGCTGCTCGCCGGGGCCTGCGTGGTGATCGCCGATCAGGAGGAGCTGCTGTCACCGGCCGCCCTGGAGTCCCGGCTGCTGTCCGAGCGGGTCAGCATCGCCTACCTGACCACCGGGGTGTTCCACCACATCGGGCGCACCAGGCCGTCGGCGCTGCGGTCCCTGCGGTTCGCCTCGGCCGGCGGCGAGGCGATGGACCCGGAGCTGGCCCGCGCGATCCTGGCCGCCTGCCCGGACACCACCGTGGTCAACTTCTACGGTCCGACCGAGAACAGCGTGGTCTCCACCGCGCACCTGGTGGACGGTCTGCCTCCCGAGGCGACGGCGGTGCCGATCGGCCGGCCGCTGGAGAACTCCACCTGCTACGTGGTGCGGGCGGACGGCACGCTCGCGGACGCCGGTGAGGAGGGCGAACTCCTCGTCGGCGGGGACGGGCTCGCGCTGGGGTACCTCGGCGACCCCGAGCTGACCGCCGAGCGCTTCGTCGACAACCGCTTCGAGCCCGGCACGCGGCTCTACCGCACCGGTGACCGGGTGGTCCGGCGGGCGGACGGCGTACTGGAGTACCGGGCGCGGGTGGACCGGCAGATCAAGCTGCGCGGGCACCGCATCGAGCCGGACGAGGTGGAGGCGCGGCTGCGGGCGGACGACGCGGTCGGCGAGGCCGTCGTCGAACTGGAGGGCGACAGTCTGATCGGATACGTGACACCGGCCCGGCCGGGCCGGGCGCTGCCGCTGGACCGCATCCGCGGCGGGCTCACGGCATGGCTGCCCGCGGCCGCGGTGCCCGCGCGGCTGGTGGAGATGGGGCGGTTCCCGGTGACCGCGGGGGGCAAGGTCGACCGCCGCCGGCTGCGCCTGCTGGCGGGCGCGGACGGGGCCATCGCCCCGGCGCCCGGCCACCGCCCCGGGCCGGGTCCGCAGCAGTCGGCGGCGCGGGTGTGGCAGGTGGTGCTGGGTGTGCACCCGGCGCCCGGGGACAGCTTCTTCGACATCGGCGGCGACTCCCTGCTGGCGGCCGAGGCCGTCACGCGCACCCTGGCCGCCTTCGGCCTCGACGCCCGGCACGGCCGCACCCTGATCCACAGTCTGCTGCGCTCCCCCACCCTGGAGGACTTCACGGCCGCCGTCACCGCCCTCACCTCCGTCGAGGGCCGGCGGGCCCGGGCGGCCCCCGACGCCGGCGCCGTGGACTTCCGCGCCGAGGCGCGGCTGGGCTTCACCCTGCCGCCGCCGCGCGGCCCGGAACCGGACTGGCGGCACCCCCGGGAGGTGCTGCTCACCGGCGCCTCCGGCTTCGTCGGCGCCTTCCTGCTGGACCGGCTGCTGCATCGTACCGACGCCCGGGTGCACTGCCCGGTGCGCGGCCGCGACGCCGCGCACGCCCGGCAGAAGGTGATGCGGAACCTGGCCCGGTTCGGCCTCGCCGCCACGGAGGCCGCCGACCGCGTCGAGTGCTTCCCGGCGGACCTCGCCGAGCCCGGTCTCGGTCTGGAACCGGGCCGCGCCGAGGAACTGGCCGGCGCCCTCGACCTGGTGATCCACGCCGCCGCACAGGTCAACTTCCTCTATCCGTACGAGGCGTTGCGCCGCGCCAACGTGGAGGGCACCCGGCAGCTCGTACGTCTGGCGGCCGAACGCGCCGTGCCCGTGCACTTCTTCTCCACCATCGCGGTGCTGGCCGGCTTCGGCACCGCCGGCGTGCGGCACGTGGACGAGGACCTGCCGCTCGACCACGCCGACCGGCTCACCATGGGCTACGCCGAGAGCAAGTGGGTGGCCGAGGAGGTGCTGCGCGACGCCGCGGGCCAGGGCCTTCCGGTGGCGGTCCACCGGCCGTACGAGATCACCGGTGACCGGCGCACCGGCGCGTGCAACACCGACACCGCGATCTGCTCGCTGTTCAAGACGATCACCGAGACCGGGCTGGCCCCCGACATCCCGCTGCCGCTGGACTTCGTCCCGGTGGACTTCCTCACCGAGGCGGTGGTGCACATCGCCACCGCACACCGCGCCGGCCACCGGACCTACCACTTGACCAACCCCCACCCGGCGAGCCTGCGCGACATGCTCGACCGGATGGACGCGGGGGGCCACCGGATCCGGCGGCTCCCCTACGAGGAATGGGTGGACGACCTCGTCCGCCATGTCGCGCGGCACCCCACGAGCCCCACCGCCCCGTTCGTCTCCCTGT
Organism: Streptomyces sp. NPDC001204; assembly: GCF_053598035.1. Classification (NCBI taxonomy): domain Bacteria; kingdom Bacillati; phylum Actinomycetota; class Actinomycetes; order Kitasatosporales; family Streptomycetaceae; genus Streptomyces; species Streptomyces sp. NPDC001204. Next base: position 227,015 of record NZ_JBSFJL010000005.1, on the reverse strand, counting down.
GCGTGGACCGCTGCAGGCAGGCGGACATGTCCGTCAAGGAGATGTACTTCGAGGGCACCTTCCCGGCCGTGGGGCGGGCCAACGTCGAGCGTGACCTGGCCGGCACGGGGCTGCGCTGCCCGCCCGTCGACGCGGCACTGCTGGACCGCTACCTGGAGTACTTCTACGCCACCGGCTACATCGAGCGCCCGTAGCCGCACCCCTGCGGTCGAGCGCCCGTGGCCGACGCCACCCCAGCACAGGAGCGAGCATGACCCCTCCCCCACCCGGCGCGCAGGCACCCGGCCCCGAGACGGACGTCCTGGACTTCCCCCTCCCGCCGCCGGGCACCATGGGGCCGCCCGAGACGTGCGCGCGGCTGCGCGAGAGCCGCCCCGTGGCCAGGGTCGGGCTGCTGATGGACGCGACCGCCTGGTACGTCACCCGGTACGAGGACGTCCGGGCGCTGCTCGCCGACCCCCGGCTGATCAGGCCGACCATCAACGACTGGCCGCCCCGTCCCGGCCCGGCCGCCGACGAGGGACCCCGTCTGGTCACCATGGCGGAACTGGACGGCCCCCGGCACCTGGCGCTGCGCAGGTCCGTGGCCTCGGCGTTCAGCTCCGGAGCCGTCCGGGAGCGGCTGCCGCGCATCCGCGAACTCGCCGACCGGCTGCTGGAGGGGTTCGCGGAGGGCGGCCCTCCCGGCGACCTGGTGGCCGGGTTCACCGAGCCGTTCCCGCTGCTCGTGCTGTGCGACCTGGTGGGCATCCCCTCCGGGGACCGGGACTGGTTCCTGCCGGTCCTGGACTCGGCCCTCGACGGGATGGTGACCGCCGAGGAGGGGCGCAGGGTCACCGACCTGCTGCGCGCGTACGTGGCCGAGCTGATCGCGCGGAAGCGGAGCCGGCCCGGCGACGACGTCCTGACCCTGCTGGTCCGCCAGTGCGAGGACGGGACGCTGACCGACGAGGAGGTGACGGCCTTCGGGCTGTCCATGCTCACGGTCGGCTTCGGCATCAGCGGCTTCTTCCTGGCCGGCTCGGTGCACACGCTGCTGCACCGGCCGGACCAGTGGGCCCGCCTGCGCGACCACCGCGACCTCATGCCGGACGCGGTGGAGGAACTCCTGCGGTACATGCCGGTGATGAACGGCACCGTGCTGCTGCTGGCCACCGAGGACATCGAGGTGGGCGGGCAGACCATCCGCGGGGGCGACGCCGTCATCCCGGTGCTGGCCTCCGCCAACCGCGACGGGAGCGTGTTCGCCGACGCCGCCCGGCTCGACCTGTGCCGCGCGGACAACCCCCACCTCACCTTCGGCCGGGGAACCCACAACTGCGTCGGCGCGCACCTGGCTCGCGCCGAACTGACCGTCGGGCTGGAGGCGTTGCTCGACCGCTTCCCGCGACTGCGTCCCGCCGAGGGGCAGGAACCCCTCTGGGACGACCAGTCCGTCACCAAGTCACCGCTGACCCTCCCGGTCGGCTGGTGACCCGACCCGCACGCACCAGGGGAGGTCCACCCGTGAACACCACGCCGGAACCCGCCGTCGACGTGCCCGTCATCGATCTGCCCCTCCCCCCGCCGGGCACCATGGGCCCGCCCGAGGAGTACGGCCGGCTGCGCCGGGAGTGCCCCCTGGCCAGGGTCAGGCTGCCGATCGGCGCCACCGCCTGGTACGCCACCCGCTACGACGACGTCAAGGAACTGATCGCCGACGCCCGGCTGATCAGGCCGAGCATCACCGACTGGCCGCCCCGCCCCGGCCATGTCCCCGGTGACGAACCGGGCCTGGTCACGATGATGGAACTGGAGGGCCCCCGGCACGCCGCCCTGCGCCGGGCCCTGAGCGAGCCGTTCAGCGTCCGGTCCGTGCGGAGCCGGCTGCCGCGCATCCGGCGGTCGGCCGACCGGCTGCTGGATCCGTTCGTCGGCAGCGACCAGCCCGGGGACCTGGTCGTCCGGTTCCTCGAGCCCTTCCCCGTCATGGTGATGTGCGATCTCGTCGGCATCCCCTACGAGGACAGCGACTACTTCCTGCCCAGGGCGGACGCCGCGCTCGGGGCCATCCTCACGCTGGAGGAGGGCCGTGAGGCCACCTCCCAACTGCGCGAGTACATCAACTCGTTGCTCGACCGGAAGCGGCGCGGCCCCGGCGACGACATGCTCACCCGGCTGGTCGACGAGTGCGGGCGCGGCGCTCTGGACCACGAGAGCGCGGTGAACTTCGGGCTGTCCATGCTGGTCGCCGGGTACCGCACGAGCACCATGTTCCTGGCCGACGCCGTGCTGACCCTGCTGACCCTGCCCGGCGCGTACGCACGCCTGCGCGACCACCGCGACCTCATGCCGGGCGCGGTGGAGGAACTCCTGCGCTATGTCCCGGTGATGAACGGCGTGGTCGTCCTCCAGGCCGTCGAGGACATCGAGTTGCACGGCCGGACCATCCGGGCCGGCGACGCCGTGCTGCCCGTGCTCGCCGCGGCCAACCGCGACGAGCACGTGTTCACCGACGCCGACCGGCTCGACCTGTGCCGCGCGGACAACCCCCACCTCACCTTCGGCCGCGGGGCGCACAACTGCATCGGCTCCCACCTGGCACGCGCTCAGATGACCGTGTGCCTGGAAGCGCTGTTCGACCGCCTCCCGAACCTGCGCCTGGCCGAGGGCCACCAGCCCATCTGGGAGGACGAGTCACCGAGCAAGTCACCGCTCACCCTTCCGGTCCACTGGTGAGCGCCGCCAACCGGCGAGCGGTTCCTCGCCGAGGTCACCCGCGGCCGGTCCGGCTCAGGCCACCGGCTTGCCGTAGACGGCCATCTCGTAGATGGAGTACCCCCAGGTCGTACGGCGCTTGACGCCCTGCATCCGGATGTAGGACACCGGCTCGTCGCCCGTCAGCCGGATGACGTCGGTTCCGCACTCGGCCGGGGCCATGGTCGCGGCGGTGGTCCAGTCGACACCGTCCGCGGAGGTCTCCAGCCGGTACCGCTCGGCGCACGCGGATTCCCAGGCGACGGTCACGGCGGCGACCTTCGCGGGTGCGGCGAGCTTGATCTGCGCCCAGGCGTCGTCCTGGTAGCCGGAGGCCCAACGGGTGCCCATGTCACCGTCGTTGATGTACCGGGCGGCCAGCCGGTCGAGGTCCTGCTCCACGCTGGACGCGGTCGCGGTGCCCGCCGGTGCCAGGTTCTCCGTGCCGCCCGCCACGTCCCACAGGCCGAGGCGCACATCGGCCTGGACGAGGAAGGCGTCCAGGACGCCGTCACCGATCTTCGGCTGGACGCTGCCCCAGGTGTTGCGGGCCGGGTCCACCCGTACGGCCGCCGCCTTGCGCTGGAGGTCGCGGGAGGTGGTGAGCAGTTGCTGCGCACGGTCAGCGTCGCCCGCCTGCCGGGCCGCGAGCGCGTCGGCCATGGCGACGGCCGCCCGCCCCCACTGCTCCGTCGCCTTCAGCCAGGGCTCCGCGTCGGCCACGAAGCCCGCCTGCACCGTTCCCCCGCGGATGACGGCGGGCGCGTCGGCGATGGCGGCGGCGTACTCGCGCAACTCGGCCAGTGCCTCGGTGCGCCGGCCCGCGTCCCACTCCTGCCAGAACCGCTTGACGCGGGCGTCGAGCGCCGGGGCCTGCGGCTGCCACGGCTTCGCGCCGAACGTGGGGGCGAGGTGGTTCAGGTCGGCGAAGACAGCCAGTGCCCCGGTGGCCGCGCGGTCGCCCCCGGCGAGGTAGGACAGGGCGCGAGTCCAGTTCGACGCCGCGTCGTAGGCCCGGTCGTTCCAGGTGAAGTCGGCCGTTCCGAACACGGCGACCTTGCTGGCGTAGGGCTGGTTCATGGGGTTGGCGACGATGCCGCTGAGATGGTCGCCGAGCCCCGTCTCCCGCTTGTCGTAGGGCGCGAGCAGGAGCCGCCCCTGGGTGTTGCCGAAGTCGTTGACGGGATAGTTGTCCCAGACGAAGACCTTCCGGCCGAACAGCTTCGACACGGCGTCCGCCTGGCTGTTGGTGATGGAGGGCGGGACGACGTCGGTCCCGGTCCACATCACGACGACCTTCGGGTCCAGCGTGGCCCGCATGGTCTGCTTGTACGCGGTGTCGGTCAGGTCGCCGTACTCGGTGGGCACCATCTGGAGGGCCTGGGTGCCCTCGTGGGTGTCCACGAAGGTGCGCTGGACGTCGTTGAGGAGGTCCACCTGCGCCCTTGCGGCGGCCGCCTGGCCCGGCGCGCCGAACTTCTCCCGGTCGCCGTCGCAGTTCCAACGGGTGTAACTGATGTCGTCCAGCGGGATGGAGAAGGCCCGCCCGCCCAGGTCGTACACCGCCTGGAGCTTCGCCTTGAGCGCCGCGCGGTCCGCCGGGTCGGAGTAGCAGATGGACCCGCCCGGGGACACGGCGAAGGTGAACCGGACGTGGTTGGCGCTCGCGCGCCGCACCAGGGTCCCCAGCTCGGCGAGTTTGCCGGCCGGATACGCCTCGCGCCACTTGTCCCTGTGGTACGGGTCGTCCTTGGGTGCGTAGACGTAGGTGTTGGCCTTGACGTCGCCGTAGAAGTCCATCTGGTCCAGCCGTTCGGTGGCGGACCACGGCTGACCGTAGAAGCCTTCGATGGTGCCCCGCAGCGGCATCGACGGGTAGTCACTGACCTCCGCGCCCGCGACACGCCAGCCGTCCTCACCTCGGACGAACAGCTGCCGCAGGGTCTGCACGGCGTAGAACTGCCCGGCCGCGTCCGCGCCGCCGAGCGCGACCTGGCGCTGCGGCCCGCCCGTGCCGACCCGCAGCGCGTAGCCCTCGGCGTGCTGGGGCACGCGGGTGTCGCCGAGCGCCTTGGCGATGTCGGGTCTGGTGGCGGGACCGAGGCGTACGGTGAGCAGTCCCGCGGGGACGGCCCGGTCCGGGGTGACGACGTCGACGCGGTCGGCACCGTGGGCCCGCAGCTCGCGCACGAGACGGTCCCGGGCGGCGGTGTCCGTGCCGTCGTCGGCGACGACGACCACCCGCCCGGTGACGTTGGCGTCGGCCCCGGCGCGGGAGAGGGACTGCGGGACGGGTGAGACGGCGGGCAGCCCCTGCCCCGGCGCGGGAGCGGGTTCGGCGTGGGCCTGCGGGACCAGTACGAGGGCTCCGGCCGTCAGTCCGGCGGCCAGGAGACAAGAAGTGAGCAGCGAACGGCGTTTCTTCATGGATGCGTCCAATTCCTTGGAGCGGAGCCACCGTTGGCGACGGCCTTCGCCGACGCCGCCGGTCCTGCCGGCGGCGCCTGGGGACGGCCTTGCCGCACGGGTGGCCTGGACGGCGTTCCCGGTGGTGCTCAACAGCGCCGCGAGGCAGGCGGGTTGACCGCCCGGCCGCACCGGCGCACGGCAGATCGAGCCTCCTCACTCCTCTCCGGGGCAGCACTCACCGGGACCACAGTGGACGAAGACTTGCGGGCGTCACGCTCGCACAGGAACGACATGTTGTCTAGACCACTTGCCGCCCCGGGGGCCACTCCCGGCACCGCTGCGCCGCACGTCCGCTCACTCGGCGTGGACCGTCTCCCCCGCGACCAGCGTGAGTACGGCGCGGGTGCCGGACACGGCCGTGTCCGGGGCGAAGAGGTCCCGGTCGAGGACGGCGAGGTCGGCGGCCATGTCCTCGCGCAGCAGGCCGACTTCGTCGTCGTTGCCGTTCACCCAGGCCGAGCCGGCCGTGTAGGCGCGCAGGATGTCGGTCAGTTCCAGCCGTTCGTGCGGCACGAACGGGCGGTCGGCGCCCGGCCATCCGGTGTGCGCCGAGCCGGGCGGTTCGGTGCGGTGCACGGCCACGTGCATGGCCTGCCACGGGTCGGCCGTGGTGACCGGCCAGTCGCTGCCCCCGGCGAGCCGGGCGCCGCTGTCCAGGAGCCGGCGGAAGGGGTACTGCCGGCCCGCTCGCCCCTCGCCCAGCAACGGATTGGTCAGCTCGTCGGTCTGCTGGTGATGGGTCGCCCACAGCGACTGGACGTTGGCCGTCACCCCCAGAGCGGCGAAGCGGCCGATGTCCGCGTCGTCGACCAGCTGCACATGGGCGATGTGGTGGCGCCGCTCGCGCGCTCCGTTGGCCGCGGCCGCGGCCTCGACCGCGTCCAGGCACTCGCGCACCGCCCGGTCGCCGATCGCGTGGAAGTGCACCTGGAAGCCGGCGGCGTCCAGGCGGGTCACCGCCTCGGCGAGCAGCGCGGCGGGCACGTTGGAGTGGCCGAGGTTGCCGGTGGCGCACCCGCAGGAGTCCAGGTACGGCTCCAGCAGGGCGCCGGTGCCGTTCTCCAGCACGCCGTCCTGCATCACCTTCACGGCGCCGGCCCGGAAGCGGCGGCCGGGCTCGCCGCGCCGCGCCACCAGGTCGTCGAGCTGCTCCGGACCGCGGTCGCGGTCCCACCACAGGGCGCCGGTGACCCGGGCCTTCAGCAGTCCCTCCGCGTCGGCCCGCCGGTAGGCGGCGAGCGTGTCGCCGGCCCCGCCGTACGCGCCGACGATGGCGTCCTGCCAGCCGGTGACGCCGTACCGGAAGAGGTGGGCCTGCGCGTGGCTCAGCGCCGCGAGCTGGTCCTCGACGGTGTCCGGCGGGAGCAGCCGGGCCACCAGGTCCATGGCGCTCTCGTGCAGCACCCCGGTGGGCCGGCCGGCCGCGTCGCGCTCGATCCGCCCGGCCGGCGGGTCGGGGGTGGCCGCGTCGATCCCGGCGCGCTCCAGTGCCGCCGAGTTGACCCACGCCGAGTGGTGGTCGGCGTTGGGCAAGAACACCGGCCGGTCCGGCACGGCAGCGTCCAGCGGCTCCCGGGTGGGCCAGCCGCCGGGGAAGCAGTCCATGCTCCAGCCGCCGCCGAGGATCCACGGCCGGCCGGGGTGGGCGGCCGCGTACTCCCGGACGGCCGTGAGGCAGCCCTCGGCGTCGGTGGCGCCCGTGAGGTCGCAGCGCAGCGCCTCCAGGGCGCCCCAGACCGGGTGGATGTGCGCGTCCTGGAGGCCGGGCACCACGGTCCGGCCGGCCAGGTCGAACGTCTCGGACGGGCGGCCGGCGGCCCGGCGCACCTCGGCGTCGGTGCCGACGGCCGTGATCCGGCCGCCGGCCACGGCGACGGCCGTCGCGTGCGGGCGCCGCGGATCGCCGGTCCACACCCGGCCGCCGTGCAGGACGAGGGTCATGCGCCGGTCCCGTGGGTGCGCACCACGTACACCTTGCGGAGGGTCTCGTGGACCTGCCAGGTGCCGCGCCAGCCGGCCGGCATCGCCAGGGTGGCGCCGGGACGCAGCTCGACGTCCTCACCGCCCTCGGTACGGACGGTGGCGGATCCGGTCAGCACCTGGCAGACCTCGTCGTAGCCCTCGCGGGTGGCGGTGAAGTGGCCGGGGTCGCACTCCCAGACGCCGACCTCGACCAGCCCGTCGGGGGACTGCCACAGGGTGCGGGTGGTCTCCCGCTGGCCGGTGGTGCTGGTCGGCTTGGGCGTCGCCGGGGGCAGGTCGGCGCTCGCCGCGTCGGCGAGGAAGGCGACGGCGGGGACGAGGGCGGCATTGGCGGTGGCGCTGGCGGTTTCCATGGGGACTGCTCCTTTCAGCGTCCGCTGATGACGTTGGCGACGCGTGCGATGACGGAGGTGCGCTCCAGACCGGAGTTCTCGTGCCGGTCGGCGGCGCGGTAGGCGACGTAGAGGCTGCGCACGCCGAGCCAGCGCAGCGGCTCCGGCTCCCAGCCGCGCACCTTGCGGCCCACCCAGGGCAGCCGGGTCAGGTCGGTCTGCTCACCGAGGATCAGGTCGCGCAGGGTGCGTCCGGCCAGGTTGGTGGTGGTCACGCCGTGCCCGACGTAGCCGCCGGCCCAGCCGAGGCCGGTGTCCCGGTCCAGGTGGACGGTGGCGCACCAGTCGCGCGGCACGCCCAGCACTCCGGACCAGGTGTGGTCGATCGCGACGCCCTCGGTGGCCGGGAAGTGCTGCCTGAGGATGGCCTGGAGCTGCGCCTGGGTGGCGTCCCGGGTCTCGCCGCGCTGGTCGACGTGGGAGCCGAACATGTACGGGATGCCGCGCCCGCCGATGGCGATGCGGCCGTCGGTGGTGCGCTGGATGTAGCAGTACGAGTTGGCCTCGTCCCCGATCAGTTCGGCGCCGCGCCAGCCGATCTCCTCCCACACGGAGGCGGGCAGCGGCTCGGTGACGATCATGCTGCTGTTCATCGGCAGCCAGACCCGGCGGTGGCCGCGCAGTCCGGCGGTGAACCCCTCCAGCGCCCGGATGACGTACGACGCCCGGACGGTGCCGTGGGTGGTGACCGCCTCGCGCGGGCGGATCTCGGTGACCTCGGTGCCCTCGTAGACGGCGACGCCCATCCGCTCGACCACGTCGGCCAGGCCCCGGACCAGCTTGGCGGGCTGGATGCGGGCGCAGTGCGGGCTCCACTGGGCGTAACGGGCGCCGGCGATGCGGACCCGCTCGGCGAGCCGGTCCGCGTCGAGTTCGACCAGGTCGTCCTCGCCCCAGCCCTCGGCGCGCAGCGTGGGCAGCCCTTCGCGCAGCCTCCGCTCCTGCGCGGCGTTGGTGGCGACGTGCAGCAGTCCGTCCTTCTGGATGTCGGCGTCGATGCCCTCCTCCGCGGCGACCCGGATGACCTCGTCGACGGAGGAGAACATCTCCCGCTGCATGGCGACGGCCGGCTCCCGGCCGTGCGACTTCGCGTAGCGGCGCATCTGGCCGGGCGGCTCGGCGCTGAGCCAGCCGCCGTTGCGGCCGGAGGCGCCGAAGCCGGCGAACTCCTTCTCCAGGACGGCGATCCTGAGGTCGGGCTGGGACTTCTTGAGGTAGTAGGCGGTCCACAGGGAGGTGTAGCCGCCGCCGACGAGTGCGACGTCGACGTCCAGGTCGCCGGGCAGGGCGGGGCGGCGGGCGGGGACGCCGCTCTCCCGGAACCAGAAGGAGACGTCGCCGTTGACGAAGGTGGGGCTGGTGGCGGGGGTGGTGCTCATCGTCCGCTCTCTTCCGCGGCGGCGACCGGGATCCGGTCGCCGGAAGTGGGTGGGTGGGTGGTGCTGGAGGGGTCGTCGAGCAGGACGCCCCGTTCGACGTCCCAGACCACGGTGACCTCGTCGCCGTGGCGGACGCCGGACAGCCGGTCGGCCTGCTCGCGGGCGAGCAGCACGGTGCCGTCGGGCAGGGCGAGTTCGAGCTTGCGGCCGGAGCCCAGGTATATCTCCTGGGTGACACGGGCGGGCAGCGTATTGACCCCGGGCGCGACCGGCTCGGCGGCCGGCTGGACCCGCAGGTGCTCGGGGCGGACCACGACGGCGGCCGCGCCGCCCTCGGGCCGCCGTCCGGCGACGCGTACGGTGCGGTCGCCGACCCGCAGGCAGGAGTCGTCGCCGTCCGCCTCGACGCGTCCCCGGACGGTGGAGGACTCGCCGAGGAACTCGGCCACGAAGAGGCTGCGGGGCTTTTCGTAGAGTTCGCTCGCGGTGCCGACCTGCTGGATGCCCCCGTCGTCGAAGACGGCGATGCGGTCCGACAGGACCAGCGCCTCCTCCTGGTCGTGGGTGACGAAGACGAAGGTGGAGCCGACCTCCTGGTGCACCCGCTTGATCTCCAGCTGGAGGGATTCGCGCAGCTTCTTGTCGAGCGCGCCGAGCGGCTCGTCCATCAGCAGCACGCTCGGCTCGTACACCACGGCCCGGGCCAGGGCGACCCGCTGCTGCTGACCGCCGGAGAGTTCGCGCGGTCTGCGGTGGCCGTAGCCGCCGAGCCGTACGGTCTGAAGGGCCGCCTCGACCATCTCGGCGCGGCGGGCCTTCGGCACCTTGCGCTGCTTGAGCGGGAAGGCGACGTTCTCCGCGACGGTCATGTGCGGGAAGAGCGCGTAGTGCTGGAAGACCATGCCGATGTCTCGCCGGTGCGGCGGCAGGTCCTGCATCTGCCTGCCGCCGATGGTCAGCGTGCCCGAGGTGGCGGCGGTGAACCCGGCGATGATGTTGAGGGTGGTGGTCTTGCCGGAGCCGCTGGGGCCCAGCAGGGTCATGAACTCGCCCGGTTCGATGACCAGGGAGACGTCGTCGACGGCGACGGAGTCCGCGTACTCCTTGCGCACCTGCGCCAGTTCGATACGGGCTCCGCGCGCCTTGATGAGGCTGGTGTCAGCGGACACGGTTCCTCCTGGCGGTGGCGAAGGTGGCGGCCAGCACGAGCACCGTGGTGAAGACGATGATCAGGGTGGCGGCCGCGGCGATGGTGGGGTCGGTGTCCCGGGTCACGCTGGCGAACATCCTGACCGGCAGGGTCTGCAGGTAGGGGCTCTGGATGAACAGCGAGACCACGACCTCGTCGAAGCTGGTGACGAAGGCGAACAGGGCACCGGAGACGACGCCCGGGGCGATCAGCGGCAGGGTCACCTGCCGGATGGCGCCCCAGCGGGTGGCGCCGCAGATCAGTGCGGCGTCCTCGAGGCGCCGGTCGAAACCGCGCAGGCTCGCGGTCACCGGGATGATCACGAACGGCAGGGCGAGCACGGTGTGGGCGGTGACGAAGCCGAGCAGGGTACCCAGCAGGTTGTACTGGAGGAAGAGCGCGTACACGCCGATGGCGACCACCACGGTCGGCACGATCATGGGTGCCAGCAGCAGCCCGTACGACGCCTTCACCCAGCGTGAGCCGGACCGGGTGAGCGCGATCGCGGCGGCGGTGCCCAGCACGGTGGCCACCACCGCGACCAGGGCGCCGACCTGGAGCGAGGAGAACAGCGCCTCGGTCCACCGGGGGTCGGTGAAGAAGTTGGTGTACCAGCGGGTGGACCAGCCGCTCGGCGGGAACACCAGGGACGCCTTGTCGGTGAAGCTCAGCGGGATCACCACGAGCGTCGGCGCGATGAGCCAGAGGCCCACCAGCGCGCTGAACGCCCACAGCGCGATCCGCGCGGGTGCCGTCCTCATCGGGCACCTCCCCGGTTGCGGGTGAAGCGCAGGACGATGCCGACCAGTCCCAGCAGGACCAGCGTCACCGCCAGCAGCACCACGCCCATCGCTCCGCCGCGGCCCCAGGCGAGCAGCCCGTTGACCTGGGTGAAGATCTGCTGCGAGATCAGCGCCTGGTCGGGCGAGCCCAGGAGGGCCGGGGTGACGTAGAAGCCGAGCGAGGTGATGAACACGGTCAGCGCGCCGGCGCCCACGCCGGGCAGCGACAGCGGCACGAAGACCCGCAGGAAGGCGGTGGCCGGGCGCGCCCCCATGCCCTGCGCGGCGTCGAGGAGCCGGCGGTCGATGCCGCTCATCACCGCGTACAGCGGCAGCACCATGAACGGCATCAGCACCTGCGACATGCCGATCACCACCCCGGCGGGGGTGCGGATCAGCTGGAGCGGGCCCAGCCCCACGGTGCCGAGGATCTGGTTGACCACGCCGCTGTCCTGGAGGAGCACCACCCAGGCGAAGGTGCGCACCATCAGGCTGGTCCAGAACGGCAGCAGCACCAGCAGGGTGAGCCAGATCCGCGCCCGGGCGCCGACCACGGTCATCAGGTAGGCGTACGGATAGGAGAGCACCAGGGTCACCAGGGTGACGACGGCGCCGACGGCCAGCGTGCGCACCAGCGTGGCGACGGCGACGTCGCTGGTGAAGAACCAGGAGTAGTTGCCCGCGCCGGGGGTGGGCTCGCTGACGCTGCGCCAGGCCATCAGGCCCAGCGGCACCAGGAAGAGCACGGCCAGCAGGACCAGCGCGGGCAGCAGCAGCCATCCCCACCGGCCGCCGGCGCCCTTGCGGGGCCGGCCGCCGGTGGCCGGGGAGGCGATCTCGATCAGGGCCGTCATGGGTTACCGCGCCAGCCAGTCGGACCACTTCGGGATGACCTGCTCCTGGTTCTCGGCCCACCATGCGTTGTCGAGCTTGAGGGCCTGCGCCTGGCGCTCGGGGGTGGAGGTGAGGTACTCCGCCGCGGTCGCGTCGACCTTGGGCTTGGCGTCGGAGTTGACCGGCGAGTACGAGGTCAGCTCGGTGAGCTTGGCCTGCTGGTCGGCGCCCAGGTAGTAGTTGATCAGCGCCATGGCGGCCTTGGGGTTCCTCGCGCCCTTGGGCACGGCGAGCGAGTCCGCGACCGGCATGAACTGGTTCCACTGCGGAGCGAACTTGGCACCGTTCTTCACGGCCGAGTAGGCGCGGCCGGTCCACACCATCGCCATGGAGACCTCACCCGACTCCAGCAGCTGCTGGGAGCGGGCGCCGGTGTCCCAGAAGACCAGCGAGGAACGCACGCTGGTGAGCTTCTTCAGGGCCCGGTCCACATCGAGCGGGAAGAGCTTGTCGGGGGCGACCCCGTCGGCGATCAGCGCCGCCTCCAGCGGGCCGGGGGCCGCGTCCGAGGGCACGCCGGGGATGGCGCGCTTGCCGGGGAACCTGGTGGTGTCGAAGAAGTCCGCCCAGTCCTTCGGCGGATTGTCGCCGAACTTGGACTTGTCGTACATCAGGACCATGCCGTACGTCATGGCCGGCACCGAGCACTTGCCCACCATCTCCTTGGGCAGCTTCGAGGTGTCGACGACGGCGGTGTCGAGCGGCATCAGCAGTTTGCCGCACTGGCGATCGGCCCAGATGGAGTCGGTGTCCACCACGTCCCAGGTGACGTTCTTGGCGTCGACCTGCGCCTTGAGCTTGGTGTAGTCGGTGGGTCCGTCGGAGAGCATCCGCGCGCCGGAGTCCGTGGCGAACGGCTTGACCGCGGCCGACTCCTGACCGTCCTGGTAGATGCCGCCGTAGGAGGCGAAGGTGAGGGTGACGCCGTCGAGCGCGCCCTTCTTCACCTGGCCGGCCGTGGCCGGTCCGGGGCCGAGGTCGACGTCGGCGGCGGCCGGGCCGGTGCCGGCGCAGCCGGTGAGGGTCAGCAGCAGGGCGCCGGCGGCAGCGGCACACCCCATGATTTTACGTGATATTCCGGGCATGACTGTCTCCAAGAAGGACGGTGAAGACACAAGGGGACCGAGAGGGCACGGCGCGGAGGCGCACGGCGGCGAAGTCCGCGCGGACATGGCGCGGTGGCGCGCCGCGCGGCGGAGGCGCGGTGAGGAGGTGCGGCGGCGCCGCGGGCAGGAGCGGAGAGGGGATCGCGGGCGGGAGGGGTACGGGCGGTGAGGGTACGGGCGGGGGCGGGGTCAGTCCGGGGTCGGCGGGCTGATGATCCAGAGGATTTCGGCAGGCGCCTCGTGGCGGTTGACCACGCGGTGCGGCGCCGAGGAGCGGTATTCGATACTGTCGCCGGCCTCCAGGTCGTGGGCCTGGCCGTCGAGTTCGACCCGCACGGCGCCGCTGATCACCAGGAGGATCTCCTGGGAGTCGCCATGGGTGTAGGCGTCGTCACCCGTGGAGGCGCCCGGGTCGAACTCGCCCGCGTACACCTCCAGATGGCTGAGCGGACGCTGCGAGATGAGGAACTTGCGGCTTCCCGGGGCGGTTTGCAGCATGGGCCGGTCGGCCCGCCGCACCACCCTCGGACCCGGCGCGCTGTCCTGGTCGAACAGATCGGCCACGGTGAGGCCGAGCGCCGCGGCGATCCGCCGCAACATCCCGATGGAGGCGTTCGCCTGCCCGCGTTCCAGCTGGCTGAGGAACCCGGGGCTGGCCTGGGCGGCCTCCCCCAGGGCCCGCAGGGACATCCGCCGCATCGTCCGGTACTCCCGGACACGGACCCCCAACGCCGCGTCGGCGGCGGCGTCGGAGGGGTCCGGAGTTGAGCGATCAGTCATGAGTGAACACCTGATGCGTCTTCAGCGAACACTTTGTTCGCTGACGTGATACGGACCGTACGCTCAGGTGACCTGCCGCACAAGACCCTCCTTCCGCCGTCACCGGAACGTGATCCCGGCACGGGCCAGTGCTGCGACCGGAAAGGTTTGCCGGGAAGCTCGCGGCGTCCGGTGGTGGGGGTACCTCCCACGCCGTTCAGGCTGTGGGGGGAGCATCGCAAGGCGGAGCATCGCCCGCGTACCGGATGTACTCGGGTGATGCGACAACGCGGCGAGGTGCCGTGCCGGGCGCCGCGAGCCGGTGAACCTCTCCGGTCGCAGCATTAGACGGCGTCCCGCTCGACCGGGCAGCTCATGCAGCGCGGGCCGCCCCGGCCCCGGCCCAGTTCGCTGCCGGGGATCTCGATGACCTCGATGCCCTGCTTGCGCAGATGCGTGTTGGTGGTGGCGTTGCGCTCGTAGGCGACGACGACGCCGGGTTCGACGGCGAGGACGTTGCAGCCGTCGTCCCACTGCTCGCGCTCGGCCGCGTGCACGTCCTGGGTGGCGGTCAGGACCCGGATCTCACTCAGCCCCAGCGCGGCCGCGATCGCGCGGTGCATATGTTCCGCGGGATGGTCGGTGACCTTCAACTCCTTGTCCTCGGCGCCCGGTTCGATGGTGTACGAGCGGAGCATGCCGAGCCCGGCGTACTGGGTGAAGGTGTCGCCGTCGATCATGGTCATCACGGTGTCGAGGTGCATCACGGCCCGCCGCTTGGGCATGTCGAGCGCGACGATCGTCCGGGCCGATCCGGCGGCGAACAGCTTGTGCGCGAGCATCTCGACGGCCTGGGGCGTGGTCCGCTCGCTCATGCCGATGAGCACGGCGCCGTTGCCGATCACGAGCACGTCCCCGCCCTCGATGGTGGACGGGTAGTCGGCCTGCCCCTCGGACCACAGGTGGAACGTCTCCCCCCGGAACAGGGGGTGGTAGCGGTAGATCGCCTCGAAGTGGACGGTCTCGCGCTGCCGGGCGGGCCAGCGCATGGCGTTGATGGACACGCCGTCGTAGATCCAGGCGGAGGTGTCGCGGGTGAAGAGGTGGTTGGGCAGCGGACCGAGCAGGAAGTCGTCCAGTTCCATGGCGTGGAAGCGCACGGACGTCGGCTCCTCGTGAGCGGCCAGGAACTCCCGCTTGGTCATGCCGCCGACGAGGACCTCGACCAGTTCGGCGGCGGGCAGGGTCTCGAAGGCGGCCCGCAGGTGATCGGTGGCGAGCGGCCCGTACTCCTTCTCGTCGAAGACGCGGTCCAGGACGAGCGAGCGGGCCGACGGGATCTCCATCGCCTCGGTCAGCAGGTCGCCGAAGAGGTGCACGGCGACCCCGCGGTCGCGCAGCACGTCGGCGAACCCGTCGTGCTCGGCACGCGCCCGGCGCACCCACAGCACATCGTCGAAGAGGAGGGCGTCCTTGTTGCTGGGGGTGAGCCTTTTGAGCTCGAGATCGGGCCGGTGCAGGATGACGCGGCGCAGCCGCCCGGCCTCGGAGTCGACATGGAATCCCATGCCTCCATCCTGGCCAACGGCGGCCGGTTTCACCCACCGCGCGCCTGTTTCCACGACCTCTTTTCTCGTCACCTCGACGAGAAAAGGAACTCCTACGGCACTCGGGGCAGGGACCACCGGGGCCCGGGAGCGATCCCCCGGGCCCCGGCCCCGGCCGAAGGCCCCCTCACAGGCGGGGGTCCACCGGCTCCGACTCCAGCGCCAGCACGCCGAACACCGCCTCGTGCACCCGCCACAGCGCCTCGCCGTCGGCCAGGCGGTCCAGAGCCTCCAGACCGAGGGCGTACTCGCGGATCGCGAGGGAGCGCTTGTGGTTGAGGAAGCGGCCGCGCAGGCGGGCGAGGTTGTCCGGGCGGGTGTACTCGGGACCGTAGATGATCCGCAGGTACTCCCGGCCGCGGCACTTGATGCCGGGCTGCACCAGGCGGCCCTCCTTGCCGCGCACCAGAGCGTCCAGCGGCTTGACGACCATGCCCTCGCCGCCGCGGCCCGTCATCTCCAGCCACCAGTCGACGCCCGCCCGCACGGACTCCGGGTCGGCCACGTCGACGTACAGGCGGCGGGTGGTCTGCAGCAGACCGGTGGCGTCGTGCTTCACGAGCCGGTCGAGCAGCGCCAGTTGCCCGTCGTGCGGCAGCCCGGCCAGGCTGCGGCCCCGCACGGCGAGGATCTGGAACGGCGCCAGGCGGACGCCGTCCAGGCCGTCGGTCGGCCAGCAGTAGCGACGGTAGGCGGCCGTGAACGCGGCCGCGTCGGCGGCCCGTTCGCGCTGGCGGCCCAGCAGGTCCGTCACGTCGACACCGCGCGCCGCGGCGCCCTCCAGGGCGGCCAGCGCGTCCGGGAACACCGCGCCGGAGGCCGCGCCGACCGCCGCGTACTGCGAGCGCAGCAGCCCGGAGGCCTTCAGCGACCACGGCATCAGCTCGCAGTCGAGCAGCAGCCAGTCGGTGTCGAGGTCCGCCCACAGGCCCGCCTCGGTGACCGCCGTGCGCAGTCGGCCGAGTGTCTCCTCGGTGACGGACGGGTCGTCGAAGAAGGGGCGGCCGGTGCGGGTGTAGAGGGAACCGGTCGGGCCGTCCACTCCGAACCGCCTGCGTGCCGCCTCCGCGTCCCGGCAGACCAGGGCCACCGCCCGCGAGCCCATGTGCTTCTCCTCGCACACGACCCGGTCCACCCCGTCCTCCCGGTACTGGGCGAACGCCTCTTCCGGGTGCTCCAAGTAGCCGTCAGCCCTCGAAGTCGCCGTCGGCGCCATGGTGGGCGGCAGGTACGGAAGCAGCCGCGGGTCGACGGCGAAGCGGCTCATGACCTCCAGGGCCGCCGCCGCGTTCTCCTCACGCACCGCGACCCGGCCGGCGTGCCGCGTCTCGACGGCCCGGCGGCCGTGCACGTCACCGAGGTCCAGCGGACGCCCGTCGTGCCCTCCGGGTGCCTCGGTGCGCAGCGGCCTGGCCGGCTCGTACCAGACCCGCTCGGCCGGTACGTCGACCAGCTCCCGCTCCGGCCAGCGCAGCGCGGTCAGCTTGCCGCCGAACACCGCGCCGGTGTCCAGGCAGAGGGTGTTGTTCAGCCAGGTCGCCTCCGGGACCGGGGTGTGACCGTAGACCACGGCCGCCCGGCCGCGGTAGTCCTCCGCCCACGGGTAGCGCACCGGCAGGCCGAACTCGTCCGTCTCCCCGGTGGTGTCGCCGTAGAGCGCGTGCGAGCGCACCCGGCCCGAGGTGCGGCCGTGGTACTTCTCCGGCAGACCGGCGTGGCTGACCACCAGCCGCCCGCCGTCGAGGACGTAGTGGCTGACCAGGCCGTCGATGAACTCCCTCACCCGCGCCTTGAACTCCTCGCTCTCCCCCTCCATCTGCGCGATGGTCTCGGCGAGTCCGTGGGTGGGCTGGACCTTGCGGCCTTTGAGGTGGCGCCCGTACTTGTTCTCGTGGTTGCCCGGCACGCACAGCGCGTCGCCCGCCTCGACCATGGACATCACCCGGCGCAGCACACCCGGGCTGTCCGGGCCGCGGTCGACCAGGTCCCCGACGAAGACCGCGGTACGGCCCTCGGGGTGCGCCCCGTCGGCGTAGCCCAACTTGGCCAGCAGCGCATCCAGTTCGGCGGAGCAGCCGTGGATGTCGCCGATGATGTCGAACGGGCCGGTGAGGTGGGTGAGGTCGTTGAAGCGCTTCTCGGTGACGACCGACGCGTTCTCGACCTCGTCGACTCCGCGCAGCACGTGCACCTTGCGGAAGCCCTCGCGCTCCAGGTGCCGCAGCGAGCGCCTCAGTTCGCGGGTGTGCCGCCGGATCACCCGGCGCGGCATGTCGGCCCGGTCGGTGCGGGCCGCGTTGCGCTCGGCGCACACCTCCTCCGGTACGTCGAGGACGATGGCGATGGGCAGCACGTCGTGGCTCTTCGCCAGGTCGATCAGCCGGCGCCGGGCGTCCTGCTGCACGCTGGTGGCGTCGACGACGGTGCGGCGGCCGGCCGCCAGGCGCTTGCCGGCGATGTAGTGCAGCACGTCGAAGGCGTCGCGGGTGGCGCCCTGGTCGTTCTCGTCGTCGGAGACCAGGCCGCGGCAGAAGTCCGAGGAGAGGACCTCGGTGGGCTTGAAGTTGCGCCGGGCGAAGGTGGACTTGCCCGAACCGGAGGCGCCGACGAGGACGACGAGGGAGAGGTCGGTCACGGGCAGGACGCGTCCTCGTCCTGCGGGGCTCTGTGTCTCGGTCATGCCGCCTTCGCCTCCTTCACGCTGGTGTCCTTGGTGTCCTTGGTGACCTCGGTGGTCCCGAGGGTGAAGACGGCCATCTGGGTAGGTGGTCCGACCTCGGGGTCGTCGGGGCCGATGGAACGGAACTCGACGTCGTAGCCGTGGCGTTCGGCCACGGCGTGCGCCCACCGGCCGAACTCTTCGCGGGTCCACTCGAAGCGGTGGTCGCGGTGCCGTGCGTGCCCGGCGGGGAGGGTCTCCCAGCGGACGTTGTACTCGACGTTCGGAGTGGTCACGAGCACGGTGCGGGGGCGGGCAGCGCCGAACACCGCGTACTCCAGGGCGGGCAGCCGGGGCAGGTCGAGGTGCTCGATCACCTCGCTGAGCACGGCGGCGTCGTAGCCCTTGAGCTGCTTGTCGGTGTAGACGAGCGAGCCCTGCCGGAGCGTGACGCGGGCGGACTGCCGCTCCCCCATCCGGTCCAGCTTCAGCCGCCGAGCGGCGATGGTGAGGGCCCGTACCGACACGTCGACGCCGACGATCTCGGTGAACCGCGCGTCCCGCAGCAGCGCCTGCACCAGCTGGCCTTGCCCGCAGCCGAGGTCGAGGACCCGGGCGGCACCGCGCTCGTGCAGCGCCGCGACGATCGCGTCCCGCCGCAGCACGGCCAGGGGCGTCGGCTTCTCCTCGGTCTCGGTCTCCTCCGCCACGGCGTTGTCGAGTTCGTCGACCCCGCTGTCGTCGGCCTCGGCCAGCCGCACCAGCTCCAGTCGCTCCATCGCCTCCCGGGTCAGCGACCAGCGGCGCGAGAGGTAGCGGCTGGTGATCAGCTTCTGCTCCGGGTGGTCGGGCAGCCAGCCCTCGCCCGCCCGGAGCAGCTTGTCGACCTCGTCGGGTGCGACCCAGTAGTGCTTGGCGTCGTCGAGGACGGGGAGCAGGACGTAGAGGTGGCGCAGGGCCCGGGCAAGGGTCACCGTCTCCGACTCCAGCACGAGCCGGACGTAGCGCGAGTCGCCCCACTCGGGGAACTCCGTGTCCAGCGCGACCGGTTCGGCACTGACCGTCCAGCCGAGCGGTTCGAACAGGCGCTGTACGAGGGCGGGGCCGCCGCGGGCCGGAAGCGCCGGTACCTCGATGCGCAACGGGCGTGGCCGGTCCGGGAGTTCGGGCCGCGCGTGGCACACCCCGCGCAGGGCGCTGGAGAACACGGCGCTCAACGCCACGGCGAGCAGCGAAGAAGCCGCGTAGGGGCGGTCGTTGACGTACTGCGCGAGCGCCGCGTCGGGGGCGCCGCCGCGTCCCTTGTCCTTGCCCCGCCGGACCAGGGCCACCGTGTCGACCTCCAGCAGCAGCGCCGCCGTGCAGCGCTGATCGTCCGCCTCGGGGTAGAGGACGTGCGCGGTGCCGTAGGAGGTCGAGAACGCCTGGGACTTGCCCGGGTGCTTGTGCAGCAGGAAACCGAGGTCGGTCGCGGGGTGTCCGGACGTGCCGGTGGTGGTGATGGTCAGGAACATGCGGAGGGCCTCTCCGGCTGGATGGACGGCTGCGGAGCCGTGTACGCCAAAGCCCCCGAGGACGGTGATCCCGGGGGCTCGGCAGGACGACGCCCTCACCTTCGCACAGGCGTCCGGACCTGTGCCTTCCAATATTCACCGGCCACCACCCCACGGCCGGGGCATCGTTGTCGGGGAACGGGAAAAGAGGCGAGAGGGCCGGCATCGGGCCCAGCCGGGCCGAGCCATGGCACAGGGCGCCGGTGCGAGCCCGTCCGGGAGGCGATCAGTGGTGGAGTGGATGCCCCGCGAGGAGTGGGTGAGGACGCAGCCGCAGGCGCTCCTCGCCGCGTGTGTGGTGGTGCTGGACGGCGCCGGCCGCGTCCTGCTCCTGCGCTACGGCCCCGGTCAGCCGATGGCCGGCGGTTGGTGGCTGCCCGGCGGGATGCTGGACCACGGCGAGGACCCCTGGACGGCGGCCCGGCGGGAGATGCGCGAGGAGACGGGCATCGAACTCGGGCCCGTGCCCCGGCTGATCGGCATGGACCACCGCGTGGACGTGCTGGGCACCGGCCCGGTCCTGGACTGCTTCTTCTACGGCGGCAGGCTCCCCGGCGGCTCGCACACGACCGTTCGGCTCAGCGCCGAGCACGACCGGCACGGCTGGTTCGCCCCTGCCGATCTGCCCGGCACACAGCTCGCCGCCGGGGCCCGGACCCTCACCGCGCTGCAGGAGGCCGCGCTGAGCGCCTCGGTGGTGTGCCTGCGGGAGGGCGAGCCGTGGGTGTGACGCCCGGCCCGCCCAGGCCGCTAGGTCCTGTGGTCACATTCCCGTCGCCCGCCCGACGGGCGGGCCGCGCGGCGTCTGGTCCGTGCGAGCGCAAGGCGCCGGAGCGCCCTCGTGGCGGAGCCACGTGGGCGGTTCGGCAACGCGGCTGGGGGTCCCCCTGCTCGAAGAGCTTGGGGGAAGACGTGCCAGACGCCGCGCGGCAGGCGGGAATGTGACGACAGGGCCT
This sequence comes from Streptomyces sp. NPDC001204, assembly GCF_053598035.1. NCBI lineage: Bacteria > Bacillati > Actinomycetota > Actinomycetes > Kitasatosporales > Streptomycetaceae > Streptomyces > Streptomyces sp. NPDC001204. The sequence goes on along the minus strand of NZ_JBSFJL010000005.1, from coordinate 206,551 downwards.
AGGAGAGCTGCGACTGCACCTGGGTGGAGATCAGTTCCAGGTGGTCCAGGTCGGACAGGTCGAGGATCTGGAGGTAGATCCGGCCGGCGCCGATCGCGGCGTAGCGGCCGATCTTGTCGACGACCTCGGCCGGTGAGCCGGCCAGTCCGTTGGCCTTCAGTTCGTCGACCTCACGTCCGATCGCGGCGGCACGGCGGGCGACCTCCTGGTCGTCCCGGCCGACGCAGACGACGAGGGCGTTGGAGTACGTCAGGTCGTCGGGGCGCCGGCCGGCCGCCTCCACGGCGGCCCGGACCCGGCCGAACTGCCGCTCGCTGTCCTCGATGGAGGCGAACGGGACGTTGAACTCCTCGGCGTACTGGGCGGCGAGGCGCGGCGTGCGGGTCGCTCCGAGCCCGCCGACGAGCACCGGGATCTTCGCCTGCGCGGGCTTCGGCAGCGCGGGCGAACCAGTGAGCTCGTAGTACGTCCCGCGGAAGTCGAAGGTCTTGCCGGCCTCGGTCGCCCACATCCCCGTCACGATGGCCAGCTGCTCCTCCAGGCGGCCGAACTTCTCCTTCGGGAAGGGGATGCCGTACGCCTTGTGCTCCTCCGCGAACCAGCCAGCCCCCAGGCCCAGTTCGACCCGGCCGCCGGACATCCGGTCCACCTGGGCGACCTGGACGGCGAGCACGCCGGGCAGCCGGAAGGTGGCGGCCGTCATCAGCGTGCCGAGCCGGATGCGCTTGGTCTCGCGGGCGAGTCCGGCGAGGGTGATCCAGGCGTCGGTGGGTCCGGGCAGGCCGTCCACGTCGCCCATGTGGAGGAAGTGGTCGGAGCGGAAGAAGGCGTCGAACCCCAGGTCCTCGGTGGCCTTCGCCACGGTGAGCAAAGTGTCGTAGGTCGCCCCCTGCTGGGGCTCGGTGAAGATGCGAAGATCCATGCTTCCCATCCTGCACGCCGGCGGGCCCACCGGCGCACGGGCCTCACCGGGTCCCGCCGCCTTCCCGCCCTTGGTCGGGTCAAATCGCCTCCCGCTCCGGCGGCGCCTCCTCCCGCGCGGCCAGTTTCCGCACCATCTCGCGGACCCTGTCCCGGGCCTCGTCCGCCGCGTCGATCGCCTCCATGCACTGCCAGTACGTGGCCTCGTCGGCGGCCGAGCTCGCGACGCCGACGAGCGCGATGCCGGCCTCGCCGAGCAGGGCGTCCAGGCACAGCAACGCCTGCCGGGCGTCGTCCAGTTCGGTGAGCAGGGCCGCCCGTAAGTCCTCCGGATCGAGGTCCGGCGCGTCGAGGACCCCGCAGCCCCGGCCCGCCAGTTCGGTCAAGCCCAGCGCCTCGCCCCGTAGTTCGGGTGGCCCGGAGACGGCGAGGCGGCTGCCGATCGCCTGCGCCAGGGCCTGCGCCTGCCAGACCTCGGTCAGGATGGCGGGGGCCTCGTCGCTCCCCGCCAGGGCACGCCTGCTCGCCAGGATGAGCCGCACCGCGTCCATGCGCTGCCCCTGTCTGTCCCGACGTGCTGTTCGCACGTCCGCCCGAACACCCTTGTTCACTACCCAGAGTGAAGGCGCCTGGGATGAAAAGCCAGAGGAAGCCGGAAATCTGCGGACAACAAATCGGTTTCGGTCGGATGAACGATTCCGGAGAGTGACAACGGACGATGGGCTTCCCCCTTCACGCCCCCGGCGCGCCCGGCTCGTCCGGCTCGTCCGGCTCCGTCCCTTCCCCTGGCTCCGCCGCCGGTTCCTCCGGCTCCCCCGGCACCGGAAACCGCCGCTCGTTCCGGTCGATCTTCGCCGCCAGCGCCGCCAGCGGATCGACGCCGAGCACCTCGCACAGTTGCAGCAGATACGCGAGGACGTCCGCGACCTCGTCGCGCACACGGTGCGCGGTCCCGGGGTCCGCCATGACGCCGGCCGACTCCTCCGGGGTCAGCCGCTGGAAGATCTCGACCAGTTCGGACGCCTCCACGCTGAGCGCGGCGACCAGGTTCTTCGGCGTGTGGTACGGCTGCCAGTCGCGCGCCGCGGCGAACTCCGCCAACCGCCGCTGCAACCCGGCCAGATCCGGATGCTCGGATTCCTCAGTCACACCACCAGGTCTACCACCCGCCGCTCCCCCACCGGCGCGGCCCCGGATCACGGCGCGACCCCCGGGCTCACGGGTACGGCCCCCGGGCTCACCCGCCCGGAACGGCCGCGCCCGGCATGAGTCCGCTCACCTCGGTGCCGGGCGGCGTGAGCAGGAACACGTTGCGGTCGACGCGGTGCATCCCGCTGCCCAGCCCGAAGACGACACCGGTACTGAAGTCCAGGACCCGTTTGGCGACCTCGCCCTCGGCACCGGTCAGGTCGAGGAGCACCGGGACGCCCGCCATCAGGGTCTCGGCGACGTCCCGGGCGTCCGCGAACACGTTGACCCGCAGGACGACGAAGCGGCGGCGTGCCTCCGTCGTCGCCTCCGGTGGCACGCGGTGGTTCACCGCGGACGGCCAGGCGTCGCGGCCGCGCAGCGGAACGACCTGGGCGAGCCCCTCCCACTGCTCATCGGTGACGTCGCGACTGCTCACCGGCTCCCCCTGCCCTGACTCGCTTGCCTCACCTGCACCAGCCAATTCTTACGCGACGTCACCCTTTCGGCCCAACAGCGACACGGTGCGCGACAGGAGGTCACGAGAGTGTCCGAAAGGGACATCATCTCAACGCACATCGATCGGCCGTCACGCGCGGGTTGACCGGTTCCCACCCGAAAGTGGCTTCTTACCGCGCTCACACCGGACTCTTCACCGCCCCGCCGCGCTCCGCTCACCGGATCCGATTAGGTTCGGGTGTCGTGCACTTGGCAGAACAACAGCTGGTGGCACCCGGTCGGCGGACACTGTCGGCGGTGTCCGCCCCGGAACCGCCGGCCCAGTGGCATCGCGTCCTGACGCTGCTGGCCGTCGTGAGTCTCTTCATCGGTACCCGGGCGGTGTGGACGCAGGCCGCGTCCCGTCTGCTCCCCGTCGCCGGCGCCATCTGCCTGTGCTACGCCTCGATCCTGGTCTGCGCGGTGCTGACCCTGGTGGTCCGCCGCACGAGGTCCCTGGCCCGCGTGGACCTGTGCGTGCTGCTGACCGCCGTGACGCTCACCGTGTGCACGTGGCTCATGAACCACGCGGGCCGCGACGAAGCGGTCCTCACCGCGCAGGCGGCGAGGGAACTGGTCGCCGGACACACGGTGTACGGGCAGCCGTGGCCCTGGCTCTTCCACGGCCCCGTGTCGCTCACGCCCACCGTGGACGGCGGCTACGACTACACCTACGGCTACCCCCCGCTGGCGGTGCTGCTGACCGCGCCCCTGCTGTGGCTCGGGCACGGCGGCGCCCCCGCGACGGCGGTGAGCACGGGCGCGCTGATCGCCGGCACGGTGGTGCTGTGGCGGATGCTGCCGCCGCGGTGGCGCCCGGCGGCCACCATGGTGTGCCTGGGCTTCGGCCTCCTGCCGGGTTACGGGCGCCTCGGCTATCCGGCCGTCCTCGCCCTGGCGCTGCTGATCCCGGTGGTGGTGCGCTGGCCGCGGATCGGGCAGGGCGGACGCCTCGGCGCGGCCGGACTGGCCCGGGCCGCGTGCCTGGGCGCGGCGTGCGCGGCGCAGCAACTCCCCTGGTTCGTGACGCCGTTCCTGCTCGCCGGGATCTACGCGGTGCGCCGCGGCGAACTGGGCCGCCGGCAGGCCCTGTCGGTGGTGCTCCGGCTGCTCGGGGCCGCCGTCACCACATGGCTGCTGATCAACACGTACTTCATCGCGAGCGAGCCGGGCGAGTGGCTGCGCGGCATCGCGCTGCCGCTGACCCAGGGCGCGGTGCTGCACGGGCAGGGCCTGGTGGACGTGTCCCTGTACTTCACCGACGGCAGCGACCGCCTGGACTGGTACTCGCGTGCCAGTGTGCTTCTCGCCGTGGCCCTGCTGGCCGTGTTCGTGCTCTTCGTACGGCGGCTGGGCCCGGCGGCGACCGTCCTGCCCTGGTGCGCCTTCTTCCTGGCGACACGCTCCCAGGACGGCTACTACCTGATGATGACGCCGCTGTGGCTCACCGCCGCCGTCACCGCACCGGCCTCCGAGTTCGCGCGGGCCTGGCAGCCCCGGCCGCGCCCGCTGTCGGGGCCGCACCGGCGCCCGGCCCGGATCGCGGCGGCCGGGCTCCTGGTCCTCCCCGCGCTGGTCAGCGCGGCCGTGGCGGTGACGGGCAGGCCACCGCTGGCCATGCGCGTCACGGCGGTGCAGCGGTCCTCCGCCACGCACGTCTCCCGGCTGGCCCTCCAGCTCACCAACACCGGCGGTGATCCCCTCACGCCCCACTTCATCCTCACCACGGGCAAGGGCATGGGCAGGTTCTGGTCGCTGGCGAAAGGTCCGGCCACGATCCCGGCGCACTCCACCGCCCGCGTCGAACTACGGGCGCCCCGTGGCGGGTTCACCGTCCCCGGCCCCCATGCCCGCGTCCGTCTGCGCGCGTTCACGGCCACCCCGCAGACGCTGTCGAGCCAGGACGTCTCGCTGACGGCGCCCAAGAAGGGGTGAGCGCGCGGAGGCCCGCTTCCGGTGGCCCCCGCGCGCGCTCGCGCCGGCCGCGAACCGCCGGTGGCACGGCGGCCGTGGTCCGCCGCGCCACCGGACGACTAACTCGTACTGCAGGAGACGGTCGGCCAGGTCCAGGTGCCGTTGGTCTGTACGGTCACGCCCCAGTTGTTGCCGTTGCCGTTGGGCTTGGCCACCAGCACCTGCGAACTCGGATAAGTCGCGCTGATGTTCCAGGTCGCGATGATCTTCTCCGGCGACGGAACGTTCATCGTCACCGTCCAGTTGCTGGAACCGCTCACCGACACATTCAGGTTGTACCGGTCACTCCACTGCTGACCCGCCGACAGCGTCGCGGTACACCCACCGGTGCCACCACCGCCACCGCCGGAACCGCCTCCGTCGGGGGCCACGGCGCGGCCGGTCTGCGGGGAGATCATGCCGGAGCACAGGCCCTTGGAGGCCAGCGTCTGCGCGATGCGCGGAATCGCAGCGAGCGTGTTGGCGGGCCACTCGTGCATGAGGATGATCTGGCCGTTGCCGAGCCGGGAGACGGCCTGCACGATCGCGTCGGTGCTCGCGCCGTTCCAGTCCTGCGAGTCGACGTCCCAGATGATCTCGGTCAGGCCGTACTTGGCCTCGACCGACTTCAGCGTCGAGTTGGTCTCGCCGTAGGGCGGCCGGAACAGCTTCGGCGTGCCACCGCCCGCGGCGGCGATGGCCTGCTGGGTCCGGGAGAGTTCCGAGTCGATCTGCGACTGGCTCTGCTGGATCAGGTGCGGGTGGGTGTAGCTGTGGTTGCCGACCCACATGCCGGCGTCGACCTGGGCCCGTACCTGGGCCGGGTAGGAGGCGGCGAACTGGCCCTCGTTGAACATCGTGGCCCGCAGCCCGTTCTGCTTCAGCGCGTTGAGCAGGGCCGGGGTGCCGTTGGACGGGCCGTCGTCGAAGGTGAGTCCGACGTACCCGTTGCAGGTGGCCGCGTACGACGGAGTGGCGTCGACGGTCAGGGAGCCCGCCACGGCCAGCGCCGTGACGGCCAGTCCCGCGAACAGGGACCGCAGTGACGCAAGTGGTCTGTTTCTCATGCGGCTTGGGACCTTTCTGAAGGAGGTCTTCGGGGGCGGCGGGGTCAGCTCGCGCTGCAGGAGACCGTCGGCCAGGTCCAGGTGCCGTTGGTCTGTACGGTCACGCCCCAGTTGTTGCCGTTGCCGTTGGGCTTGGCCACCAGCACCTGCGAACTCGGATAACTCGCGCTGATGTTCCAGGTCGCGATGATCTTCTCCGGCGACGGAACGTTCATCGTCACCGTCCAGTTGCTGGAACCGCTCACCGACACATTCAGGTTGTACCGGTCACTCCACTGCTGACCCGCCGACAGCGTCGCGGTACACCCACCGGTGCCACCGCCGCCACCGCCACCGCCACCGCCGGAACCGGCGTCGCCCACGGTGATGTTGGAGTTGCCGCTGCTCTGGTAACCCTCGGTCGCCATGATCATGTAGTTGAAGGTGCCCAGCTTCATTCCCTTGCCGGCCCAGGCGTCGAAGTGGTTGCCGGTGGTGATGGTTCCACCGGTCTTCTTCGACTGGCGGACGCTCCAGTACTGGTCGAAGGTCCGGGTGCCCTCGATGGAGGGGGCGTTGACCCGCGTCGTCTTGTAGATGTCGTACGTGCCGCCGTCGCTGGTGACGGTGCCCATGTACGTTCCGGTGGGCCGGTAGGTGCCCCAGTTGTCGACGACGTAGTACTCGACGAGCGGGTTGGTCGTCCACCCGTAGAGGGCGAGGTAGGCGTTGCCGGACGGGTTGAAGCTGCCCGAGTAGTTCACGCTCCTGCGTCCGCCGGTGCTCCAGCCCTTGCCGGCGACGAAGTTGCCGGTGTTGCTCCATGAGGTGCTGTAGTTGCCGCCGGACCCCATGTTCATGGAGACGGTGCCCTGGCTGTCGGTCCAGAACGAGTAGTAGTAGCCGTTGTTGGTGCCGGTCTGGTTCGAGGTGACGACCGTGTCGGCGCTGGCGGTGCCCGGCAGTGTCATCGCGGCCATGACAACCAGGGCGGCGGTGCAGAGACTCCTGATGAACCACGTGAAGCGACCGCGTCCGCGGCCGCTCTCCTGGAAGAGCGTGTTCATGTCCGTGCTTCCTCCTCGTGAGGGTGGTGGGGGGCGGGCAGCACGACAGGACCTCACGGAACGGCCGGCTGCCAGGAGGTGACGCAGCGGTGAGAAGTGTTGAGCCGGGCCCGTCGGGTGTCAACAGTTTCGGTCGGAATTTCGAAACGTTCGCTCGGACCCGAAACCGCGCGGAGGGATGTTTTACCTGCTCAGGGCAGCAGTCGCCGGAACCGTCCAAGCGCGCCCGACGAGACGCCGATGCTCTAGATCAACTTGAGGGCCGACGTCTTCGAAAGTTTCGAGGACACCGACCCGCTTGCTACGGCCCGCCCGGGTCCTCGGGCGCACGCACCGGAAGGTGACAGCCCGTCAGGTGGCGGGCCGCACCGGCCGCGCCGACTCCGCGGACCAGGATCGCGCCCCCGTGCTCCGGGCCGTCCGAGGCGGCCTCAAGGACCCTGGCCCGTACGGCGCCGGACCCGATCTCCACCAGCACGGTGCGCGCCCCGGCAGGGTCCGGGAGGGTGATCTCCAGCGAGGCGTCCGGTTCGGTCCGGGCCACGGCGGCGCACCACACCGCGACCGTGGCCGGGTCCCAGCCGCCCGGCACCTCGACGGGCACGGTGGCGGCCGGGCCCCGCAACGACAGCCGGCCCGCCGGCCGCGCACCGCGCTCGGCGGCCGCCCGCCACAGCGTGTCCAGGTCCGCCGCGTGCACGGTCCGGCCGACCCGGTCGCCGAGCAGGTATCCCGCGGACAGCCAGGCCCGGACCCGCAGTCCCGGTCCGGGCCCCAGGAGCCGTTCGGTCCGCGCCGCGCGGGCGGCCAGGACGGCACGGCCGGGCGGGGCCAGGACGTCCTCCCAGCGCGGTACGGAACGGCCCGCTCCGCAGGCTCCGCACATCGTGGCTCCCTCCTGTCAGGGCATCAGGGCATCAGGGCACGGGCATGGGCATGGGCATCAGGGCATGATGTCGCCGCTGTTGGGTCCGAGAGTCTGCCCCACGTAGAGGTTCCCGCCCGGATCACTGGCCAGCAGCACGGCGGTGGGGGCGACCTCCGCCGGGACCCCGAACCGGCCGAGGGGCAGCTCGGCCTGCTTGGCCTGCTTCCAGTCCTCGCTGATCCCCTCCACCAGCGGGGTGAACACCGGGCCCGGTGCGATCGCGTTGACCAGCACCCCGTGCGGGGCGACCTCACGGGCGAGGGCCTTGGTCAGTCCGATGACGCCGGCCTTGGCCGCCGAGTAGTGCACCAGGCCCTCGCCCCCCTTGATGCCCAGCTGGCTGGCGATGTTGACGACCCGTCCGCTGCCGCGGGCGACCATGTGCGGGACCGTCCACCGGCAGCACAGGAACACGCTGCGCAGATCGATCGCGATCATCTCGTCCCAGGTCTCGACGTCCATCTCGACCAGCGGGACCTCGGTGAGGATCCCCGCGGAGTTGACCAGGACGTCGGGCACGCCCAGGGCGGCCACACAGCTCTCCACCATCTGCCGGGTCTGCTCCGCGTCGGCCACGTCGACGACCGCGGTGGCCGTCCTCGTGCCCTGCCGCGCGTAGCGCTCGGCCAGGGCGGCGAGCCGGTCGGCGTCGCGGTCGGCCAGGAAGAGCCGCGCGCCCTCGGCCGCGTAGGCGTCGGCGATGGCCGTGCCGATGCCGCTCGCCGCGCCGGTCACCAGGGCGACCTGATCCTGGAGGACTCCCATGCCGTTCGCCTTTCCGCGTTGTTCCGTGTGCTGCCGCCGCGCCGTCACTCCGGCCACCGGACCGTCAGACCGCCGTCCACGACGAGCTCCTGCCCGGTGATGTACGCGGCGTCGTCGCTGGTGAGGAAGCGGATCGCGCGGGCGACCTCGTCGGCGTGGCCCACCCGGCCCGCCGGGATGCTCCGGCCCGCCCGCTCCAGCCCGGCGCGGCCCAGCGAGTTGGCCTCGTCGAGCGACTGCGGGGTCTCGATCAGCCCGGGGATGACGGTGTTGACGCGGATGCCGCGCGGGGCGAGTTCGGTCGCCAGCGACCGGCACAGCCCCAGCACCCCGCTCTTGGCGGCGGCGTAGTGGGCGTGGTCGTCCCAGCCGTACACCCCGCCGGCGATGGAGGAGACCGCCACCATGGCACCGGGGCCGGTCATCACCGCGGCGGCGGAGCGGAAGGTGCGCAGCACGCCGGTCAGGTCGACCGAGAGCATGTCGTTCCAGGCGTCGTCGTCGAGTTCCGCCAGGGCGGCCCGGCGCAGCACACCGGCTCCGGCGACGGCGATGTCCAGCCGCCCGTACGTCTCCACGGCGGACCGGGCCAGGGCGTCGACCTGCCCGCTGTCCCGGACGTCGACCGCGACCGCGGTGCACCGCCCGCCGGCGGCCTCGACCAGCCGTATGGTCTCCTCCGCGCTGTGCGGGTCCTTGGGGTAGTAACCGACGACGCTGTCGGCCCCGGCGCGCGCGTACGCGACGGCCAGGGCGCGGCCGATGCCGCTCGCGCCGCCGGTGATGACGGCCACCTTTCCGGCCAGTCCGTCGTCGCGGGCGGGTGCGGTGTGCTCGTGGGAGGACATGTCCTGCCTTTCGTGGGGTTCCCGGTGCGTGGCGGGTGCGGGCCGCCACGCACCGGGATGCGAGGGGGACGGGGGAAGAGGGGCTGCTCAGGCCGCGGGCGCCGCGGCCGCGGAGGCGGACTCCTCGTCGGGTTCCTGGCTGACGTTGCGCGCACCGAGCATCAGGACGCCGGAGATGAACATCCCCAGGGCGCCCGCGAGGAACGCGGCCATGGTGGCGCTCGCGCCGATCCCGATAATGGCGCTGAGCAGCGCCGAGCCGACGATCGCGCCCACGGGGCCCATCACATGGGCGGTGTTGGAGCCGATCCCCCGCACCCGGGCCGGGAAGGACTCGCCCATGTAGAACACCATGGCGGAGTACGGGCCGAGGAGGAAGAAGAGCCCCAGGGCGTACATCGGGATGACGTACGCGCTGCTGTCGGGCCCGAAGAGCATCGCCGTCATCACGACGCCGCCGATGCTCCAGCCGACGATGATGGTCGTGCGCCGGCCGATCCGGTCGCCGAGGTATCCGTGGAAGAGGTAGCCGAGGAATCCGGCGAGGTTGGCCAGGATCAGCACGACCAGCGCGCTGGAGAACGAGACGCCCTTGCCGTCGGTGAGCACGGTGGTGCCCAGTACCGAGAAGACCTGGATGCCCATCCAGTTGAACAACCACGCTCCGGAGAGGCACAGGGTGTGCCGGCGCAGGTCCGGGGCGAGGAGCTGGCGCAGGCCCGACTCGTTGTCGCGGCTGATGTCCAGGCTGTAGAGCTCCGCCAGCCGGGCCGCGTCGGCCTCGCGGCCCTCCTTGCGCAGCTCCCGCGTCCGCTTCAGGGCGACGAAGGAGGGCGACTCACGGAGCCTGGACCCGGCGACAAGGATGACCACCACCGGGAAGGTGGCGAGGAGGAAGATCCAGCGCCAGCTCATCACCGGCAGCAGCACGGCGGCGAACGCCGACGCCAGCAGGGCGCCGACCGGCCAACCGCTCTGCACCAGGCTGAACATGAAGCCGCGGCGCCGGCTCTTGCCGTACATCTCGTTGAGATAGACGCTGTTGACGACCTCCTCGGAGTAGCCGAGGCCGGAGATGGCCCGGACACCAATGAGGGAGGCGGCGCCGCCGACCAGGGCGGTGAAGCCGGAGGAGAGCGCCGCGCCCGCCGTGGTGACGATCAGGCTGGGCTTGCGGCCCCACCGGTCCAGCATCGGCCCGACCAGCAGCGAGACGACGAAGGTGCCGACTGTCACCCCGGTCGCGATGGCCGTGGCCTGCCCGGTGGACCAGCCGAAGGTGTCGGATATCTTCGGCAGGAGGGTGCCGAAGAGCACGAAGTCGTAGACCGAGAAGACCCAGGCCAGGAAGCACACCACGGTGGTGGTCGTGATGGTGCGCCGGCTGAGCGTCGGAGGCCCCTTGAAGAGGACCTCGTCCGAGGGCGCGCCGCCGCGCGGCCAGTCTCTTTCGTGGACGGTCTGCTGCTCCTGCGCGGTGGTCATCTGCTGTCGCCCTTCTGACGCGGGTTGCGGGCGGCGAAGTCGTCCGCGATCTGGTCGAAGGTCACCCAGCGGACGCCTTCGTGGGAGTTGATGTGGTCGATCAGCCGCTCCAGCATCAGCAGCACCTGCGGGCGGCCGGCCACGTCGGGGTGGATGGTCATGGTGAAGGCGGCGTGGTCCATCTCCCGGTGCACCCAGTCGAACTGGTCGCGCCACATCTGCTCGATGTCACGGGGGTTGACGAAGCCGTGGCTGTTCGGGCTGGCCTTGATGAACATCATCGGAGGCAGGTCGTCGAGGTACCAGTTCGCCGGGATCTCGATGAGGTCCGTCTCCCGCCCGCGCACCAGCGGCTTCATCCAGGTCTCGGCCGGGGCGCTGTAGTCGATCTTCGTCCAGGAGTCGCCGACCCGCACGTAGTACGGCTCGAAGTCCCGGTGCATCAGGGAGTGGTCGTACTTGATCCCCCGCTCGAGGAGCAGTTCGTTGGTGACCGGGCTGAACTCCCACCAGGGGGCCACATATCCGGTCGGACGGCGGCCGGAGCGGGTCTCGATCAGCTCGATGCAGCGGTCCAGGACCGCTGACTCCTGCTCGCGGCTCATGGCGATCGGGTTCTCGTGGCTGTAACCGTGCACGCCGATCTCGTGGCCGGCGGCGACACAGGCGTCGAACTCCTCCGGGAAGGTCTCGACGGAGTGGCCGGGCCAGAAGAACGTCTGGGTCAGGCCGCGGCGCCGGAACAGCTCCAGCAGGCGCGGCACGCCGACCTCGCCCGCGAACAGCCCGCGGGAGATGTCGTCGGGCGAGTCCTCGCCCCCGTAGGAGCCGAGCCAGCCGCCTACGGCGTCTACGTCCACACCGAAGCCGACGAGGATTTCCTTGGTCATCGACATCTCCTTGTTCTTGATGGGGTTGCTGTGGGTGGGCTCTTGATGGGGTTGGTTGCTGTGGGGGGGTGGGACGACCGGGATCGGTCAGGAAGCCGGGACGGATCGGGAGTCGGGGAGTCAGGCCGTCGGGACGGGTCGGGGAGCCGGGAAGTCAGGCGGTCGGAAGGCGGTCAGGAGCCGGTGTCGGACGACGGGTCCCGGCCGGCGAGCCAGGCGCGGACGAGGGCGTCCGGCGACCGGCCGGGTACGGCGCTCGCGGCGGCCAGCAGCAGCCGGGCCTGCCAGGGGCTGAGGTCGCCGGCGAAGATCGCGCCGACCCTTTGCAGTTCGGCGCCGCCGCCCGCGTAGAGGGGTTCGACCGGGCCGGAGTGCACCCGTGAGCAGATGAGTACCGGGTGGCCCGCCGCCACGGCCTCGGCGACCGCCTCCACCAGCTCCGGCCCGGCGTTGCCCGCGCCGACCGCCGCCACCACGACCCCGGCGGCGCCCGCGGCCAGGCTCGCCCGGACGAACAGCCCGTCCGCACCGGGGTAGGCCGGCACCACGTCCACCCGGGGCAGCCGGGGCAGGTCGAGGTCGAAGGGCAGCCGCGGGCTGGGTCTCGGCTGCCACAGCGGGACCACGCGCCGGCCCACCACGCGGAGCGCCGGTCCGCGCCCGGGCGCGGTGAAGGCGTGCGCCGACATGGTGTCGCTCTTGCGGACCCCGCGGGCGGGGAAGGCGAAGCCGTCGAAGACCAGCAGCGGGCCGTGCCCGCGGGCGGCGTCGTCGGCGGCCACGGCGAGGGCGTCGCCCAGGTTGCCCGGGCCGTCGGCGGCGCGGTCGTCGAACGGGCGCTGCGCGCCGGTCAGCACGATCGGCCGCGGGTCGTCGAACGCCAGGTCGAGCAGGAAGGCGGTCTCCTCCATGGTGTCGGTGCCGTGCGTCATCACCACCCCGTCGGCGCCGTCGCGCAGTGTGCCGCGCACCTCGCGGGCCAGCGACAACAGGTCGGCGGTGTCGAAGGCGTAGCTGCCCCGGGTGACCACGTCCCGCACGCTCACCTCCGCGCCGTCCGGCAGCGGACCGACCGACGCGACCAGTTCTTCCGCGAGCACGGTCGCCCGGCGGCCCTCCGCCCCGGACCGGCTCGCGATGGTGCCGCCGGTTGCCACGACCTGGATACGACGCATGGACCCTCTCTCCGCAATCGATTGCGGAGAGGCTATGCAAACGATTGCGTCCGGTCAATGGGTGGCCGCACACTTGTCTGGCCGGAGGGTTCGGGGATGTGCGAAGCTCAAGGGCGCGGCGCGGGGGCGCCTACGGGTTCCGACAGGAGTCCGGCGGAGCCCGAAGCCCGTCAGAAGCACTGAGAAGCACCGAGACGAACCGAGAAGAACCGAAAAGAGGGGCAGCGAGCGTGGATCGCCAGGGAGCGCGGACGGGGGCCGGCACACACACCGGTCGTGCCCCGGTCACACTCGCCCAGATAGCCCGGCAGGCGGGGGTCCACGTCTCCACGGTGTCCCGGGCGCTGAGCCCGGACGAGAGCGTACGGGGCGGGGTGGCCACCGACACCGCCACACTGATCCGGGCGCTCGCCGAGGAACTCGGCTACCAGCGGGACCCGGCCGGGGCGGCCCTGCGCACCGGCCGCTCCCGGATGCTGGGCGTGCTCGTCCCGAGGCTGACCGACATCGTGCTCGCCACGATCTACGAGGGCATCGACGCGGCCGCGGCGGCCGCCGGTTACCACACGGTGGTCGCCAACACGGGCGACGACCCGGAGCTGCAACGGCGCCGGGCCGACGCGCTGCTGGCCCGGCGCGTCGACGGCCTGGTGCTCGGCGACGCCCGTTCCGACTCCGACCTCGTCGCCGAACTGGCCCGCCAGCACATCCCGTTGGTGCTGGTCTCGCGCCGGCTGCCGGGCCGGATCTCGGTGACCACCGACGACGTCCTCGGCGGCCGGCTGGCCGCGGAGCACCTGCTGGAACTGGGCCACCGGCGGGTCGCGGTGGTGGCCGGAGAGCCCTACGCCAGCACCGGCGCGGAGCGCACCCAGGGCTTCCTCGACGCGTGCGCCGAGGCGGGCCTGCCGGTGCCCGAGAGCCACGTCGTGCGGTCCCGCTTCGACGTGCCCGGCGGCCGGGCGGCGGCCGAGCGGCTGCTGGCCCTGCTGCCGCGGCCCACCGCCGTCTTCGCGGTCAACGACTTCGCGGCGATCGGCGTGATGGCGGCGGTCCGGGACGCGGGCCTCACGGTGGGCCGGGACGTGGCGATCGTGGGCTACAACGACGTCCCGCTGGCGGCGGCCCTCCCGGTGTCCCTGACCTCCGTGAGCTCCCCGATGTACCGGATGGGGGAAGTGGCGGCGACGACGCTGGTCAACATGCTGAACGGCAAGCCGGGCCGCTCCCGCCGGCTGCGCCCCTCCCTAGTGGCCCGCGCCTCGACCCTCGGCGGCACCACGCTCACCCCGGAGGGGTGACGCGGCCGCAGGCCCCGCCTCGGGGACGGGCCCCCGGCCCGCGACCGTGCTCCCCCGCTGCCGCAGCACTCCCGCCGTCGCGGCCGCGACCACGCAGCAGGCCACGGGGAGGAAGAAGGTCAGGTTCAGCGGGACCAGGCGGGTGAGCCAGCCGATGACGGCCGGTCCCGCGAGCATGCCGAGGTAACCGAGTCCGGCGACCTTGGAGACGTTGGCGCCGGCGGCATCGGCGTCGGCGTGACCGGCGGCGCTGAAGAGCTGGGGGACGCAGCCGGAGAGCCCGGCGCCGAAGAGCGCCCAGCCGGCCAGGGCGAGCGGAATCCAGGGCGACAGGGCGGCCGCCGCCATGCCGACGGCAGCGACCGAGGCGCCGTAACGCAGGATCGCGGCAGGGCCGAAGCGGGCCGAGACACGGTCGGCGAGCAGGCGGCCAATGGTCATCGTCGCGGCGAACGCGCCGTAGGCGAAGGCCGCCGTGCTGTCGGAGGCGCCGAGGACAGTACGCAGGTGCAGCACGCTCCAGTCGTTGGCGACCCCCTCGCACAGCATGACCATCAGCGCGAGGACGGCCAGGATCCAGATACGGGTACGAGCCGGGGCCGTCTGCCCGGCCGGTCCGCCGGACTCGGTCCCGGCATCCGCGACCGGTCCCGCGGCGGTGGGCAGCAGGCCCGGGGCGGCGCACACGGAGACCACCGCTCCCAGTACGGCCGCCGTGCCGAGCGTCGCCGCCGGGGTCCAGCCCGCGCTCGCGACGGCGGCACCGGCGAGGGCGGCCACCACGCCGCCGACGGAGAACGTGGCGTGGAACGCGGACATCACCGGGCGTCCGTACGCCTTCTCGACCTGGACGGCGTGGGCGTTCATACTCACGTCCAGGCAGCCGTTGCCGAATCCGAGCACGATCAGGGCTCCGGCGAGCATCCACGGCTCGGAGGCCAGTCCGGGCAGCGCGAGGGCGGCACTGCACAGGACGCCGGAGGCGGGCACGACCATCCGGGTGCCGAGGCGGTCGGCGACCGGGCCGGCCAGCTGCATCCCCACGAAGGCGCCCGCCCCGAGCAGGAGCAGGAAGCCGCCCAGGACGGCGTGGCTGACGCCGACGCGGTGCTCGATGGGCGGGATCTGCACGATCCACATCCCCAGCAGGGTCCCGTTGAGGATGAAGTACGTGAACGTCGCCAGACGCGCCGCGCGAAGTGTTCGCTCCATGGAGCGAACGTATCGAACATGAACCTTGTTTGAAAAGCGCCAGTTCTCACAGTGTTCCTGTTTGCGGGTGCATGGTGTTCAATCGGCGCATGGGGAACACGGGCCGCCTGAGGCAGATCACGGACGCGGTGCGCGAGGCGGGCAGCCTCGGCGTCGGCCAGTTGGCCGAACTCACCGGGGCCTCGGAGATGACCATCCGTCGCGACCTGGAGACCCTGGCGGCCCAAGGTGTGCTGGAACGCTTCCGGGGCGGCGCCCGGAGCCTGCTGCTGCGCGGCGAGGAGCCCCCCTTCCCCCTGCGCGCGCAGGAGGGCACGCGGATCAAGCAGCGCATCGCCGCGGACACGGCCGCGCTGATCGCCGACGGGGAGACGGTCGTCCTCGACAGCGGCACCACCTGCCTGGAAGTGGCCAGGGCATTGCGCGGCCGGCGGGTGACCGTGATGCCGCTGTCGCTCCAGGCCGTCGACGCGCTCGCCGACAGCCCCGGGCAGACCACCCTCCTCGTGCCCGGCGGCCGGCCGCGTCCGGGCGAAGGGGCCCTCACCGGCCCCCTGACGCTGGCCTCGCTGGCGGCTCTGCGCTTCGACACCGCCGTCATCGGCTGCTGCGGGCTGACCGCACAACAGGGCCTGACCGCCTACGACTTGGACGACGCGGCGGTGAAGCGGGCCGCGATCGACTCCGCCCGGCGCGTGCTCGCCGTGGCCGACGGCACCAAACTGTCCCGTACGGCGCACGCCTTCGTCGCACCGGTCTCACGGCTGCACACCCTCATCACCGACGATTCCGCGCCGCCCGACGAGGTCGAGGCGATCCGCGCCGCGGGCACCGCCGTCAACACCACGCGGTAGGAGTGAAGTTGACCAGCCGAGTCACTCTCGTCTCGCCCGCGACGAGCCCGTCGCTGCGGCAGGCCCGGTTCGACGACGGCGACTCGATCGACGACGGCGGGACGACCAGGGCCCGTTCGGCCGCCGGGTCGCTGCCCGCGGCCGCCCGCGTGCTCCTGTCCCCGAGCGCGCGCTGCCGGGAGACGGCGTCGGCGCTCGGCCTCGACGGCGTGGCGGTAAGGGAGTTGGCCGGTCTGGACGCGGGCCGGTGGCGGGGCCGGACCCTGGAGGAGGTGATGGCCGCCGAGCCGGAGGCGGTGGGCCGCTGGCTCGCCGACCCCGACTGCGCGCCGCACGGCGGGGAGTCGGTGCGGGACGTGTGCGAGCGGGTCGGGCACTGGCTCGACAGCGCACGGGACACCGACGGCCGCACGCTCGCGGTGGTCGAGCCGGAGGTCGTACGGGCCGCGGTCGTCCATGTACTGGGCCTGCCCGCGGCCGGCTTCTGGCGGCTGGACGTACCTCCGTTGACGGCAACGGAGTTCAGCGGACGGGCCGGCCGCTGGAATCTGCGGCTCGGACAGCCGCTGGCGGCGCCCTGAGGAACGCGACAGGGCCCTCGGACGGCTCCGAAGGGCCCTGTCGTGTGCCGAAGGGGTCAGTGCGCGGCCGGGACCGCGCGCCCGGTCGTGGCCGTCGCCGGCCGGGGATTCAGCAGTCGCCCGGCCAACTCGCCGAAGAACAGACCGAATCCGCCCCACAGGACGGTCTGCGTGGCCAGGGCGGAGAGCCGGAACCGCCACAGCAGGGTGGCCGGGAAGTCCGCCGGCACCTCGTTGACGGTGGGCAGGAAGGCGTACGCCAGACCGATCACCACGGCGAAGGCGGCCACCGCGGCCACCGTCGCGTACCACGTGCCCAGCGCGGGCGCGAGGCGCTTGCCCAGGATGGTGGCGGCGATCGCGAGGAGGACGCTGAGCAGCATCATCAGGAAGTACAGGGTCGTGCGCTTGCCGATGGTGTCCTCCTGGCCGACCGCGGGCGGGTTGGCCGGGTACTTCAGGAACGGCACGACATACACGGCCAGCAGCGCGCAGCCGGACAGCAGCAGCGCGGTCGCCCGCGGGGAGAAGCGGCCCACGCGGCCCAGCGCGAAGCAGAAGGCGAGCGCGGCGATGCCGCCGAAGGCGACCCCGTAGACCAGGACGCCGGTGGCGAGACCGGCCGTGGACTGGAGGGAACGGGAGACGACTTCCACCTCGTCATGGGAGTGCGAGTGGGAATGGGCGTGTGCCTCCTCGAGGCCGATCGCCTTGTCGACGAACGGCTCCCCGAGGAAGTAGGCGACGACCAGGGCGAGCACGCCGGCGGCAAGGCCGGCGAGCATGCCCCGTACCAGGAGGTTTCTTACCGTTGCGGAGTTCATGAGCGGGCGGTGTCCCTCGCCTCAGTGGCAGGGGAAGCCGAGCAGGTGGCGGGCGTCGTGCACCCACTCGTGGACGTCCGTGCCGCTGAACACGGAGGTGGCGCCCTGCTCGGCGCCGACGAAGTAGAGCAGGACCAGCATGAGAACGCCGAAGAAGACCGCCCAGGGAGCTATCGCCTTCAGCGGCAGCGTGGCGGGAACGGCGGGGGTGGCGGTCGGCTGAGCGACGGTCTGCGCCATGGCAGAACCTCCTCTGGGAGTTCGCGTCCCATCTCGGTGGTGCACAGGACGACAGCCACGGGTCTGACTCACGAACACCCCGGGGGTGTTCGCATACAGTGGCGCGACCGTGCCGGATTCCCACCGGCTTCCGTCGTGCCGTCGTCGATATCGCACAGACGGTATCGCGTGCCGCGCGCCCGGCCAAGACCGCGACCACGGACGTGATCTTCTCCACCGGGCCGTCTCCACCTGCTCACGGATCACCTCACCACCAGGGCGGCGGGGCCCCGGCAGCCGTGAATCAGACGCTCCGGCGCTGTGACAGGATGCGCGGGCGAGGTCTGCTCCACCGCCCGCCGCGCCACTCGATCCGCACGCACCACCCCGGAGGGACGAGCCCCGTGCTCACGTCGTACGCCGCCCACTTCGACACACCCGCCGGGTACCTGGACTTCGCGCGCTTCGGGCCGCCCTCCCGCGACGCCGTCACCGCCACCGCGCGCGCCCTGGAGGCGTCCGCCCGCGCCGACCACACCACCGTGGACGCCCTGATGCGCGCGGAGGGGACGGCACGGGACACGGCCGCCCGCCTCGCCGGCACCGACGCCCGGCACACGGTGCTCCTCCCGAACGCGTCCACCGGCTTGTTCCACGCCGCGCTCGGCATCAGAGAGGGCGTGGTCCTCGCGCCCCGCACCGACTTCCCCGCCAACCACTACCCGTGGCGCCGCTCCGCGGACCTGGGCCGGGCCACGCCGCGCTGGATCGACCCCGCACCCGGCTCCGGAGTCACCCCCGATCTGGTCCGCGCCACGCTGACCGACGACGTCGTGGCCGTGTCGGTCAGCGCCGTGGACTTCCGCACCGGGTTCCGTGCCGACCTGGCGGCGCTGCGCGAGGCGATCGGGCCCGACCGGCTGCTGATCGTGGACGCCATCCAGGCGTTCGGGGTCGCCGCCCTGCCCTGGGACGCCGCCGACGTGGTGGTCGCGGGCGGCCAGAAATGGCTGCGCGCCGGATGGTCGACCGGCTTCGCCACACTGTCCGACCGCGCCCTGGAATCCCTGGAGCCGGTCCTCACCGGCTGGACGGGCGTCGAGGACGTCGGCCTCTTCGACGGAGCCGAGCACCCGCCCGCCCCGGACGCCGGACGGTGGTCGATCACCAATCTGAGCCCGGTGACGGCCGCCGCGTTCGCGGCCGCCCTGGACCTCGTCGAGCGGCACACCGTCGCCGCGATCGAATCCGCGGTCGCCACACGGATCGCCGAACTCACCGAGGCCGTCGAGGCGTGCGGCGGCCGCGTCCTCTCCCCCGCCGACCCGGCGCGGCGCGCGGGCGTCCTCTCCTTCACGCTGCCGGACCACGATCCGTCCCTCGTCGCCAAGGCGCTGCACGCCGAAGGCGTCACCGCGACCGTGCGCACCGACTCGCTCAGGCTCTCCCCGCACGCCTCGACCCCGCCGGAGGCAGCCGAACGGGTCGCCACCGCACTGTCGTCACTGGGGAGTCGACCCCGCGGGTCGGCGACACCGTGAACCCGCGGGTCGGCGACCTCCTTTCCGTCAGGCGGCGGCGGGCTCGGGCTCTGCCTGGGTGGTGAGCCGGCCGGCCCGGGCGAGCGCCGCGACCGAGGCGGCGCAGACGACTCCGGTGGCGGTCAGGGCCGTCCAGGTCACCCAGAGGGCATGGTGCCGCTGGGCGAAGTCCCACAGCGCGCCGGTGACGAGGTTGCCCAGGGTGATGCCCAGGCCGGAGACGGTGTTGTAGAGCCCGTAGTAGGTGGCGACCAGGCGGTTGCCCGACAGGGCGACGACGGTGTCCATCTCGAACGGGTAGACCACGGCGGAACCCACCGCGAGCAGGACCACCGCGGTCACCAGCGCGACCAGCGCGGCCCCCGAGGAGCCGCGCGGGGCGAGCGCGAGCGGCAGGAAGGCCAGTCCCATCACGGCCAGTCCCCGCACCAGCGCCTGACTGGGTCGCCACCGCTGCTTGGCCCAGCCGGTCAGGCGCAGCTGGCCGACGACGGCCACCGCGGCGGAGACGATGAAGAGCCCGCTGGTGACCGCCGTGCCGTTCGCCCCCAGGGCGTCGGCCGCCGCCAGCGGGAGGGCCAGGTACACCTGGAAGGTGAGCACGTAGGAGCCGATCATGGCGGTGGCGAAGAGCAGGAAGGGGCGGTTGGACACGACCGTCCGCCACTGCGCGAGCACGCTCTCCTTCCGCTCCGTGTCCGCCGTGTGGCCGCGCCGGACGGGCAGGGCGCGCCATTGCAGCACGGTGAGTACGGCGAAGATGCCGGCGGCGGTCGTGCACACGAGGCGGAAGTCGGCGGCGAGCAGGGCAAGCCCGACGAGTGGGCCGAGCAGCATGCCGGCCTGGTAGTGAACGTTGAAGGCGGCGAAGGCGTCCACCCGCCGTTCGCCCGCCTCGACGGCGAGGTAGGCGCGGACGGCGGGGTTGAACAGGGCGCCGGCGAAGCCGGTTGCGGCGGAGGCGGCGATCAGGGCGGGGAGGTTGTCGACCCAGCCGAGCAGGCCGAAGCCCGCGGTACGCAGCAGGCAGCCGGCCATGATGGGGGTCTTGTAGCCGAGGCGGTCTGCGAGCGTGCCGCCGATGAGGAACATGCCCTGCTGGGAGAAGTTGCGCACGCCCAGCACGAGCCCGACGGCCCAGGCGGCGAGGCCGAGTCCGTCGGACAGGTGGGCGGCGAGGTAGGGCATGAGCATGTAGAAGGCGAGGTTGATGGCGAACTGGTTGGCCATCAACAGCCGTACGGCGGGCGGGAAGGAGCGGGTCTGCCGCCACAGGTCCTTCATCGCCCGGCCCTCGCGAGTTCCGGCGCACCGCCGCCGACGGCGAGCGGGTCGACGACACGGGTGCAGCGGGTCCAGCGGGACACGGTCCGTTCGCCCGGATCACCGATCTCTTCCGGGTCGTCCGCGGGCGGGTGTCCGAGGAGGCCGTGCTCCCGGCAGTACGTGTCGTCGAAGACGGTGCCGACATAGCGTTGCGGGCCGTCGGGGAAGACCGCGACGATCCGTTCCTCGGCGGGCAGGGTGCGGGCCAGCCAGCGGGCGACGAGGGCGACGGCGCCGACGCTCCAGCCGCCGGTGGCGTAGTGGTCGCGGGCCAGGAGACGCGCCGCCCACACCGCCTCGGGGGCGGAGACCCAGTGGACCTCGTCGAACAGGTCGTAGGCGACGTTGCGGGGGTGGATGCTGGAGCCGAGGCCGCGCATCAGGCGGGGCGCGGCGGGCTGCCCGAAGATCGTCGAGCCGGTGGTGTCCACCCCGGCCACGCGCAGCGCCGGGAAGAAGCCGCGCAGTACGGAGCCGATGCCGGCGGAGTGGCCGCCGGTGCCGACGGAGACGACGAGGCTGTCGATACGGCCGAGCTGGGCGACGAGTTCGTGGGCGAGCGGGGCGTAGGCGGCGACGTTGTCGGGGTTGTCGTACTGGTCGGGGCACCACGCGTCCGGGTGGGCGGCGAGCAGTTCCTCGACCCGGTGGCGGCGGGCCTCCTGCCAGCCGCCGACCGGGTGCGGGGTGGTGACGAGGTCGACTTCGGAGCCGTACGCCGTGAGCAGGCCGGTCATCAGTGGTTCGATCGCCGGGTCGGTGACGACGGTGACGGGGTGGCCGAAGGTGGCGCCCGCGAGGGCCAGCCCGAGACCGAGGGTGCCGGAGGTCGACTCCACGATCCGGGCGCCGGGCAGCAGCCGGCCGCGTTCGCGGGCGGCTCGGACCATGTGCAGGGCGGTGCGGTCCTTGATGCCGCCGGGGTTGTGCCCTTCGAGTTTGGCCCAGAACCCGCGCCCGGCGGCCGTGAAGGGCTCGCCGATCCACAGCACGGGGGTGTCGCCGACCAGTCCGGCGGGCGTGCGCATGGGGCGTTTGGCGTCGGCCAGGAGCTGGGCCGGGCAGGCGGGGACGGAGGTGCGGACGGGATGGTTCATGGCGTGCTTCTCCTGCGGCCGGGACCGTGAACGGCCGCCGGTCGTGTGGGGGCGGGAAGAGGGCGGGACCGATCGGCTGCCGTTCCCCGCGTCGGGGGCAGGGCTCGGCAGCGGGGCTGATCAGGTCCGCCACACGCCGAAGAGGGCTCGCGCGTGCCCGGGCGAGGTGTTGCCGGGTTCGGGAGCGGCTGTGGGGGTTCGCGCCGGGAGCGGCGCTGCCGGGGTGTGGTCGGTGGTCAGGACGTCGTGGACCGCGGGGTGGGCCGGGGAGGCGTCTCGCGGGAGTTGCGCCGTCGGCTCGTCCCCGTCCCAGCAGTGCACGTCGCTGTCGTGTGCGGGGGCCGAGGTCCGGACGTCCGCCCGGCGCTGGTCCTGAGGTGTCTGTCCGTAGGCGACGGAGGCCACGAGCGGGGTGTCGGCCCGTGCCACGCCAGTGGGTGTCGGGCCGTGGGCGCAGGCCAGTACGTGCATGAGCGCGGCCAGCAACAGCACGAGCACCGCTCCGGTCCGTGACCCGGAGCGGCGGCGTCTGAAGATCGACCCGGCCAGCATGAACACGAACAGTAGTCGGTCGAGTACGTAAAGTTCTTGTCAGAGGTCAGGAGCCGACCGGGTTTCCGTCGCCCACACGCGGCTGGATATCAGAACCCTGGCCGTGCGCTCGGGCACAGGGCGCACTCGGCCCACACCGTCTTGCCGGGGCCGAGGCGGTCCCGTACGCCCCAGTCGACGGCGAGCGCGTCGACGAGGACCAGGCCACGGCCCCCGTGCTCGTCCGGGCCGGGAGCCATGCGCGCCGGCCGGGCGGGGTGGGTGTCGGTCACCTCGATCCGGACGACGTCCCGCGCCTCCTCGAAGGACAGGGCGAGAGCGAAGTCACGTCCCGGGACACGGCCGTGGAGAACGGCGTTCGCGGCGAGTTCGGCGACGACGAGGACGACGGTGTCGTGCGCTTCGGTCCCCCGGGGGTGTCCCCACTCGGTGAGCTGGTGCGCGGCGAGCAGCCGGGCGAGGCGGGCGCCGCGCCGGGTGGCGGAGAAGCGCTGCGTGAACGTGCTTACGGGGGTGGCGGATTGGCGGTTCGGGGCTGGCATGCGGGCCAGCTTGCCGACAGGTGACAGGCCGTCGGCAGGTCCGCCGCTGATACAGATCACGCTGTACTGGTTCACGCGCTGGACCGGGTCGGTCGCCGTGCGTGAGCATTGACCGGTCTGGCGTGGCGCAGCCCGGACGACGAACGGTACGGCACGGGCACGGCCCGGTGGCACAGGGGAAGGCGGCTGCGATGACGACGGACAACGGTGGCGGAGCGGGCGGGGGTTGCGAGCCGGAACTCTCCGACAGCCTGAAGACCTTCGGCGCGGTCCTCAAGGCCCTGCGGGAGGAAGCCGGCCTGACACAGGAGCAGTTCGCTCCGCTGGTGCGCTACTCGCCCGCGTACATCGCCAAGATCGAGCAGGGGAAGCGTTTCCCGCCGAAGGAACTGCTGAAGCGGTCGGACGAGGTCCTGGGCGCGGTCGCGGCGCGAGTGCTGGGGGCTGCGGCGAAGAGCCT
Organism: Streptomyces sp. NPDC001204; assembly: GCF_053598035.1. Classification (NCBI taxonomy): domain Bacteria; kingdom Bacillati; phylum Actinomycetota; class Actinomycetes; order Kitasatosporales; family Streptomycetaceae; genus Streptomyces; species Streptomyces sp. NPDC001204. Next base: position 183,278 of record NZ_JBSFJL010000005.1, on the reverse strand, counting down.
GACACGGAAGGCGGGGCTGGCGTCCTGGTTCCGGCAGTGGGCGGGGATCGAGGAGGAGGCGATCTCGCTGTACGCGTACGAGTGTCGGGCCGTTCCGGGGTTGTTGCAGCCCGAGCCGTACATCAGGGCCGTCTTCGACCGCAGGCTTCCCCCTGTCACGGAGGAACAGCTCGACCGCGAAGTCGCCGCACGTCTCGATCGCCAGCAGATCATCATCCAGCGACCCAACACCGCGTTCAGCTTCGTCATCGAACAGGCTGTCCTGGAACGAAGCCTTGGAGGAAGCGAGGTGACGAAGGCCGTTGTCAGTCACCTGCTGACCATGGGCCGACTGCGCAACGTCGAGATCCAGCTCATGCCGCTCCGTCAGGAAGATCACTGCGGAGTCGATGGCCATATGTACTTGGCCGAGACACCTGACCATCGGTGGCTCGGCTACACCGAAGGGCAGCGGTCGAGCAACCTGATCAGCGCGCCCAAGGACGTAAGTGCTCTGCTCCAACGCTATGGCAAGCTGCGTTCGCAGGCCCATGATTGCAGGGCCACGGTGAGCCTGCTGGCACAAATGCGAGGAGCGCTATGAGCACCACTCAACAGAACTGGTTCAAGAGCAGCTACAGCGGAAGCGAAGGCGACAACTGCATCGAGGTCGCCTTGCGCCCTGAGGCCGTTCTCGTCCGGGACTCGAAGGACACGGACAGGCAGGCGCTGGCCGTATCCCCCGACGCCTGGGCGGCGTTCACGGCACTGGCTGCCGACTCGCACCTCTGAGCGCCCCGGGAGGCGAGCCGCCGGGGGTACGGCGGTCCCCCGGTCGGCTTCGGTCTCGTCAGGAGCCGCTGCGCCGGTCTCCGTCCTGATCGCGCGCAGAGCCCGCCGTGACCGTCGTGAACGGCAGCAGCAGCCGGGAGGGGTGCGCGGCGTCGCGGTAGATCTTGTGGGTGACGGGGCGGCCCACCGGCAGGTGGAAGGCGTCCGGCGGCAGCAGCGCGTTGTGCGCGTCGGCCAGCGGCTCGTCGTTGGAGAGCTCCACGACCAGCTTGTGGCCCGGCAGGAACGTCGCCGCGAACGGGTAGACGCGCAGCACGTACTCCTCGATCCTCCCCGGCTCGACCGGCACCGCGCGGGTGTGCGGGTGGTAGGGGTCGCCCTCGGTGGTGCGCTCCTCGTCGAGCTCGCGGTGCGAGGCCTTGAGGTAGGCGGTGGTGATGAGCTGGCGCCTGCCGCCCGGGGCCTCGTCCCACATCCGCAGGATGAAGTTGGTGTCGGGCTGGTCGATCTCCGCGAACAGGTGCGCCGCGCCCTGGCCGATCATCTCGGTGGGCTCGGTGAACGGCTCGGTGCTCCAGCTGAGCGTCTCCACCTTGTCGGTGACCGTGAGCGGCGCCTGGTAGAAGCCGTCGGGGACGGCGTGCTCGGCGCCCATGAGCTCGGGCTCGAAGGAGAGCTTGTGGCGCGGGCGGAGGTAGAGCGGCTTGTGCTCCGCGGCCTTCGGCGGCCACTGGGCCCCGGTGACGTACTGGCGTGAGCCCTCGACGTGCACGGTGACGGCGGGCTCGTCCATGACCCCGTTGTCGATGCCCTTGATCCAGTAGTCGTACCAGCGGAACATCTTGTCGTGCTCTTCGACGAAGGGGCGCGACTGCATGGGCGGGTACGGACCGATGTCCAGCTTCTTGGGGCCCCTGAGGCGGTTGAAGACCTCGATGGTGCCGTCCATCGTCCAGCCGCGGCCCTGGTCGATCTGGAGCCAGACCGGGATGTCGATGTTCGGCGCCAGGGTGACGGGGTTGCGCTCCTCGTACCACTCGCCGTCGACCTCGTTCATCACGATGTCGAACCAGGCCTCGTGGTTCTTCGGGTAGTTCAGCACGTGCACCAGGTTGGGCCAGGCGGCCACGTCCGGGTCCCGCAGGCGCTCGGCGACCCGCTTCTTGATCTCTTCGGGCGAGCAGGTCTCGAGCATGCGGGACTTGACGCCGTCGGTGAAGGCCCAGCCGGAGTCGCCGCCGCGGCCCTCACGGGCGGCACGCGGCATGAACCACATGATGCCACCGTGGTAGGTGGTCTCGTAGAAGTCGTAGTGGCCGCCGCTGACGAAGATCGCCTTGAGGCTCGGCGGACGCTCGGCCGCCGCCAGCACCTGCATCGAGCCGAAGTAGGAGATGCCGATCATGCCGACGTTGCCGTCGCACCACGGCTGCGCGGCGACCCACTCGATGAAGTCGTACGCGTCCTGGCCGAGCGAGACGCCACCGGCGTTGTAGTTGCCGATGTGCTCGCCCTCGGAGGCGCCGGAGCCGCGCAGGTCGCCGATGACGTGGACGTAGCCCTCCCGGACGACGCGCGCGATGTCTCCGGCCTCGATGCAGCCGTCCCACATGGGGCTCGGCCGGCGCTGCGGCGGGGTCGTCAGGGCCAGGGCCTGGAGCTCCTTGCCGTACGGGCTCAGGGCCACCAGCGCGGGCCGCGGTGTGTCGTCCACACCGCTGTACGTGTCGGCCACCAGCGTGACGCCGTCGCGCATCGGCACCTGGAGATCCTTGCGGACGGCGATCGACTGCTCGCCCGCGCGGATCGTGTGAAGGTCAGTCATGGTCGTGAAGCTCCTGTGTTACGCGTTCTGTTCGAGGTGCGTGCGGTAGCCGGCCATGGAGGTGAAGAACGGCGACGGCTCGAGCGCGGGGTCCCCGGTGTAGCCGAGCTCCTCGGCGGCACGGGCGAACGGGGAGTACGGCGAATCCGTCTCCCGCAGGCCCGCCTCCAGGCATCCGCAGGCGGCCGCGGCAACACGGGCCTCGATGCCCAGGCTCTGGGTGATCGCCTCCTGGGCCTGCGCCTCGTCGAGCTCGACGCCGTACGGTGTGCCGTCGACGCGACGGTAGGGGTGCCCCAGGTAGAGGTGCCGCGGGCGGATCTCGTTCCGCAGGTACTCCAGGCCGGCGCGGTAGGCGACCGGGTCCGTGTAGCCCGGGAAGCCGTTCGCCGCCCCGTGGACCTGGACGGCGTCTCCGGTGAACACCGAGCGCTGTCCGTCGACGACGTAGGCGACCGATCCGGGTGTGTGGCCCGGCACGGAGTGCACCGACACGGTGACGTCGCCGCCGAGGGAGAGGGTCTCGCCGCCCTTGACCAGCAGGGAGGGCTCCATCTCGCCGGAGATGACGGCCTCCGTGGCGGCCGTCACCTTCGCCTCGCCCTCGGGGTCGTCCAGGTACCGCCCCCGTCCCGCGAGGTACTCCTCGACGTGGGCCCGGCGCGAGCGGAGCATCGGCGCGTCGGCCTCGTGGATGACCACCTGGGCGCGCCGCCCGGTGAGCTCCCACAGGGCGTGCGCTCCACCGACGTGGTCGATGTGACCGTGGGTCAGCAGGATCCAGCGCACGTCCTCGATGCGGCGTCCGATGGCCTCGAGCGCGGGAGCCATCCCTTCGGCGGGCGACGAGGCGATGCCGGTGTCGACGATCGCCGGCTCGGGTGCGTCGATGAAGAAGCTGTAGAGACCGAACCGGCCCCAGGGCGAGACCAGGGGGTGGACGGTGACTGGGTGCGTCATGCTTTTCTGCTCCGCTCGTGCACGGGCCGGCCGGTCAGCTGCGGCCGAGGAAGTCGCGTGTCTGCGTGAAGACCGCGTGGTACTCCGGGATCCGGGAGAAGTGCTGGACGAACCCGTGGCCCGCTCCCTCGTACCGGCTCACCGTCGCCTCCACACCGGCTTCGCCCAGCCGCTCGCCGTACAGCTCGCCCTCGTCGCGCATCGGGTCGTGCTCGGCGGTGACGACCAGCGCGGGCGGCAGACCGGTGAGGTCGGTCCGCTTGATCGGCGACACCAGCGGGTCCGCGGGGTCGGCGCCGCTGTCGAGGTAGAAGGCGTTGAAGGGCTTCAGGCCCGCCGTCTCCAGGCCGTAGCCCACCGCGTTCTCCCGCAGCGACGGGTAGCGGTCGACGTCGAAGTCCAGGTCGAGCGAGGGGTAGTAGAGGATCTGATGCGTGATCCGGTCGAAGCCGTCGTCGTACGCCCTGGCGGCGACCGCGGCGGCGAAGGTGCCGCCGGAGCTGTCACCGGCGACGGCGAGGGTCGTACCGTCCCAGGCCAGGTCCGTACCCTCCTCGGCGACCCAGCGCACGACCGCGTAGCAGTCGTCGAGACCGGCCGGGAAGGCCGCCTCGGGTGCCAGGCGGTAGCCGACGGAGACGACCTTGAGTCCGGTCTCCTTGGCCAGTGAGCGCGCGACGTGGTCGTGGGTCTCCAGGCTGCCGAGGAAGAACGCGCCGCCGTGGAAGTGGACCAGCACGCCGTGGCTGTCGGCCTCGACGGGGGTGTAGATCCGTACCGGTACCTCGCCGGCGGCCGTCTTCGCCGTCACGTCGTCGACCGCGTGGAGCGGCAGGCGCTCCGCCAGGGGGGCGACGTGCGCCTCGTCCGCGGCACGCATGGCGACCGGGTCGAGCGGGCCCTCGGGCGGGGCGGGCAGGCTCGCGATGAATTCGGCGATCTCGGGATGCAGCGTCATGGTGTCACTCCTGTCCGGCAGCGGCGGGCTTCTGGCCGGGGAAGACGTCGTCGATCTCGTCCTCGGTCCAGCCCTGGCGCGAGATGGCCTGCAGTTCGTCGGTCACGGGCTTGCGGGTGGCCTGGTACAGGGCCAGCGCCTCCTTCACGGAGTCCGCCTGCCGCAGGGCGTCGGCGAGCGCGCCGCCGTCCTCGATGGCCGAGTTGGCGCCCTGGCCCTGGTGGTGCAGCATCGAGTGGGCGGCGTCGCCGACGAGGACGACGGAGTCCGAGTGCCAGGTGTCGACCGGGTCGATGTCGTAGACGGCGCGGATGTTCACGGTGTCGATGTCGAGGTCGCGCGTGATGCTCACGAGGCGCTCGTCGAAGCCCTCCACCGTCTTCAGCATGTCGTCCTTCGTGACCTGCGGGTTCCAAGTGCCGTCCGGGCACAGGGCGGTGATGTCGAACGACACCTGGCCCCGGTGGCGCAGCGGCAGCAGGTAGATCTTCGTGCCCTTGCCGATGTACATCCGGAGGTTGTCGTCGACGACCATGCCGTGGGCGTCGTCCAGGGGGATGACGGCACGGTAGGCGTGCTCGCCGGAGAACACCGGGCTCCTGTCGCTGAACAGCTGCCGGCGCACGACCGACTTGATGCCGTCGGCGCCGACGACGAGGTCCGCCTCGACGGTCCTGCCGTCCGCGAAGGTGAGGACGGAGCTGTCGCCCTTGTCCTCGACGGTCTGCAGTCTGTGACCGAGGTGCACCATGCCCTCGGGCAGCACGCCCAGCAGGGCGTCGATGAAGTCGCCGCGGTGGATCAGTTGGGTGTGGGTCTGGTCCCCGGCGGCCGGCCACGCCTCCTTCATGATCGGTTCACCGGTGGCGGTGAGGATCTCGAAGTACTCGCTGGGCGAGCTGACCTTCGCGATCGCCTCGAAGATGCCCCACTGGCGGAACCGGTTGATGGTGGCGGGGCGCAGACCGATGCCGGCGCCGACCTCGCGGATCTGGTTCGCCTGCTCGTAGACGTTCACGTCCGCGCCGAGCAGGCTCAGGGCCTTGGCTGCCGCCGCGCCGCCGTATCCCGCTCCGACGACCGCGATCTTCAGGTTCTTCAGGTCCGAGGACTGCATGGTGGTTCTCTCTTACTTCTGGATGGTCAGGAAGTCGGCGGGGTTGTCGACGAAGATCGTCTTGATGGTGGCCTCGTCCAGGCCGGCGGCGCGGAGGTCCGGGATGAGGTCGTCGAAGATGTAGTTGACGGTGTGCCCCTTGACGCCCGGCCAGCCCAGGGGGCTGCAGTTGGCGTCGGCGGAGGCGAGGACCTGCCGCAGCCGGCCGTCGCCGATGAACCGCAGGAAGTGGTCCAGCCGTTCCTTGCGCGGGCGGGCCCAGAACGGCGGGTCCGGCAGCTCGGTCTCGTAGCCGAACGTGTCGAAGCCGATGCGGCCGCCCTGCTCCGCGATCCAGACGTCGCGTGTCTTGTCGGCGTTCACCCCGTCGTCGACATGCCCGAACAGCACGCGGTCGAGCGCAAGGCCCTCCTCGTTGAAGATCGCGATCGCGTTCTCGGCGTCGATCGCGAGGTGGGTGAGGATCGGCACGCCGGTGGTGAGCGAGGCGCGGGCCGCGGCGCGGTAGATGCGCTTGTCCAGGTCCGTCATACGGCCGCCGCGGCTCACACCGACCTTGATGACGCCGGCGAGGCTGCCGGTGGAGCCGATACCGACGGTGATCTCGTGGACGAACTGCCGGGTGAGGTAGTCGACGTCGGCGCGGGCGAAGTGCGGCAGAGCGGTGTCGCCGCCGACGAAGCCGGTGCAGGCGACGATGTGGACGCCGGTCTTCGCGGACAGGGACTTGTAGTAGTCGACGTCACGGCCGTTGCAGATGCCGGTCGCGTCGACGAAGGTGCCGCCGCCGAGCTCGTGGAACCTGCGCAGCTTCGGGACGGTCTCCTCGTAGCGCTGCTCGGGCGTCTTCCACCACTTCGTGTCCAGCTCGGAGCCGGGCATGCCGTACCCGATGTGCTCGTGGATCGCCACGAGACCCAGCTCCTCGGCGGGGACCGGCCCCAGAACTGTGTTCACTCTCGACACAACACTCACCTTTTGAGAAGAGGACTTGACGGTCGTTCGGGCCGGCGCGCTCAGCGCACCGCGAGCAGGTCGCGCGGGTTGGCCACGAGAATCCGCCGCACGTCGTCGCCGCCGAGGCCCCGTGCCTTCAGCAGCGGCACGAAGGCGGTCAGGACGTGGCTGTACGGCAGATCGTTGGCAGGGTGTCCCACGGCCACCCCGGTCGCGCTGCCGGAGAGCAGGATCCGGTCGCCGAGACCGGCCCGCACGAGGACGGCGACCAGGGCGGCGCGCTCGGCGTCGGTGAGGTGCTCGGCGTCCTCGGTGCCGACGTGGTCGAGCGCGACGTAGGCGCCGCGGCCGGCGACCTTCGCGGGCGCGCCGGCGGCCACGGCGTCCTTGCGGTCCAGCCCGCCGACGACGACCCGGTCGGCCGGCAGCTTCTCGTCGAGCACGATGTCGAGGTCGTGGACGGCGTCGGCGCCGTACCGGACGGAGACCGCGACGCCGGTGGCGAGGGCGGTGCGGGCGGCGCCGCGCAGGAGGCTCTCGTCGGTCGCGGTCGTGCCCGTCCGCGTCACGGCGGTGGCCACCAGGCCGGCGTGGCCTCGGCGCTCCACGCGCGGGACCACCATTCCCTCGGTGATCTCCCGGGTGAACAGGTCGGCGAACTTCTCGGCCGGCCACGGCGTCGGCGGGTTGGTCTGCGGCGTGAGGAAGTAGCCGCCGAGCAGTTCCTCGGGGCCCTGGCCGGTCGAGGCGACGATGTGCACACCGGTCGTGCGGGACAGGGTTTCGTACAGCCGGACGTCCCGCCCGTGGAACATGCCGGCGCTGTCGACGATCGTGCCGCCGCCGTGAGCGCGGAAGTCCCTCAGCTTCGCGGCCAGCGTCTCGAAGATCTCGGCGCGGTCGAGGGTGACGTCGAAGGCGTGCTCCGCGCCCGGGAGCACCGACAGCAGCGCCTCGTGGACCGAGACGACGCCCAACTGCTCGGCCGGCACCGGGCCCAGGACGGTGTTCACGGTGTTGCTGTTCACGCTCATGACTGCCTCACGTGTCCGGTGTGGGGTGCGGCGGTGCACCCTGTGGCTGCTGTCACAGTAGCCATTCGGTTTACATAGCGTCAATGAAACGAACACCACGAAAAAACACCGCACAGAGGGTTGCGTGGAGGTGAAAAATCAGAGCACGGGCGACACGGCGTGGATGACGCATGAATGCCGTGCATGTAACGCCATGTGAATCATTCATTTGATCGATGTGGTGTCGGCCACTTCACTGAGGGCCATGAGCACTCCGCCCACCTCCGACGTCGACCTCTTCGCCGACGAGGTCGTCCTGGACCCCTGCCCCGTCCACGCCGAGCTGCGGGAACAGGGCCCCGTCGTCCACCTGCCGAAGAACGGCGTCTACGCGCTGACGCGATACGACGTCATCCGCGGCGCGCTCGCGGACTGGGAGTCGTTCTCCTCGACCTCGATCGCTTTCAACCCGATGGCCAACCAGGCGCTGACGGGCACCTCGCTCGCGTCCGACCCCCCGGTGCACACCCGGCTGCGCGCCACGCTCACCGAGAACCTCTCACCGCGCGCCCTGCGCGGTCTGAAGGGCCGGATCGAGGCGAAGGCGGACGCCCTGGTCGCCGAACTCGTCGAACGGGGCTCCTTCGAGGCCGTCGACGCACTCGCCCGTGCCTTCCCGCTGGAGGTCGTCGCGGATCTGATCGGCTTCACCGGCCACGTACGCGACAACATGCTGCGCTGGGGTCAGGCCGCCATGCAGGTCCTCGGCCCGATGAACCAGCGCACGGCCGAGAACTTCCCCATCGCCGGGGAACTGTACGCCTGGTGCTCCGAGGTCACGGCCGACGACCTGGCCGAGGGCTCCGTGGGCCGCGGCATCTTCGACGCCGAGGCGCGCGGCGCCGTCCCCGAGGGCACGGCCGGCCACATCATCCACCAGTACCTGGGCGCCGGCGTCGACACGACCGTCGCGGCGATCGGCAACGTCGTCGCCCTCTTCGCCGCCCATCCCGACCAGCTCGACCTGGTCCGCGCCGAACCGTCCCTGATACCGGGGGCGTTCAACGAGGTGCTGCGCTTCTGGTCCCCCGTCAACGTCTGGGGCCGGCTCGCCACCCGGGACGTCGACGTCGAGGGCACCGTCATCCCGGCGGGCGCGCAGATCGCGGTACTGCTCGGCGCCGGCAACCGCGACCCACGGCACTACGACGACCCGGACGCCTTCCTGGTCGAACGCAACCCGGTCGACCACCTGTCGTTCGGTTACGGCCCGCACGGCTGCGCGGGCCAGGGGCTCGCCCGGCTGGAGGCCCACGCCGTGATCGAGGCGCTCTCCCGGCGTGTCAAGCGCCTCGTCGTCGGCCCCGAGGTCCGTGTCCCCAGCAACGTCACCCGGAGCATCGAGGAGCTCCCCGTCCTGGAGGTGATCCCCGCATGAAGATCGTTCTCGACCGCCCCCGGTGTGAGGGCCACGGCCTGTGCGAAGAGGCCGCCCCGCAGCTCATGCACGTCGACGGCGACGGCGAGCTGGTGCTCGACCGCGAGGAGATCGACGAGGCCGACGCCGCCCTGGCGAACGCCGCCGCCCGGGTGTGCCCGGTCGCCGCGCTGAGGGTCGAATGAGCGCCGGCACCCTGGAGCGCGTCGTCGTCGTCGGCAACGGGATCGCCGGGCTCACCGCCGCCGACACGCTCCGCGAGGCCGGGTTCGACGGCGAGCTGACCGTCGTCGGCGACGAGACGCACCCGGCGTACAGCCGCCCCGCCCTGTCGAAGGCGCTGCTGCTCGACGGCGACGACACGTCCTCGCACGCGCTCCCGCCGGCCGGCCACGGGGCGACCGAGCTGCTGGGCGTGCGCGCGACCGGACTCGACCTCGACCGGCGGCTCGTCACGCTCGACGACGGCACCGCCCTGCCGTACGACCGCGTCGTCCTCGCCACGGGCTCCCGGGCGCGGCGGCTGTCCGGGCTGCCCGACGAGGTCACCCTGCGCGGACTGGACGACGCGCTGGCACTGCGCCGCCGCCTGGCGGGCCGTCCCTCGGTCCTCGTCGTCGGCGGCGGCCCGCTCGGCATGGAGATCGCCTCGGGCTGTCTGGCCGCCGGCTGCCGGGTCACCCTCGTCTCCCAGGGGGCGCCGCTGTCCGCCCAGCTCGGTCCGCACCTCGCCGGTGTCTTCGCCGCCGCGGCGCGCGACCGGGGACTCACCGTCGTCGAGACCCGCGGAGCCCGGGTCGAGGGGCGTGCGGGCGACGCCCGGGTCGTGCTGGACGACGGCGCGGTCCTCGATGCGGAGGTCCTGCTCACGGCCGTCGGCGACGTGCCCAACACGGAGTGGCTCGCCGGCACCGGTCTCGTCGTGAACGGCGCCGTCCCGGTCGACTCGCGGGGTCTCGCCCGCCCGGAGGTCGCGGCCGTCGGCGACCTCGCCGCCTTCCCCACCCCGCAGGGCTTGCGCCGCATCCCCCTGTGGAGCAGTGCCATCGAGCAGGCGAAGGCCGCCGCCCGGGCACTCGTCCACGGCGAGGACGCGCCGCCGCTCACGTTCCAGCCGTACTTCTGGACCGAGCAGTTCGGACTGACCCTCAAGGCGGTGGGACACCTGCCGGCGGCCGGGGAACCCGCGTACGCCGACGGAGAGCCCGGCGGCGGACCGGCGTTGATGACCTGGTCGCGGGAGGACGGCACCACCACGGCCGTGGCCCTCGACTACCGCATCCCCATCCCCCGGCTGCGTCGCATGACCCGGGCGGCCGCGTAGGGTCTCGGTCCATGAGCGGCGACGTGGAGGGCACCCCGGCTTCGGGGCTGGACCGGCTGGCGTCGGTCAATCTCAACCTGCTGGTGCCCCTCCTCGCGCTGCTGGAGGAGCGCTCGGTGACCAGGGCGGCGGAACGGGTCGGGCTGTCGCAGCCCGCCATGAGCCACGCCCTGACCAGGATGCGGCGTCTGCTGGGCGACGAACTCGTCGTGCGGCAGGGCAGCGGCGTCACCCTCACCCCACGGGCGCTGGAGCTGATCGCGCCGCTGCGCAGTGCGCTGCAGCAGACGGCGCAGATCGTCGACTTCCCCTGCTTCGACCCCACCACGGACGAGCGGGTCGTCACGGTCGCCATGACGAACAGCACGGCGTTCGTCATCGGCCCCCGGCTTACGCGGCTCGTCGCGTCGCGCGCGCCACGCGCCACGCTGCGCGTGCGGACGATCACGGTGCCGACCGAGGCCACCTTCACCGAAGGGGGTGTCGACGCCGTACTGATCTCCGAGGGGCACTTCTCGCCGTATCCGCGCGAGCGGCTGTACAACGACCGCTGCGTGGTGGTGGCCTCGCCGGACACCCCGCCGCGAGCGAGTGCGCTCGACCTGCTCACCACCGAGCCGCACATCGTGGTCGACACCGACCGGCGGGTCTTCCCCTACTCGGTGCTGGAGGACAAGGGGATCCCCTACCGCGTCGGCCAGTGGATCTCCGACTTCCTGCTGGTGCCGTTCCTCGTGGCCCGCGCCGGCGGCGTCGCGCTCCTGCGGTACCGGGTCGCCGCCACCATGCGGACGCTCGCCGACGTGCGGATCGAGGAGTTCCCGTTCCCGCTGCCCGGGCTCGGCATCGACATGGTGTTCAACCCGCGCCTGTCCGACCGGTCCTTCGTCGCATGGCTCCGGGCGCTGCTGTTCGACGCCGCGGCCGAGAACTGAGACCGGCCCGGCCCGCGGCGGCGGTCAGGTCAGGTCAGGTCAGGTCAGCAACCGCACCCAGCTGGTGCTGAGCTCGTCGAGCATCTGCTCGCGCGTGAGCTTCCAGTCCGCACCGTCCCAGTGCTGGGCGACGTAGTCCAGCTCGGCCATCGCCAGTACACCCCGGAAGCGGCGCTGATGGGGGGCGAAGCGCCCGGCCGCCGCCAGTCCGTCCTCGATGTCGCTGATGGCCTCCTCCAGCCATCGCTCCACCAGGTCGACAAGTTCCGGGTCGACCGCCGCGGCATCCCGGCCCACGCGGATGATCGGCCGGATCGCCGGCCAGCTGTCGGCGGTACGCCGCAGCCAGGCGGTGATCGCCTCCGGCGTCCCGTCGGCCACGGTCGCGACCAGGCCCTGGGCCGTGGAGCCGTGCTCGGGGGAACTGACGCGCTGCAACGCCTCGTTGAGCTGCTCGTCGATGAGCGCCTTCATCAGCTCGCTGCGGGAGGGGAAGTACGCGTAGAACGTCACCCGGGTGGTGCCCGCCGCGGTCGCGATGTCGTCGACCGTGGTGGCGGCGTACCCCTTCGTCTTGAACAGCTCGAGTCCCGACTCCAGCAGCAAGCGGCGCGTCATCTGCTTCTGCGCCTGTCGAAGGTTCGCCATGGCGGGATCCTAACGCGCCGCCGCACGGCGACCGTACACACCGGCTCCGCGCTGCACAGGCCGCACAATCCCTTGACGGACCGTAAAGCATGTTGGGGCGGCCGGTGCCGGGCGGCGCACGGCACCGGCCGCGGCTCAGTCGAGCAGGTCGACGGAGAGCCGCTCGCGCAGCTCGGCCACCGTGATGCCGTACGTCTCCCGCACACGGACCCCGTCCGGGCCGGGCTCGAAGACACCGTGGTCGGTGTAGACGAGGCTCACGCAGGCGGCGCCGGTGAGCGGATACGTGCACGCGGGCACCAGCTTGGGGGCACCGTCCCGGGTGAACAGCCTCATCATCACCAGCACCCGCCGCGCCCCGACGGCGAGGTCCATCGCTCCGCCCACGGCCGGGATGGCGTCCGGGTCGCCGGTGTGCCAGTTGGCCAGGTCGCCGTGGCGCGAGACCTGGAACGCCCCGAGGACGCACACGTCCAGGTGACCGCCGCGCATCATCGCGAAGGAGTCCGCGTGGTGGAAGTACGCCGCCCCGGGCAGCTCGGTGACCGGCACCTTCCCGGCGTTGGTGAGGTCGGTGTCCACCTCGTCGCCCACCGCGGCCGGCCCCATGCCGAGCATGCCGTTCTCGGTGTGCAGCACGATCCCGGCGTCGGCCGGCAGGTGCTCGGCGATCCGGGTCGGCTGCCCGATGCCGAGGTTGACGTACGCGCCGGGCGGGATGTCGCGGGCGATGCGGGCCGCGAGCTCGTCGGTGGTGAGCGGCCCCCGGTCGGCGTGCTCGACGGGGGCTGCGGCGTGGGTCGTCGTCATCAGCGGGCTCCTTGCACGGTGAGCCGGCGGGCCTCGGCCCGGACCAGACGGTCGACGTAGATGCCCGGGGTGACCACGGCCTCCGGGTCGATCTCCCCCGCGGGCACGATCTCGGTGACCTGGGCGACCACCGTGCCGGCCGCGGTGGCCATCACGGGCCCGAAGTTCCGGGCCGTCTTGCGGTGGACGAGGTTGCCCATGGTGTCCGCGCGATGCGCGGAGATCAGGGCCACGTCACCCTTGATCGGGTGCTCCAGGACGTAGGCGCGCCCGTCGATCTCCCGGATCTCCTTGCCCTCGGCGAGCGGGGTGCCCACGCCGACGGGGCTGTAGAAGCCGCCGATGCCCGCACCGGCGGCCCGCATCCGCTCCGCCAGGGTGCCCTGCGGCACCACCTCCAGCTCCACCCGGCCGGCCCGGTACAGGTCGTCGAAGACGTAGGAGTCGCTCTGCCGGGGGAAGGAGCAGATCACCTTGCGCACCCGTCCGGCCTTGAGCAGCGCGGCCAGGCCCACGTCCCCGTTGCCGGCGTTGTTGGACACCACGGTCAGGTCGCCTGCGCCCTGCCGGATGAGGGCGTCGATCAGGTCGAACGGCATGCCCGCCAGGCCGAACCCGCCCACCAGGACCGTGGAGCCGTCCTCGACGCCGGCCACGGCCTCGTCGGGCGTGGCGGCGACGGTCGTCGCGCTCATCGTCCGCTCACCTCGCCGGTGACGTTCTCCAGCACGACGGCGAGGGCCTGGCCCACGCCGATGCAGATGGCCGCGACACCCCAGCGCTCCCGCCGCTCGCGCAGCACCTTCGCCAGGGTGGCGAGGAGCCGGCCGCCCGAGGCGCCCAGCGGATGGCCGATCGCGATGGCGCCGCCCCGGGTGTTGACGATCTCCGGGTCGATGCCCCAGGCGTCGGCACAAGCCAGGGACTGCACCGCGAACGCCTCGTTCAGCTCCACGGCGCCGACGTCGCCCCAGCCGACGCCGGCCCGGCGCAGCGCCTTCTCGGCGGCCTCCACGGGCGCGTAGCCGAACATCTGCGGTTCGACGGCGTGCACGCCGCGCCCGGCGATGCGGGCCACGGGGTCCAGGCCGATCCGGTCGGCGGCAGCGGCGGTGCCCAGCAGCAGCGCCGACGCGCCGTCGCTGAGCGGGGAGGCGTTGCCCGCGGTGATCGTCCCGTCCGGGCGGAACGACGGCTTCAGGGCCGCCAGCTTCCCGGGGTCGGTGTCGGGGCGGATGCCCTCGTCGCGGGCGAGCCCGTCCACGGGCAGGACCAGGTCGTCGTAGAAGCCCTCGTCCCAGGCGCGCGCGGCGAGCCGGTGGGAGCGCACCGCGAAAGCGTCCTGCCGCTCCCGGGAGATGGAGAACTTCTCCTGGAGCAGTTCGTTGCACTCCCCCAGCGAGACCGTCCACTCCTTCGGCATCGCGGGGTTGACCAGCCGCCAGCCCAGCGTCGTGGAGACGGCCGTGACATGACCGGCGGGGAAGGCCCGGTCCGGCTTGGGCAGCACCCAGGGCGCCCGGGTCATGGACTCCACTCCGCCGGCGACGACGACGTCCGCGTCGCCTGACTCCAGGGTGCGTGAGGCGGCGATCGCCGCGTCAAGGCTGGAGCCGCACAGCCGGTTGACGGTCGTGGCGGGCACGCTCACCGGCAGCCCGGCCAGCAGCACCGCCATCCTGCCGACGTCGCGGTTGTCCTCGCCGGCGCCGTTGGCGTTGCCCCACACCACGTCGCCGACGGCGGCGCGGTCCAGGTCCGGGGCCTTGTCCAGCAGTCCGCTCAGCGCGGTGGCGGCGAGGTCGTCGGGCCGCACCCCGGCGAGGGCACCGTTGAACCGGCCGAACGGGGTGCGGGCCGCCGCGTAGAGATAGGCGTCGCTCACAGTGCGCCGCCACCCCCGACGGGCACCGGATCCTCGACGACCGCCGAGGACAGCGGGATCGGGGCGAACATCGCCGGCTCCTCGTCCGGCGTCAGCGCGGTCGGGCCGTACAGCCAGTCGACGAACGAGTAGTCGTAGGTGTCGCGTGCGCGCAGCAGCACGTTGCGCTGCTCGCGGGCCGTCCCGTCGAGGTGCCACAGCTCGCCCCACTTGCGGGAGGTGCTCAGCACACGGCGGCAGTGCTCGGGACGGACCGCCTCGTAGGCGGCGAGGGCGGCGTCCCAGTCGACCGTGCCGCTCTCGGCGCGGTTGCGGGCGACGTGCTCGCCGAGCACCCAGCCGTCCTCGATCGCCATGATCGCGCCCTGTGCGATGTACTGCAGCGGCGGGTGCGCGGAGTCGCCGAGCAGCACGGTCCGGCCGTGCACCCAGTTCATGACCGGGTCGCGGTCGAACATCCGCCACCACTTGTCCCGCCACATGAACGGCAGGCCGTCCTGGACGAAGCCGCAGGTCTTGGCGAACGCGGCGTCCAGTTCGTCGGGCGTGCCCCAGTCCTCCTGCCCGGCCAGCGCCTTGGGCGACTCGAAGACGGCGACCTGGTTGAGCAGTTCGCCGCCGCGCAGGCCGTAGTGCACGAAGTGGCAGGCGGGACCGACGTACACCACGACCTCGCTGAGGTCCACGGACCGCACCCGCGGCAGCTCGGCGGGCACGGTGCCGCGGTAGGCGACGTACGCCGAGGAGACGGGCTCGTCGTCGACGAGCAGCTTGCGGGCGAGGGAGTGCAGCCCGTCGGCCGCGATCACGACACCGGCCTCGTGCGTCTCGCCGGAGGCGAGGGTCACGCGGGCGCCGCCGTCGGTGTTCTCGTACGAGACCACCTGCGCGTCGGTGATCAGCTCGACGCCGGCCCGCTCGCACGCGCGCAGAAGCAGGCCGTGCAGGTCGCTGCGGTGGATGACCAGGTACGGGTAGCCGTAGCGCTTCTCCAGGTCGCGCAGGTCGAGCCGGGTCAGTTCGTCGCCGTCGACCGCGTCGCGCATCACCATCGCGTCCGGGACGACGCCCAGGCTCTTGGCCTCCTCCAGGAGGCCGTAGTCGTCGAGTATGCGGGTGCAGTTCGGCGCGAGCTGGATGCCGGCGCCGACCTCGCCGAAGGCGGGGGCGCGTTCCAGCAGGCGGACGCTCAGGCCCTGGCGGTACAGCGAGAACGCCGCGCCGAGGCCGCCGATGCCGCCGCCGACGACGATCACATCAGGGTGGGACATGGGATGCACTCCTCTACAGCCACGGGCCGAGCTCGGGGGCGTCGGCGAGCGAGTGGGGACGGCCGGCCAGCCAGGCGGCGACCTCGGGCAGCGGGCCGTCGGGGAGCTCGGTCAGCCCGCGTTTGGCGCTGATCTCGGCGACCAGGGCGGTCAGGAAGCCCTTCGGGAGGTCGGCGAAGGTGACGACGCCGGTGCCGAGGTCGACGGCGTGGACGCACACCTCGCGGGCGCGCATCCACGGGAGCTCGGTGGCGGGGACGGTACGGCCCTGGGCGGTGACGACCTTGTGCTGCCACTGCTCGTCGGTGAGCCCGTCCAGTCCCTCCGCGAGCCGGTGCGCGGAGCCGGTCAGCCAGGAGCGGAGCTCGTCGGCCGGCAGGGTGGAGCCCTTGGCGATACCGGCGGCGCGCTCCCCGGCGGAGGCGTACATCGGCGTCTCCGCGCCGGTGGCCGCCCAGCGCACCAGGTTGCACAGGGCGTCGGCGTTGGCGGCGACGTGCGCCACGAGGTGTCCCCGGGTCCACTCCGGCAGCACGCTCGGGGCCGAGAAGCCGCCCTCGCCGAGGCCCGCGACGGCGTCGAGCATCAGCTCGGTGCCCGTGCGGGCCCACGCGCACGCGTCGGCGAAGGTCCGCGTGACCTCGGTCATTCCGCGACCACCTTGTTGGTGCAGGCGCCCAGGCCGGCGATTTCGGTGACGACGGTCCGGCCGGGGAGCAGGAACACCTTGGGGTCGCGGGCGTTGCCCACGCCGGCCGGGGTGCCGGTGGCGATGATGTCGCCGGGGCGCAGGGTGATGACGGTGGAGATGTACTGCACCAGGAACACCGGGTCGAACAGCAGCGTGCCGGTGTCGTCCTGCTGCATGACCTGTCCGTCGACGACCGTCTTCACTTCGAGCGAGGGGCGGACGCCGCCGACCTCGTCGGGGGTGACGACGTAGGGGCCGACCGGGGTGGAGGCTTCCCAGATCTTGCCCTGGGTCCACTCGATGGTGCGGAACTGCCAGTCGCGCACCGAGATGTCGTTCATGACGGTGAAGCCGGCGATGGCGTCGACGGCCTGCTGCTCGTCGGCGCGGCGCACCTCCTTGCCGATCACGACGGCCAGCTCGACCTCCCAGTCGAGCGCGTCGGTCTCGGCCGGCTTGACGATGTCGTCGCCCGCGCCGAGCAGGGTGTCGGCGAACTTCGGGAAGAGGGTCGGGTAGTCCGGCAGCTCCCGGCCCATCTCCTTGATGTGGTTGGTGTAGTTGTGCCCGACACAGATGATCTTGGACGGGTTGGGCACGACCGGCGCGAAGTCGGCACCCTCGACGGGGTGGGTGGCGCCGGAGGCGGAGGCGGCCCTGGCCTGCCAGTCGGCCTCGGCGACCAGCTCACCCAGGTCGGCGTACCCGAGATCGGTCAGGAGGTCGCCGTCGAGGCGGACCGCCCTGGTGCCGTCGGCGGTGCGGATGGTGGCGAGCTTCATGATCAGGCGTCCTTCTGGGTGCGGTTGAGCCGGAGCGCCTCGAAGACGGGCGCGTCGGAGAAGCGGAAGAGGTCGAGGGCTCCCTCGTCGGAGTCGGTCGTGCCGGCCTCGGACCGGGCGGCGAACGGCTCCCAGGACGGGACGACGAACAGGTCGCCGCGGGTCACCGTCCAGGACTTGTCGCCGACGGTCACCACACCGGAGCCGTCGAAGACCTGGTACACCGACGAACCGGTCTCGCGCACCGGCGCGGTCTCGGCGCCGCGGGCGATGCGGTGGAACTCGGCGCGGACCGTTGGCAGGACGTCGGCGCCGTCACACGGGTTGGAGTAGCGCACCGCGGCGTGGCCGGGCTCGACGGTGCCGCCGAAGCCCTCCTTCTCCAGCAGGAGCTGGTCGCGCAGAGCGGCGTTGGTGTACTCCCACTTGTAGGACAGCAGCGGGCTGCCCGGCGTGGCCGGGGCGGCCGACAGCGGGCGCAGGCCGGGGTGGCCCCACAGGCGCTCGGAGCGCGAACGCTCGGGGGTGATGCGCTCGGCGTCGCTGATCTCGTCGCGGCCGAACTCGAAGAACTGCGCCTCGGTGACGTACTGGAAGGGGATGTCGAGGCCGTCGATCCACGCCATTGGTTCGGAGGTGGCGTTGTGGTGGGCGTGCCAGTTCCAGCCCGCCTGCGGGAGGAAGTCACCACGGTTCATGGGAACCGGATCGCCGCCGACGACCGTCCACACGCCCGAGCCCTCGACGACGAAGCGGAAGGCGTGCTGGGTGTGCCGGTGCTCGGGAGCGTCCTCGCCGGGCATGAGGTACTGGATGGCCCCCCACAGCGTCGGGGTGGCGAAGGGCATTCCGCCGAGGGAGGGGTTGGCCAGCGCGATGGCCCGGCGCTCCCCGCCGCGCCCGACGGGGACCAGGTCTCCGGCCCGGCCCGCCAACTGCCGCAGCCGCTCCCAGCGCCACAGGTGCGGCACGGCGCGCGAGCGCGGGTGCGCCGGCATCAGGTCGCCGATCTCGGTCCACAGCGGGACCAGCAGCTCCTGTTCGAAGCCCCGGTAGAGCTCTTCGAGCGCCGGGGTGACCTCGGGCTGCCCCTCCGCGGCGACGGCCTGGAGCCGGACCGGGGAACCCGTGGCGGTGTCTTGGGCTATGGAGGTCTCAGTCACGCCATCAGCGTGCGCCGCGTCTGGTGAGAGAACATGGAGATTCTGGAGAGCAGAATCAGAGGACGACAGGACGACACCATGGACAAGCCGCTGAAGACACCGCCGCCCTACCCGATCGCCAGCGTGGACCACGCGCTGAGGGCGGCGACCATCCTGCAGATGGAGGGCGGCGCGACCGTCTCGCAGATCGCCGAGCGCCTCGGCGTCGCCCGGTCCACCGCCCACCGGATCCTGGCGATGCTGGTCTACCGGGACTTCGCCGTGCAGGACGAGGACCGCGTCTACCGCGCGGGACCGGTGCTGGAACTCGCCGCGCACTCCCAGTCCCTGGTCTCGCGGCTGCGCGCGGCGGCCCTGCCCCACCTGCACCGGGTCGTCGACCTGCTCGACGAGACCGCGAACCTGACGGTGCGCACCGGGGACACGGCCCGGTTCATCGCCAGCGTCGAGTGCCGGCAGGCCCTGCGGGTCGGCTCCCGGGAGGGCATGGTCTTCCCGGCGCACCGCACCACGGCGGGACTGCTCCTGCTCGCCGACCTCGCCGACGAGGAACTGGACGAGGTGTACGCCCCCGAGCGCTACCGCGACCGTCCGGCCGACCGCCCGGACCTCCCCCGCCTGCGCACGGAACTGAGACGGCTGCGGCGCAACGGGTTCGCCGTCAACAGGGAACGGTCCGAGCGGGGCCTGGTCGCCGTCGGCGTACCGGTGCGCGACCGGGACGGCACCGCGCTGGCCGGCCTGTCGGTGTCGATGCCCAGCGTGCGCTACGACCCGCACCGCCTTCAGTCCCTGGTCGCCGCCCTGGACGCCACGGCGCACGCCCTGGAGAAGGACCTGGCCGAGCCGCGCTGAATCCCGACCGCACAACAAAGCGAACGCTCATCTTACGACAACAATGCTCATCTTAGTTTGCGAACAAATCATTGACGTGACGTAAAGCGAGTGTCATTCTCCACGGAACCGCGCCCGACTCGCGTCGTGCTTCGCTCTCCCCACCGCGTACGCAGAGCCGAGCCCTTCCACGCTCTCCGGGCTCCCGTTTCCGGGATGCCCTTCTTTCCCAGCCAGGGAGAACAGCAATGACGCTCAACAACGGGACGACGACGTCCCACGGCCCAACCGCGGGGGCCGCCCGGACGCCGGGCTACGCGGGAACACTGGCTGCCGCCTGCGGCGCGGTCTTCGTGGCCCAGGTCGCGAACGCGCTGCCGGCCTCGCTCCTCGGACTCCTCCAGGAGGACCTGCGCACGCGCGGATCCCAACTCACGTGGATCACCGCCGCGTTCATGATCGCCGTCGTCTGCTTCGAGTTCACCTTCGGTGTCCTCGGTGACCTCTTCGGACGGCGAAGACTCGTCGCGGCCGGCACGGCCCTGGTCGCCGTGGGCAGCACCGTGGCCGCGCTCGCGCCCACCGTCCAGGTGCTGTGGATCGGCGCCGCCCTGAACGGACTGGGCGCAGGCGCCATGTTCCCCGGCTCGCTGACCGCGATCACCGCCGTCACCCGCAGCATGCGGGAACGGGCGCACGCGGTGGCACTCTGGAGCGGCTTCCTGTCCGCCGGCGCCGCCGTCTCACCTCTGCTCGGCGGCATGTTCGCCACGGTCGGATCGTGGCGCGGTTCCTTCTGGGTGCTCGTCGGGCTCGCCCTCGTGAGCATGGTGCTCACCCTGGTGCTGGTCACGGAGTCGAAGGCGCCCGAGGGCCGCAAGCTCGACGTGGCCGGTCAGATCACGTTCGCCCTGGGTCTCATCCTGGTGCTGTACGGCGCCGTCGAGGGGCCCGAGTCGGGCTGGACCACCCTCCCCGTCATACTCGCCCTCGCCCTCGGCACCTGCTTCCTCGCCGGTTTCGTCGTGGTGGAACTGGGGGCCGAGTCCCCGATCTTCGACCTGAAGCTGTTCCGCAACCGGGCCTTCACCGTGTCGTCGATCGTCGCGGTCATCGGCATGCTCGCCTTCCTCGGCGCCTGCTTCGCGATGAGCATGTGGATGGGCCCGGTGCAGCACCAGGACCCGATCCGCGTCGCGATCCTGTTCCTGTTCCTCCAGGGACCCGCCTTCCTGCTCATCCCGGTCGTCTCGCGGCTGCTCCACCGGGTCGCCGCGTCCTGGCTGCTGACCTCTGGATTCGTCCTGATGGCGATCGGCTGCCTGCTGTTCACCCGCCTGGACGTGACCGACCCCCGACTCGGCCCGTTCGTCGCGCCCGCCCTGCTGATCGGCATCGGTTTCGCCCTCGCCGTCAGCTCGGTGACGGCCGTGGCACTGAACAGCGTGCCCCTGAACCTGGCGGGCATGGCCAGCGCCACCACCAACATGCTCCGCGACCTGGGCTTCGCCCTCGGCCCCGTCGTCGTCGGCGCGGTCGCCCTCAGCAACGCGGGGTCGGCGTTCACGCGGAACCTGTCCGGCGCGGACCTGCCGGCCGGCCAGCTCGCCGCGGCACGCGAGATCGCCGCGGCCGGAGGACCCATCGCCGTGAACAGCGTGCCGCCCGGCGCCCCGGGGTCCGCGGCGCACGGCCTGGCCCTGGACGCCCTGGGCAGTGGTTTCGGCACCGCGTTCCTGGTGTGCGGTGTGGCAGCCGCCGTCGCCGCGGCCCTGGCCGCCTTCGGCATGATCGGGGTCCACGCCCGCCGATCCGCCGAGGACGGGGCGCCCGTACCCCCGGCCCCCGGAAGCGGCGGCAGGGCGGAATCGGCCCCCACCCTCCTCCATCCCTGACCTCCGCCGCTTCCGGACGTCACCGGCGCTGGTCGACGCGCACGGCCCCGTCCGCCGCACACCGGTGTGCGGCGGACGGGGCCGTGCGCACGGCCTTGGCGCACCTCTCCGCCCGACCCGCCTTCAGCCGTCGGTGGCGGGCGAGCCGGCGCCGCGGCGCAGGCCAACGGCGGCGAGCAGGGCACCCACGACGCACAGGACGGCGGTGACGAGAACGGCGGCGTGCACACCGTTCATGAAGGCATGGCCGCTGCCCTCGACGACGGCGGCCCTCAGCTGCGCGGGCATGCCGTCCGCGACGGGCGCCACGCCCATCGCCACGGCGTCCTTCGCCTCCTCGAAGCCATGTGCCGCGGAGGCCGGCACCCCGGCGCCGGTCAGCTCGCCGACGAGCGTCGAGCCCACGCGGCTGCTGATCAGCGAGATCAGTACGGACGTGCCGAGGGCGCCGCCGATCTGCAGTGCGGTGGACTGCAGGCCGCTCGCCACACCGCCGTCCCTGACGGGTGCGTTGCCGACGATCGCGTCCGAGGACGCCGACATGACCATGCCCACACCCAGACCGAGCAGCACGAACGGCGGCCACATGGCCGCGTACGAGGAGTGCGCGTCCCAGGTCAGCATCCACAGGGACGCCACCGCCTCCAGCAGCATGCCCAGCGGCATGGACAGACGCGCGCCGAACCGCTCGGTCAGCGCCGCGCCCAGCGGTGCCGCGACCACGGAGGCGAGACTCAGCGGCAGGGTGCGCACACCCACCTCGACCGGGGACAGGCCCCGGACGTTCTGCAGGTACAGCATCAGGAAGAAGATGACACCGAGCAGCACGAAGAAGTTGATCGCGGTGACGAGGGTGCCGATGGTCAGCGCCGGGCTGCGGAACAGCCGCATGGGCAGCAGCGGGTGCCGGACACGGGTCTCGTACCGGCCGAAGAGCACCAGCAGGACCAGTCCGGCGGCGAGGGATGCCAGCGTTCCTCCCGAGGTCCAGCCCCAGGTCTCGCCCTTGATCACGCCGAAGACCAACGCCACCAGGCCGAGCGCCAGCAGGATCACGCCGGGGATGTCGAAGCGGTGGCGGCCGGTGGAGTCCTTGCTCTCCGGCAGCACGAACGCGCTGAAGACCAGGGTCGCGACACCGATGGGCGCGTTGATGTAGAACACGGACTCCCAGTTGACGTGCTCGACCAGCAGGCCGCCGACGATCGGTCCGAGCGCGGTCGAGCAGGAGGCCACCATGGCCCACAGGCCCACCGCCGTGCCGAACTTCTCCGGCGGGAAAACCGCACGCAGCAGGCCGAGCGTGTTGGGGATCAGCAGCGCGGCGCAGAGTCCCTGCAGCGCGCGGAAGGCGATCACGCCTTCGACGGAGCCGATCAGGCCGATCATGACGGAGGTCACGACGAAGCCCGCGACTCCGGCCGTGTAGTACGTGCGCCGCCCGAACCGGTCACCCAGCTTGCCGCCCAGGATCAGGGCGGCGGCCATGGCGATGAGGTACGAGTTGGTGACCCACTGGAGGTCGGCGGTGGACGCGTGCAGGTCCCGGCCGATCTCCGGGTTCGCGATCGAGACCACGGATCCGTCGAGGTTGACCATGAAGAGTCCGATCGCGACGGCGATCAGCGTCAGCCACGGATTGGAGCGCGGGCCCCGCTCGGCGCCCAGAGGCGACGGAGCGTGCGGGGTGGAGTGGTCCACGCAGGTGGAGGGCATGCAGGTGCCTTGTCTGTGATGAGAATGTCGACAAGTCGATGAAGTGGATCAGAGCCCTCGGCACAGGCGTAGGTACGGCGGCGTTCGGCCACCGAGGCGGGAATCGCGGCAGGAGAACGGCCGGGTCGAGGTGCGCACTGCGCACGGGACCCGGCGTTCTCGCCTCTGAACCGGTGCCGGAGGGTCAGTCGGCGGAGGAGGAGCGCCGGGTCAACGCCAGCAGCGCGCCGCAGGCCGAGCCGAGGGCGTCCTGCTCGCCGTCGGTGAGGGTCTCCAGCAGGCGCGCCATGTGGGCTTCCTTCAGCCCCCGCGCTTCGGCGAGCCGCTCCGCGGCCAGGGCCGTGGGATGCAGATGAGCGACCCGCTTGTCGACGGCGTCCCGCCTGCGCTCCAGCAGCCCCAGTTCGGTGAGCTGGGAGACGAGGGCGCTGACGTTGTTCGACTTCATCAGCAGGGCGTCCGCCGCGTCACGGACCGTGACGCCCGCACGCTCCTCGACAAGCCGCAGCAGAGTGAGCTGCCCCTCCGGCAACGTCGGATACGGAAAGTCCTGAGCCACCCGCCGCTCGAGCACCCTGTTCAGCACAGGCAGAACCGCCACGAGCACGGAGGCCACGTGATCGCTCTGCGAGCCGGAGGGGCTGGGATGGGTCACGCGTCGACTATAGGTATGCCGAGATACCTATGTCAACATACAGAACCCGTCCCAAAAGGCGGTGATCAGCACGATGAGCGCGACCGGTATCAGCAGCATGAGGTGGCTCGAATGCCACGGCTGCCCCAGGCCCGTCACACGTTGACTCCTCGCGCCCATGACTAACACAGTGCAACTGTGTGGCCCGGCGTGCGAGGGCGCGCTGGCAAAGAAGCCGGAAACGGCGGTCCGGACCATGGCCACAATTTGTCACCAAAACGGCGTTCCAGGGAAGGCGGGTGCGACGTGTTTCGGCTGGACAAAGGACGGGGTGGCTTGGCGGCCGGCCGCGGCTTCGTCGGTGCAGCAGACGACAGGAGTCGTGGCGCAGCCATTGGGAGAGGTGGTCCGACGCCGGACCACCAGCCGATTCGTCATCTCTGCCGCACGGTTGCGATCACCTGTCGGCGAGCGTTACCTGGCAGATGACCGGCACGACGCGGCGTCGCCGTGAACGAGTGCACCGTATTCCGCGGGGCCCGGTGCGGCACTCCGACGGACGCCGACCAAAGAGCGGTCTCTGCGGTCGTCAGGGCGCTGCCACCCGGACCGGCGGGCACCTGACCGTTTTCCTGGCCCGCACGCGCGGCCCGTTCTGGTCCTACCGTCCGTCCTGGATCCTGCTCACGGCCGTGATCGGCACCCAGACCCTCGCCACCGCGATCGCCCTCACCGGCTTCCTGATGCAGCCCATCGGCTGGAACCTGGCCGGGCTCGCCTGGGGCTGGGCCTTGACGGAGTTCCTGCTGCTCGACCCGCTCAAGCTGCTCGCCTACCGCGTTCTGGAACGGCACGGAAAGGCGGCCGGAACCGTCAGCGCCTGACCATCCCGCCCGCCGCGGCCGACCGCCGACGGAAGATGAGCGTCAAACGAGCGTCACGAGTCCCGAAATTCGAGCACCCCGCTGCCGCCCCACCGGTCACTCCACTACAAAACGCAGGTGAAACAGGAGTAGAGACCTTGACCTGTTGGACGCGGGGAAACAGGTCAAGAAACCACCCCGAAAACAGAAAACCGCAGGTCAGGCACCCTTTGTCGCAGGTTCCAGAATAGCCACGCACTCCACATGCGAGGTCATCGGAAAGATGTCTGCCGGAACCGTACCCGGGAAACTGCAGGTCAGGTAGGGAGTCCCGCTCCCACCAGGTAGCCCGCGAGGGCCACGAGCGTCAAACGAGCGTCACGACCGACGGAATCCGACGGACGACACAACAGACACCATCCGAAATCAGATCGGCAGGTCGTCAGGCAGCACCCGGAAGACCTTGTGCCGGCCCAATGGGCGCACAGCCCGGAAATCGCGCCGGTCGAGCGTGAGTACCGCGTCGGTGTCGTACTCCGCAGCAATGGCCACGTTCACCGCGTCCGCGAGGTCCAGGTCCAAGTCGCGATACCGGGCGCGCACCGACTGGGCGACACCCAGATGGTCCTCCGTGATCTCGGGCAGAACGACACGGCCTCGTCGCACCCAATGGCGGATGTCGTCGATCGCGCTGAGCGCCGCTTCACGGCCGAGCTCGCGCGTGGCGACGTGGTCGATCTCTGCGAGCAGCAGCGGGGACATCACCAGGAGCCCTGCAGCCATGATGGCTTCGTTCGACGCTTGGTGCTCGGGGTGGGCGAAGTCGAGCGCCGCG
Organism: Streptomyces sp. NPDC001204; assembly: GCF_053598035.1. NCBI lineage: Bacteria > Bacillati > Actinomycetota > Actinomycetes > Kitasatosporales > Streptomycetaceae > Streptomyces > Streptomyces sp. NPDC001204. The sequence goes on along the minus strand of NZ_JBSFJL010000005.1, from coordinate 157,953 downwards.
AGCAGCCCGGAGGTGTCCGCGATGACGACGATCACGCAGCGGTCCCGGTCTCGCGGCGCACCGCATCGGCGACAGCGTCACGCACGTCATGCTTACCGGGAGTGCGTCCCGCTCCCCGGAAGGTGCGGGAGAAGAGAGGCTCGTCCCATACACGGTTGGCCATGGCCGCGAGATGGATACCCTGGCGGATGATCTCTGCCTCGCTGATACCGCGCCGCTTCGCAGCCTCTTTGATGATCGCGAGGTCTTCCGGATCAGCGTAGACGTTGGTGCGCTTCATCGACATGTACCAAGAATAGCGTATGTACCACAATGATGTATGTCCGCTGCGTCCGGGCACTCCATGAGCGATGCATCCCGACCGGGCAGCAGACAGTCGTATCCCGCGCGTGATGCACGGGATCAAGGGCTTGGCGTTCCGGTTCGCGGCCGACGACGGTCGCCGCGAAGGGAGCAACCCGCAAGGCTCCCGTCAGGGCGGGTCGGCCCCCTGTCCCGACATGGCCACTGCCCCCGACCTGCAGATTTCGATGCCTTGATCACCTACACCACGTTGCGGTCACTTGGCGCGACGCCATCAGGGACACCGCCGACCGTCTCCAGGGGCGCGAGTTCGACGCCCGTCACGTAGCCGACGCCGCTCGTCATACGCGGCCACCTCCAGGTTCGTACGCGCGCTGCTCCTCGCGATCGACTCACCCAGCGCGCCGGCAAGATCGCCGTACCGTCCACCGATTGCGCTCCGCACGCTGACGCACCGCACGGAACGCACTTCTGGCTCGCGCTCCAACACCCCTCCGTGCACCGGATTTTCGCTACAGGCCGCTAATCGACCTACATCCACCGGTGTTTGCTGCTTGGGATGTCATGGGCATTCTGTATGGGTCTGATCGTCGGCGTGGGTGCAACCTTGGGGGGCCGATGGCAAGAGGGGACGTCTGGGCGGGGAAGGGCACGACTGAATCGGTCGCGGACCTCGTCGCCCGGTTCGGCGAGGAGGTCAGGGCCAAGCTGCGAGGTCCCGCAGGGACGGTCAGCAGTAAGGAGGACAGCCTCACCGCGCCGGTGGAGCAACTGCTGCGCGGCATGGCCTCGCGGCAACGGCTCAAGCTCATCGCCCACGGTCAGAGTCGTGTCAAGGAACTCGGGATCCGGCCCGACTTCGCCATCGCCTGCGGAGGCAGGACCATAGGGCACGTCGAGCTGAAGCAGCCGGGCTCGGGAGCCGATCCGGGGAAGTGGTCGGTGAAGAGCCACGACCGGAAGCAGTGGGAGAAGATCAAGGCACTCCACAACGTGCTGTACACCGACGGATACCAGTGGGCGGTCTACCGTTTCGGCGTGCAGGTCGGCCCGACCGGAATCCTGGTCGGAGACCTGGAAACCGGCAGTCGGCAACTCATCGCCCCGGACACCGGGTTCGAGCGCGCCCTCACGCACTTCTTCCTGCCGGCGCCCATCGACCACAGCAGCATCGACGAACTGGTCAGGCGCATCGCGGGAATCTGCGCCCTGCTGCGCGACGAGGTCACCGAACGTCTCACCCGCGAGGAGCACGGGGAGGCCGACGCGGCGTTCTCGATCCTGGCCGGCAACTGGAAAGACCTACTCTTTCCCGACGCCCGTCCGGAGGAGTTCGCGGACCATTACAGTCAGACACTGACCTTCGCCATTCTGCTGGCGCGCCTTGAGCGCATCGATCTCGACCGGCTCTCCCTCCCCGAGGTCGCGATCCGATTAGACAAACGGCACTCCCTGATGGGAAAGGCGCTGGCGGTGCTGACGGACGACGCCCTCGACGATCTGCGAGGGGTCATCGATCCTCTGATCGACGTCATATCGGCCGTCGACCCCGAGATGTTCAAGGACGAGACCGGAGACGCATACCTCCACCTGTACGAGGGCTTTCTGAGCGCCTACGACCCAGAACTGCGACGGCGGACGGGGACCTACTACACACCTGGGGAAGTCGTCCGCTTCATGGTCGGGTTCACCGACGCGATACTGCGCGACCGGCTCGGCCAGGCGGACGGGTACGGAAGCGAGGACGTCACCGTGGTCGACCCCGCCATGGGCACCGGGACCTTCCTCATCAACATCATCGACCACGTCGCCAAGTCCCTGTCGCTGAAGTACGGCAAGACGCTGAAGTCCGGGCTTCTCCGGGAACTCTCGGGCCGACTGGTCGGGTTGGAGAAACAGACCGGGCCGTACGCGGTCGCCGAACTCCGTGTGCACCACGCCTTCCAGTCCCACGACGCCGATGTCACGCGCCGCCCGCCGAGGCTTCTGGTGGCCGACACACTCGACGATCCCGCCGTCGAGCACCACTTGGGCTTCATGTACGAGGCGATCGCCCGCCACCGCCGCATGGCGAACAAGATCAAGGCGGACGAGAAGGTCATGGTGGTCATCGGCAATCCGCCCTACCTTCGGGGTGCGAGGCAGTCGGGCGTCGGACGCTGGGTCACCGAGGGCAACCCGAACGGCCAAGGCCCGATCCTCGCCCGCTTCCACCCCGAGGACAACGGGCGCATCGGATACGCCCTCGACAACCTCTACGTCTACTTCTGGGCGTGGTCCACCTGGAAGGTCTTCGACCAGGTGACGACCTTGGGAGCACCGAAGGCCCCCAGCGGGATCGTCGCCCTCATCACCAACTCCGGGTACCTGGACAGCGAGGGCGCGGCCGGCATGCGCCACTACCTGCGCGAGGCCGCCGACGAGGGCTGGATCATCGGCCTCTCCCCTGAAGGCCCCTACTCCGACACGCGCACCCGCGCCTTCCAAGGAGTCAAGCGCGAGGTCTGTATCGCCGTCTTCGTCCGCCGGGGTGCGCCGGACACGAGGAACCCAGCCCGGATGTGGCGACTCGACGTCCCCGCAGGCACACGCGAGGAGAAGTTCGGCTGGCTGGAAGGGCTCGGCCTCGACGGCCACCGCGACGGGACCTCCTGGCAGCTCTGTCCCGCACAGTGGACCGCGCCCTTTCACGTCACGTCCGACTCCGAGTGGTCGGCCATTCCACCGGTGGACGCCTTGCTGCCCTGGACGAGCTCCGGCAACAAGAACAACCGCAACTGGCCCGTCTCACCCAGCCGGGACGTTCTGGAGAGGCGCTGGCGCAGACTCGTCCAGGCTCCGGCAGCGGACAAGGCAGCACTGCTGAAAACACCAGAGACCGCCGTCCGGACAAGCCGGAACCACCACTGCCCGGCCAGCAGGAAAGAGCCAGCCTCACGGCAGAGAAGGGGACAGTGCCGGTCGTCGTTCCCTACGGCCGGATGACCTTCGACCGGCAGTACATCATCGCGGACAGGAGAGTGATCGACTTTCCGCGACCGGCCCCGTGGTTCGCCCACAACGACCGACGTCAGATCTACCTCTCCGAGCTTCATACGGAGTCGGGGCGCGCCGGCCCGGCGGTGGGGTTCACCGCACTCCTGCCCGACATGCATCACTTCAAAGGCACCGAAGGCGGCCGCGTCGCCCCCCTCTACCGCCACCCTCACCAGGCAGAACCGAACGTGGCCCCCGGCCTGCTGCACTTGCTCACCAAGACACACGGAATGACGGTCACCGCCGAAGACCTCTTCGCGTACATCGCGGGAACAGCCGGCCACAGCGGCTACACCCGACGCTTCTCCGCGAACCTGGCCGAGCGGGGCGCCCGTATCCCTCTGACGCGCGACCCGGCCCTGTGGGCGGAGATGGTGGAAGTGGGCAGACGCACGGTGTGGATCCACACGTACGGCCAGCGCTTCGCCTCTCACCACCCTGACAGTCCGCCTGGATCGGCCCCGAGGCTTCCACCGGAGGAGCAACCGGAACTTGTCGTCGCGATCGGGGAGGGCGACGGGCTACCGGAGGACATCTCCTACGACGCTCCCACACGAACCCTCACGGTGGGCACCGGCTGCATACGTCCGGTGGCGCCGGAAGTCTGGGACTACCGGATCGGCGGGGTGCAGGTGATCCGCAAGTGGTTCAGCTTCCGAAAACGCAGACCGGACGTGGAGCGGCAGACGCCGTTGAACGACATCCTGCCTCCGACCTGGCCTCCCCGGTGGGCCATTGACCTGCTGGACCTCATCAACGCACTCGGGCTCCTCGTAGCCCTCGAACCCAGACAGGCCCGGCTCTTGGGCGCCGTGAGCAGTGGCCCGCTCATCACCACCGACGACCTACGGGGCGAGGGCATCCTGCCCGTACCTGCCTACGCGACCAAGGAACCGAAACCGCCGCGGAAGTCCCGGCGTACCCCTGGACCTGGTCAGGAGAGCCTCGACTTCCCGGGCTGACACTCGCCCAGCCTGAGTGCCGGACACCCGCAGCATCAAGGGAATGTATCCACGCGATGACGCACAGTGCGGGCTTATGAATGACCGGAAACAGGTCGAGTAGCCGACGAACACCGCAAAACCGCAACTGGCGCGGCAGCGACGGGAGTGGTCGCCCTCGGTCTGCTCGGCGATCCGGCGACCGTCCCCTTTGTCGAGCGCTACCTGGACAGCCCGGTCGTCGAGCTGCGCTGGGCCTCCGCCTGCGCGTTGACGCGGCTCGGCATCACCGGACCGGCCGTCGTCGACGTGCTGACGCAGGTCGTCGCCCGGCCGCCCGAGAAGACCGAGACCATGTCGTTCCTGAGCGACTCTTACATCAGCCTCGCGGCGATGGCCCTGGCCGAAACGCCCGAAGCCACGACGCTCCAGGTGGTCGATGCCATGCTGGTCGGCCTGGCTGACTGTACGGGCGTCGAAGGGTTCGACGACAGGTACTACACGGCGCTTACGCTGTTCACACTGGTTTTCCCGGGCGCTCCCGCCGAACCGCCGCGGCCCTCGGCGACTTGAGCAACGTGCAGCAGCGTGCCGTGCGCTTCATCGCCGCCCAGGACCAGACCGGCTGGCCAACCGGTGGGATGGACGCTCTGCGCCGGTGGATGGTGCCGACCAAGCCCTCTGACCTGCGTGCATACGCCGGGATTGGCCAAGCCGGCCAATAGGCCGGCGCCCGACGCCTCACCATGCTCGCGCCGGCCTTATTCGTTCGTCCCCGCAGAAAACCAACCCGGGCCGCCAACAACCGCACCCCGATCGACCTGACAGTCCCCGAGATCCGTCGAATCATCGGCACGCCCTTCCTCGCCTGCGCGGACCCTCACCACGCTGCTGCACTGATGCACCTGGTGCAGGCAGCACTACCAAGCCGCCGCCGACCGCAGCCACTACCAGCGACGACTCATCACCAGATCACGGGAGACCGGCGGCCTCGCTTTGCGGCTGGCGATCGATCCGACAGGGCAGGACTGGCAGGAGTTGACCGAATCACAATGGGGCCAATCCCGCTGATTGACGCCGGACACCCGGCAACCACGGGCCCCTATCAGCCGAGCCACACGACGACGTCGAACCCCGCCCGCCCAATGTGATGGGCTTTCAGAACGAGCGTCACACGAGCGTCAAGAACCTGAGGGGGTGCAGCCACGGCTCGCGCCGTCGTCGTCGGCCCCCAATGAAGCCGCAGGTCAGGTTCGTATGCCCGACCAGCCCAGCGCTTCACCTGTTGGACTGGCGGAAACAGGTGAAGCGGATGACGACCACCACAAAACCGCAGGTCAGCGGCTCTTTCCGGCAGGCTCCAGGATCGCCACGCACTCCACGTGATGCGTCATCGGAAACAGGTCGAACGCCCGCAGGGTCCGCACCCGGTAGCCGCCCTCGCGGAAGTACGCCAGGTCTCGGGCCAGGGCGGCCGGGTCGCAGGCCACGTAGGCAATGCGGCGGGCGGCGAGGGAGGTGAGGTGGGCGACCGTGGTGCGGCCGGCGCCCGCGCGGGGCGGGTCGAGGACGATCAGGTCGACCTCGGTGATGCCGGTGCGCGGGAGGACGGACTCGACCTTGCCCTGCTCGATGCGCACGCGCGGGAAGTCGGCGAGGTTGTGGCGGGCATCCTCCACCGCGCGCTTGCCGGACTCGATGCCGAGCACCGCTCCCTTGTCGCCGACGCGGTCGGCCAGGGCGCCGGCGAAGAGGCCGACGCCGCAGTACAGGTCGAGGGCCATGTCGCCCTTGCGGGGCAGGAGGCCCTGCATGACCGCCGTGACCAGGGTGTCCGCCGCCTTCGGGTGGACCTGCCAGAAGCCGCCCCCGCCCACGCGGTGGGTGCGGCCGTCGGCGCGTTCGCGGACGAACGGGCGGCCGTGCACGCGGTGGACGCCGCCGGTCTTCTCGTCGATCCGGAGGACGGAGACCGGCTTGTCCAGTTCCACCAGCGGCAGGCGGGCGCCCGGGCGCGGGGTCAGGATCACCTGGCGGTCCTGGGAGCCCGTGGCCGCGATCGCCTCGACGGACTCCATGCCGGTCCAGTCGCGCCGCTCGACGCCCAGTTCGCTCACTCCGGGAGCCGCGATCATGCAGTGGTCGACCGGCTCGACCTCGTGGGAGCGGTGGCGGCGCAGGCCGGCCTTCCCCGTGGCGGGGTCGACCGCGTACTGCACACGGGTGCGCCACTGCGGGACCTCGCCCGCGGGCAGCTTGTCGCCCTCGGCGGGCATCACCGTGCCGTCCCAGCCGGCCTCCTCGGGCGTGAGGCCCGCGAGCCGCTTCAGCTGCTCGGCGATCACCTCGCCCTTGAGCCGGCGCTGGGCTCCCGGCTTGGCGTGCTGCCAGTCGCAGCCGCCGCAGCGGCCGGGGCCGGCGTAGGGGCAGGGGGCCTCGACGCGGTCCTTGGAGGCGTCGATGATCCGTACCGCGTCCGCGCGCAGGAAGCGTGCGCCCTCCTCGCCCTCGGTCACCCGGGCCACGACCCGCTCGCCGGGCAGCGCGTGCCGTACGAACAGCACCTGGCCCTCGGCGGTACGGGCGATGCAGTGGCCGCCGTGGGCGACGGGGCCGATCTCGACCTCGTACTCCCGCCCCACCAGCGAGCCGTCAGGCTGCCGGCCCGCCCCCGAGCCGCCCGGCTCCGGTCCCACCTGCGAGTTCTTCGGTTCTGCCTGCATGGTGGGGTGACTCCAGATCGGGAAAGGCGTACGGCCGGACAACAGCCCACCAGTCTACGTGGGTGCCGTCCGGCCGTTCACCATCAGGTGCGGGGCAGGGCAGAAGCCCGTCAGCCCTTCGCGGCCGGCGACTCCTTCGGCTCCTTCGGGCGGTCCTGGGCCGGGCCGCGCCGCACCGCGCCGGGCGCGCTCCAGTCCTGGCGCCTGCGGGCACGCTGCTTGGCCGCCTCGGAGGACGCCAGCTGGTAGGGCACCGAGGTGACCATCACGCCCGGTGTGAACAGCAGCCGGCCCTTCAGGCGCAGCGCGCTCTGGTTGTGCAGCAGGTGCTCGTACCAGTGACCGACGACGTACTCGGGGATGATCACCGAGACGGCGTCGCGCGGGGACTCCTTGCGCAGGCTCTTCACGTACTCGATGACCGGGCGGGTGACCTCGCGGTAGGGCGAGTCGAGCACCTTCAGGGGTACGTCGATGCCGCGCCGCTCCCACTCCTCGCGCAGCGCCCGGGTCTCGGCCGGGTCCACGTTGACGGTGAGCCCCTCCAGGGTGTCCGAGCGCATCAGCTTGGCGTAGGCCAGGGCGCGCAGGGTGGGACGGTGGATCTTGGAGATGAGGACCACGGAGTGGACGCGGGAGGGCCGGACGGTGTCGTCGCCCGGACCGTCGGGGGCCGTGAGCTCCTCGGCGACCCGGTCGTAGTGCTTGCGGATCGCGGTCATCGTCGCGAAGAAGATGCACATGCCGAGCAGGGCCACCCAGGCGCCGTGGGTGAACTTGGTGACGAGGACGACGACCAGCACCGTGCTGGTGAGGAAGGCCCCGAAGGTGTTGATGGCGCGGGAGCGGATCATGTGGCTGCGCTTCGCCGGGTCCCGCTCGGTGGCCAGGTGGCGGTTCCAGTGCTTGACCATGCCGACCTGGCTGAGGGTGAAGGACACGAACACGCCGACGATGTAGAGCTGGATCAGCCGGGTGGAGTCGGCGCCGTAGACGACGGTCAGCAGGGCGGCGGCGCCCGCGAGCAGCACGATGCCGTTGGAGAAGGCGAGCCGGTCGCCGCGGGTGTGCAGCTGGCGGGGCAGGAAGCGGTCCTGGGCGAGGATCGAGCCGAGCACCGGGAAGCCGTTGTAGGCGGTGTTGGCGGCCAGGAAGAGGACCAGCGCCGTCGCCGCGGCCAGGACGAGGAACAGGAAGCTGCCCTTGCCGAAGACGGCCTCGGCGACCTGGGAGATCACCGGGTTCTGCACATAGTCCGGGCCGACCGGGACGCCGCCCCGCAGGAGGTTGGCGGCCGGGTTGTCGGACATGCGGACGCCGGTCGTCATGGCCAGCGTGATGATGCCGCAGAACATCGTCACGGCCAGCAGGCCGATCATCGCCAGCGTGCTCGCCGCGTTCCTGGACTTCGGCTTGCGGAAGGCGGGGACGCCGTTGGAGATCGCCTCGACGCCGGTGAGCGCGGCGCAGCCGGAGGAGAAGGCCCGCAGCAGCAGGAAGACGAGGGCGAATCCGGCGAGTCCCTGGTGTTCGGCCTTGACGTGGAAGTCGGCGGTCGGCGCCCGCATGGTGTCGCCGAGGACGAGCCCGCGGACGGCGCCCCACACGATCATGATGAAGACGCCGGAGACGAACACGTACGTGGGGATGGCGAAGAGCGTGCCCGACTCCTTCACCCCGCGCAGGTTCATCAGCGTCAGCAGCACGATCACGACGACCGCGCACAGCACCTTGTGCTGGACGACGAAGGGGACGGCGGAGCCGAGGTTCTCGATGCCGGAGGAGATGGAGACGGCGACGGTCAGGACGTAGTCGACCAGCAGCGCGCTGGCGACGGTCAGGCCGGCCTTGGAACCGAGGTTGGTGGTCGCCACCTCGTAGTCGCCGCCGCCGCTCGGGTAGGCGTGCACGTTCTGCCGGTAGGAGGCGACCACGGTCAGCATCAGCACGGCGACCGCGACCGCGATCCAGGGGCTGAAGTGGTACGCCGACACTCCCGCGACGGACAGGACCAGCAGGACCTCGCCGGGCGCGTACGCGACGGAGGACAGCGAGTCGGAGGCGAAGACGGGTAGGGCGATGCGCTTCGGCAGGAGCGTCTCGCTCAGCCGGTCACTGCGCAGTGCGCGCCCGATCAGAATACGTTTGGGCACGTCGGTCAGTTTGGACACAACAGAGGATCGTAGGCCTTTACCCCCCGGGTCGTGCACCTGCCGTCCCGGATCTGCCTCACGGGTGAATTCCGGCACCCGGGACCCTGCGGATTCCGCAGGTGGGGTGAGCGCCGTGCCTAGATGTGCGGACCCCGCTTCCCGCCGACCCCCCGGAGGCCCCATGTCCTCGACCTCGGAGCTGATCGGTGCCGCCGCCGCGTTGCCCGGCCTCGGATTCCTGACCCTGCGCAGCGTGCGCAGCATCACTCGGCGCCGGCCCTTCGCGGCCGGGTGAGACGCCGCCCACGGCGGAGGCGTTAAGGATGCGGTAGGAGGGTGCCCGCCCCGAACCGGGCATGTGTAGCTTGTCCCTCTGTCTGAGACCCTGATGGGACTGAGCAGTCGCTATTGACATCGGAAGGACGGTCGTGCACATCGTCATCATGGGCTGCGGGAGAGTGGGTTCCGCTCTCGCCCAGACCCTGGAGCAACAGGGGCACACGGTCGCCGTGATCGACCAGGACCCCACCGCCTTCCGCCGGCTGGGCCCCGGGTTCGGTGGCCGCCGGGTCACCGGGATCGGCTTCGACCAGGACACCCTGCGCGAGGCGGGCATCGAGGAGGCCGGTGCCTTCGCGGCCGTCTCCAGCGGCGACAACTCGAACATCATCTCCGCGCGGGTGGCCCGCGAGATGTTCGGCGTGCAGAACGTCGCGGCCCGTATCTACGACCCTCGCCGCGCCGAGGTGTACCAGCGCCTGGGCATCCCGACCGTGGCCACGGTCCGCTGGACGGCCGACCAGATGCTCCGCCGGCTGCTGCCCTCGGGCGCCGAGCCGCTGTGGCGCGACCCCACCGGCGGCGTCCAGCTCGCCGAGGTGCACGCCTCCCCGAAGTGGGTGGGCCACAAGATCAGCACGCTCCAGGAGGAGACGGGCGTCCGGGTGGCGTTCCTGACCCGCCTCGGCGAGGCGATCCTGCCGAGCTCGCAGACGGTGCTCCAGGAGGGCGACCTGGTGCACGTGATGATGCGGACGGACGACGTGGAGAAGGTCGAGGCGGCGTTCGCCGAGGGCCCGGAAGAGGAGAGCGGTCACTGATGAGGGTCGCCATTGCCGGTGCCGGCGCGGTCGGTCGCTCGATCGCGGGCGAGCTGCTGGAGAACGGCCACGAGGTCCTTCTCATCGACAAGGCGCCGACCGCCATCTCGGTCGAGCGCGTGCCGCAGGCCGAGTGGCTGCTGGCCGACGCCTGCGAGATCACCTCGCTGGACGAGGCGGCGCTTCAGCGCTGCAACGTGGTGATCGCCGCGACGGGCGACGACAAGGTGAACCTGGTCGTCTCCCTGCTGGCGAGGACGGAGTACGGCGTGCCGCGGGTGGTGGCCCGCGTGAACAACCCGAAGAACGAGTGGCTGTTCAACGAGTCCTGGGGCGTGGACGTGGCGGTGTCCACCCCGCGTCTGATGTCCGCGCTGGTCGAGGAGGCGGTGAGCGTCGGCGACCTGGTCCGGCTGCTGCGCTTCAGCCACGGCGACGCCAACCTCGTGGAGCTGACCCTGCCGGAGGAGTCGGCGCTGGCCGGCACCCAGGTCGGGGACGTGGAGTGGCCCGAGGACACCTCGCTGGTCACCATCATCCGCGGCACCCGGGTGCTCACGCCGTCCCGGGAGGACTCCCTGGAGCCGGGTGACGAGCTGCTGTTCGTGGCCGCTCAGGCCCGTGAGGAGCAGTTGGAGGACCTGCTGTCGGTCCGCCGGGAACGCTGACGCCCGGTACGAACGGCGTGGGGCGCCCGGTAAGCGTACCGACGCCCGCATACGGGCGAGGGGCGCCCGGAGATCCGGGCGCCCCTCGCCGTTCGTACGGGCGTTGCTCAGGTCTGGCGGCGGTGCTCAGCTCTGGCGGCGGTGACGGCCGGCGGCCGGTGCCTCGCCGGGCTCCTCCTGTTCCAGGGCCGCCTTGCGCTCCTCCTCAGCCTTCTCCTCCGCCTCCATCTCCGCGAACACGTCGATGGGCGCGGGCGCCTTCGCCAGGAAGACCCAGGTCAGCCAGACCGCCAGCAGGAACGGCGGGATCTTGAGCGTGATCAGGACCCAGCCGAACTTCGTGGTGTCGGCCCACCAGTACAGCGGGAAGAGGATCGCGCACTTGGCGAGCAGGATCAGGCCCCAGGCCCAGCTCGCCTTGGCGTAGGCCTTCTTGCGGCCCGGGTTGCGGGTGCGCCAGGAGAGGTTCTCCTTGAAGACCGGTCCGAGCATCAGGCCGATCAGCGGGACCCCGGCCAGCGTGGTCACGATGTACGCCACGGCCAGGCCCAGCGTGTAGAGCATGCCCGGCAGGTAGAAGTCCTTGGCGTTGCCGGTCATCATCGCGAAGACGACACCGAAGGCGACGCCGAAGACACCGCTGAAGGCGTGCTTGACGGTGTCCCGCATCGCGAGCCGGACCACGACCAGCAGCAGCGACACGACCAGCGCGGCGATCGCCGACCAGTGCAGGTCCTTGTTGATCGTGAAGATGGTGACGAAGAGCAGGCCGGGCAGCACCGTCTCGACCATGCCCCGCACCCCGCCGAACGCCTCGAACAGCGCGGCCTCCGTCACCGCCCGGGCATCGTCTTCGGCAGTCGTGTTCTGGGTCGGCTTGTCGAGTGACGTCACCGGCTACTCCCGTCCGAGGGGTCGCAGTTCGTACTTGGGGTTGAACAGCACCCGGCGGCCCCGGCTCATCGAGATCCGGCCCGATGCGATCAGCCTGCGCCCCGGTTCTATACCGACGATGGAGCGCCTGCCGAGCCACACCACGTCCAGGGCGGCCGTGCCGTCGAACAACTCGGCCTCCAGGGCCGGGACTCCGGCACGTGGACGCAGGGTGACCGTGCGCAAGGTACCAGTAACCGTGACGATCTGCCGGTCGGTGCAGTCGCCGATCCGCGTACAGCCGGCGGTCTCGGCGTCCTCCCGCAGTTCCTCGGACTCCAGGTCCTCCTGCGACGAGGAGAGCCGGTCGAGCATGCGCCGGAACCGGCCCGCCGGCTTTTCGGAACGAGGAACAGCACTCATGTCTGAAGCGTACCGGGGCACCCCGAGGGCGACGTAACCGCTCACTTCTCGAAGCGGTAGCCCATCCCCGGCTCCGTGACGAAGTGCTTGGGGTGCGAGGGGTCGGCCTCCAGTTTCCTGCGCAGCTGTGCCATGTACACGCGCAGATAGTTCGTCTCCGTGCCGTACGACGGCCCCCACACCTCCTGGAGGAGCTGCTTCTGGCTGACGAGCCGGCCGGTGTTGCGCACCAGCACCTCCAGCAGATGCCATTCGGTCGGGGTGAGCCGCACGTCCTTGCCGCCCCGGTTGACCTTCTTCGCGGCCAGGTCGACGGTGAAGTCCTCGGTCTCCACCAGCACGCCGTCCTCGCCGTTCCCCACGGGCTCGGCGCGGCGGACGGCGGCCCGCAGCCGGGCCAGCAGCTCGTCCATGCCGAAGGGCTTGGTGACGTAGTCGTCGGCGCCCGCGTCCAGCGCCTGGACCTTCTCGTCGGAGGAGTGGCGGGCGGACAGCACCAGGATCGGCACCCGGGTCCAGCCGCGCAGGCCCCTGATCACCTCGACGCCGTCCATGTCGGGCAGGCCGAGGTCGAGGACGACCACGTCGGGGTGGCGGGAGGCGGCGAGGTCGAGGGCGCTCCGGCCGTCGGAGGCGGCGTCGACCTCGTACTTGCGTGCCTTGAGGTTGATCACGAGGGCGCGCACGATCTGCGGCTCGTCGTCGACCACCAGCACCCGCGTCATGTGGTTTGCCTTTCTGGTTCGGCGAGTCGTGCGGGGACGCGAAGGCTCTTCGCGGCCCGCAGGGTGAGGACCATCGTCAGACCGCCGCCGGGTGTGTCCTCGGCGTTGAGCGTGCCGCCCATGGCCTCGGCGAAGCCGCGCGCCACGGCGAGGCCGAGGCCGACGCCGGCTCCGCGCGGGGCGTCGCCGTGCCGCTGGAACGGCTCGAAGATCCGCTCCTTGGCCTCGTCCGGGACGCCCGGTCCTCGGTCGACGACCCGGACCTCGACCCGGTCGGCCATGGCGCTGGCGGACACCAGCACCGGCTCGTCCGGCGGACTGTACTTCACGGCGTTCTCCACCAGGTTGGCGACCGCGCGCTCCAGCAGCCCGGGGTCGACGGCGACCATCGGCAGGGACTCCGGGATGTCCAGGTGCGCGCTGCCCTCGGGCACCCCGCCCAGCGCCATCGGCACCACCTCGTCGAGGTCGATCTCGCGGATCAGCGGGGTGACCGTGCCGGTCTGGAGGCGGGACATGTCCAGCAGGTTGCCCACGAGGTGGTCGAGCCGGTCGGCGCCCTCCTCGATGCCCTGGAGCAGTTCCGCGCGGTCCTCCTCGGACCACTCGACGTCCTCGGACCTGAGCGAGGAGACGGCGGCCTTGATCCCGGCGAGCGGCGTGCGCAGATCGTGGCTGACGGCGGCGAGCAGGGCGGTGCGGATGCGGTTGCCCTCCGCGAGGGCGCGCGCCTGGTCGGCCTCCTCCTGGAGGCGCCGGCGCTCCAGGACGACGGCGGCCTGGGCGGCGAAGGCGGCCAGCACCCGGCGGTCGGAGGCGGGCAGCACCCGTCCGGTCAGCGCCAGCGCCATGTGGTCGCCGACGGGCATGTCCACGTCGGCGTCCTCCGGGCGCTGGAGCGGTCCGCCCGTGCCCACGCGGCCGGCGCAGGTCCAGGGGTCCACGTCGCTCTGCCGTTCGAGCAGCGCCACCGACTCCATGCCGAAGGTCTCGCGGACCCGCTCCAGGAGCGCTTCCAGGCTGGTCTCGCCGCGCAGCACGCTGCCCGCGAGGAACGACAGTATCTCCGCCTCGGCGCGCAGCCGGGCGGCCTGGTGGGTGCGGCGGGCCGCGAGGTCCACCACGGAGGCCACGGACACGGCGACCCCGACGAAGATCGCGATGGCGACGATGTTCTTGGGGTCGGCGATGGTCAGCCAGTGCAGGGGCGGGGTGTAGTAGTAGTTCAGCAGAAACGATCCGACGGCTGCCGAGGCGAGCGCCGGCAGCAGCCCGCCCAGCAGGGCGGCGGCCACCGTCAGGGCCAGGAACAGCAGCATGTCGTTGGCCAGGCCGATGTCCCCGGTGTTCAGCAGCAGCGCGAGGACCACCGGTCCGGCGACCGCGACCGTCCAGCCCCAGACGATCCGGGCGCGGCCGAGCCGGGCACCGCGGGCCACCGGCAGCCCCCGCCCCTTGGCGACCTGTCCGTGGGTGACGATGTGCACGTCGAGGTCGGGGCCCGACTCGCGGGCCACCGTGGCGCCCACGCCCGGTCCGAACACGTACTGCCAGGTCTTGCGGCGCGAGGAGCCCAGCACGATCTGGGTGGCGTTGACCCCACGGGCGAAGTCGAGCAGCGCGGCCGGTATGTCGTCGCCGACGACGTGGTGGAAGGTGCCGCCCAGGTCCTCCACGAGGGTGCGCTGGACGGTCAGTTCCTTCGGGGAGGCGGAGGTCAGTCCGTCGCTGCGGGCGATGTAGACGGCCATGACCTCCCCTCCGGCGCCCTTCTCGGCCAGCCGGGCCGCCCGGCGGATCAGCGTGCGCCCCTCGGGGCCGCCGGTCAGGCCGACCACGATCCGCTCGCGCGAGCCCCAGATCCTGGAGACCTGGTGCTCGCTGCGGTAGCGCTGGAGGTACTCGTCGACCCGGTCGGCCACCCACAGCAGGGCGAGTTCGCGCAGCGCGGTGAGGTTGCCGGGCCGGAAGTAGTTGGACAGGGCGGCGTCGACCTTCTCCGGCTTGTAGATGTTGCCGTGCGCCATCCGGCGGCGCAGGGCCTCCGGCGACATGTCGACCAGCTCGATCTGGTCGGCCCGCCGCACCACCTCGTCCGGGACGGTCTCGCGCTGCCGTATGCCCGTGATCGACTCGACGACGTCGCCGAGGGACTCCAGGTGCTGGATGTTGACCGTGGAGATGACGTCGACGCCTGCCGCGAGCAGTTCCTCCACGTCCTGCCAGCGCTTGGCGTTGCGGGAGCCGGGGATGTTGGTGTGGGCGAGCTCGTCCACCAGGGCGACGGCCGGGGCGCGGCGCAGCGCGGCGTCGACGTCCATCTCGGTGAAGGTGGTCCCGCGGTACTCCAGTTCCTTGCGGGGGACCTGCTCCAGGCCGTGCAGCATCACCTCGGTGCGCGTCCGGTCGTGGTGCTCGACGAACGCCACGACGCAGTCGGTGCCCCGCTCCACCCGGCGGTGTGCCTCGGACAGCATCGCGTACGTCTTGCCGACGCCCGGTGCCGCACCGAGGTAGATCCGTAGCTTGCCGCGTCCCATGGCCCCATTGTCTTCCCGTCACGGCTGTGCATGCCGTGTGTGTGCCGCGTCGACCCTACGGCCGATATTCGCGACATAAGGGGTCGCGCGGGGGCGGATGGCCGTCTTTGACGCAACCCTGACGTGCACGGCGTCACGGCTTACGACGTGAGGGCGCCACAGCGTCACGGCGCGAGGCGCCGCGTCACGGCGTCACCGCGCGACGTCACGACGTCACGGCGTCACGACGACGCGACGTCACGACGACACGACGCGACAGTGAGACGGCGCCAGGGCGTCACGATTCGACGATCTTGCCGTCGCGCAGCTCCAGAACCCGGTCGGCGAGGTCCAGGAGGGTCGCGTCGTGGGTGGCGACCAGTGCGGTGACCCGCTCGCTGCGGACGACCGCGCGCAGCAGTTCCATCACGGCGTGGCCGGTCTCCGCGTCGAGCTGGCCGGTCGGCTCGTCGGCTATCAGGAGCGCCGGCTCGTTGGCGAGGGCGCGGGCGATGGCCACGCGCTGCTGCTGGCCGCCGGAGAGCTCACCGGGCCGCTGCCGGGCGTGGTCGGCGAGGCCGACCAGGGACAGCAGCAGCTCGACGCGCTCCTCCCGGGCGCGCGGATCGGCGCGGCGCAGCCGCATCGGCACGCCGACGTTCTCCGCGGCGGTGAGGATCGGGATGAGCCCGAAGGACTGGAAGACGAACCCGATGCGGTCCCGGCGCAGGGCGAGGAGGCCGTCCTCGCCGAGTTCGGACAGTTCGCGGCCTTCGACGTGGACCCGTCCCCGGTCCGGCTCGTCGAGCCCGCCGACGATGTTGAGCAGCGTGGTCTTGCCGGAGCCGGAGCGGCCCTTGAGGGCGACCAGTTCGCCCCGCGGCACCTCGAAGGAGACTCCGCGCAGGGCGTGCACGGCTGCCGCCCCCTGTCCGTACGACTTGTGGACGTCCTCGACGCGCACCATGGTCTCGGTGATCACCTGGCTCATGTGCCCTCCCCGTTCCCGTCCCCCGTGGACCGGGCGCCAGTATCACCAGCCGCGCCCGTACCTTCAAGATCCGAACACCATTCAAACGCACGGATGTCCGCAAAGGTTTCCGGCCGGGACCGCCGGGAAGCCCGCGCACAACGGAGGGCCGCACCCCGGAGGGTACGGCCCTGAGCCCTGTCGGTGACCGTTCTCAGCGGACCTCGGTGATCTCCGGTCCGCGCTGGAGCTGGCCCATCCCGCCGGAGAAGCGGGACTGGCCCTCGTCCTGCTGGACGCCCTCGGGCACCATCTGCGCGTCGTTCGGCAGCTTCAGGACGATCGGGTCGCGGGGCGCCATCGGGCCCTCGCCGCGAACCACGACCGTGTCCCGGAAGATCTGCTCGAGCACTCCGGCCGCCTGCGGCTGCACCGCGCCCTGCCCGGAGATCACCCCGCGCAGGAACCAGCGCGGACCGTCCACGCCGACGAACCGCACGACCTGGTAACCGCCCGTGCCGTCCGGCAGCTGCACCGGGACCTGCGCGCGCAGCTCCCAGCCCAGCGGCCCCTCGACCTCGTCGACGATGCCGCCCTGCTGGGTGATGCCGCTGCCGATCTCCTCGCGCACCTCGCCCCAGATGCCCTCGCGCTTGGGCGCGGCGAAGGCCTGCAACTGGATGGCGCTGTCGTGCAGGACGACGGTCGCCGCGACGATCGCGTCGCCCGCGACCTCGACCCGCAGCTCCATGCCCTCGACGCCGGGCACGAACATGCCGCCGAGGTCCACACGGCCCTCGGCCGGCTCGCGCACCTCGGAGCCGTCCCAGGGCCCGTCGGGCCGCGGTCCGGGCTCGAGCCTCACACGCTCGCGCTCGCCCTCCACGTCTACGTCCGCCTCGGTGTCGACGCTGTCGACGACCTGCTCGGCCTCGCCGGCCGCGTCCTCGGCGGCACCCTTCTTCTTGCGACGTCCGAACACGTCACTGTCCTTCCCGGTCGGATACGACCGAAGCGTATCGATTCCCACCCGCCGGTCCACCCACGGCGGACCGGCCGTTCGTGCCGCTCGCGCCGTCCACGGCGGCGTGGCCGCCGGTGGACCCGAAGCCCCCCTCGGCCCGCGCCGAGCCGGGAAGTTCCGCCACCTCCTGGAAGCGGACCCTCTCGACCTGCTGGACGACCAGTTGGGCAATCCGGTCGAAGCGCTCGAACCGCACGGACTCGCGCGGGTCGAGATTCACCACGATCACCTTGATCTCCCCACGGTACCCGGCATCAACCGTCCCCGGGGCATTCACGAGGGCGACACCGCAGCGGGCGGCGAGTCCGGATCGCGGGTGCACGAAGGCCGCGTACCCCTCCGGGAGCGCGACAGACACACCCGTGGGCAGTAGGGCGCGCTCCCCCGGCGCCAGTTCGCACGCCACGGTGGTGCGCAGATCGGCGCCCGCGTCACCGGGGTGCGCGTACGCCGGAAGCGGTACGTCGGCGTCGACACGCCGGATCAGGACGTTCAGGGGCTCACGGCTCACGGGTTCACCTCGAAGGCGCGGACGCGACGGACCTGGTCCGGGTCGTTCATGGCGGCCTGGATCTCCCGGTCGCGGCCGTGATCGACGAAGTGGTCGACCTTGACTTCGACGAAAAGGGCCTCGGCGCGGACGGCGACCGGCCCGTCGGGGCCGCCGACGCGTCCGGTGGCCCTGGAGTAGATCTTCCGTCCGGCCACCGCGGTGACCTCGGCCTCCAGGTGCAGGGTGGTGCCGACCGGCACCGGGCGCACGTAGTCCGTCTCCAGCCGCCCGGTCACGGCGATCGTCCGCAGCAGCCAGTTCAGCGAGCCGAGGGTCTCGTCGAGGGCGGTCGCGAGGACCCCGCCGTGGGCGAGGCCGGGCGCGCCCTGGTGGGAGGGCTGCACGGTGAACTCGGCGGTGATGCGGACACCCTCGCCGGCCCGCGCCTGGAGGTGCAGTCCGTGCGGCTGCTCCCCGCCGCAGCCGAAACACGCCGCGTAGTGCGAGCCGAGGAGTTCGCCGGGCGCGGGGGCGTCGGGGTGCCGGACCGGATCAACGGCGTCGGGCGGGGGCTGAAGAGCTGCGGAACTACCACTCACAGGCGCAGACCTTACCCGCGCGTCGGCGTGCGCCCGACACCGTGCCAAGCTGGGTTCATGCAGCTTTCCGCCCAGCCGTACGAAGAACGCCTCACCGCGCCCCGTTCCTGGTGGCTGATCAGCCTTCTGATGGGCATCTCCTGCGCCCTGATCCTGCTCCCCTTCGGCACCCTGCCGATGCTGGGCGGCCTGGTCGGCGGCACCGCGGCGGCGGCGGTCGTGGTGAGCTCCTACGGCTCGCCGCGCATCCGGGTCGTGGGCGGTCTGCTGATCGCGGGCGAGGCGAAGATCCCGGTCACGGCGCTCGGCGAGGCGGAGGTGCTGGACGCGGAGGAGGCGCGCGCCTGGCGCACCCACAAGGCCGACACCCGCGCCTTCCTGCTGCTGCGCGCCTACGTTCCCGGGGCGCTGCGGGTCATGGTCACCGACCCCGAGGACCCCACGCCCTACCTGTACCTGTCGACGCGGGAGCCGGAGCGGCTGGCCCAGGCGCTGAGCGCGGCCCGGGCGGCCGTGGAGCCCGAGGCCGCGTAGCCGGGGGCCGCACGGCCCCGTACGGGTGTTCCCGGGCGGGGCTCGTCAGCTCCCGGGGTCCCCGGAGCCTCCAGTGGTGTCGGGGCCTTCAACCCCGTCGGAGCCGTCGCCGGCGTCCTGGAGCGGCAGTGGACGCCCGGGCTTCTCCAGGGGCGGCAGCGGGGGCAGTTCGTCCCACGGGACCTGGATCTTGCGCAGGTCGGAGCGGATGCGGGCGGCGAGCCTTCTGGTCTCGCGCCGGTTCATGACGGCACCGGCCGCGGCGCCCACCATGAAGGGCGTCAGCTTGGGCAGGCCCCGCGCCGTCCGCTTCATGATCTGCCGGCGCAGCTGGCGCCTCATCCTGCCCCCGAGGGCGATGTCGATCGTCGACGGATTCCGCACGTCGATCCGGCGCTCGTGCGACCAGACGTTCAGATACGCGGTACTGCGGGCCTTCAGACTTCCGGGGGGCCGCACCCCGTACACCTCGTGGAGTTCCGCGATCAGCTTGAGTTCGATCGCCGCGACTCCGGTGACCTCCGCGGCCAGCTGGGTCGGCATCGCGGGCGGTACCGGCAGCATCGCCGCGGCCCCGACGCCCGCTCCGACCGTGGAGGAGGCGCCCGCCGCACCCGCCACCAGCTTGTCCGCGAGCTGTTCGGGCCCGAGGCCCGGGAACTGCCGGCGCAGCGTGGTGAGGTCCCGTACGGGGATCCGCGGGGCCATGTCGATGACGCGGTCGGTGAGGTACGAGAGGGCCGCCCTGGCGTGGCCTCCGCTCACGCGGGCGCCGTCTCTGGCCGCCTGCCCGGCCTTCCGGGCCCGGTGCCGGATCGCCGCGGCCTGCCGCCGGGCCACGGGCGCGGATCCACCCGCCGGGACGGCGGGGTCACCGCGCCCGGAGACCGATGCGAGCACGGGCGATCCCGCCGATCCGTTCGGGTCGGATGTACGGGATGGCCCTCGCTCGTCGTCACGCGCGCCGTGGGAGCCGTCGGACGGCCCCGAGTCCGCTCCCCCGCTGGGGGTGCGGCGCTTCCAAGGAGGGGTCGAGCCAGTCACGGCCGACCCTGCCTCAGTCGCAGTCGCGGCAGATCGGCTGACCGTTCTTCTCGCGGGCCAGCTGGCTGCGGTGGTGCACCAGGAAGCAGCTCATGCAGGTGAACTCGTCCTGCTGCTTGGGCAGCACCCGGACGGCCAGTTCCTCGTTCGAGAGGTCCGCGCCGGGCAGCTCCAGGCCTTCGGCGGCCTCGAACTCGTCGACGTCCACGGAGGAGGTCGACTTGTCATTCCGCCTGGCCTTCAGCTCTTCCAGGCTGTCCGAGTCGACGTCGTCGTCGGTCTTGCGTGGGGTGTCGTAATCGGTTGCCATGTCGCTCTCCCCCTCTGGGTGTATGCGGTGTCTCCAGCGCACGTAACGCGTGAGAGGCCGGACTTGTGCCCGACCTGAGGCGGAGATTTTGCCTCACATCAAGGTCTGTTACTCAATCGACACCCAACCGCACTCCTCAAGAGTGATCGGCTTGGATGGCGATCGGGACCGTACACGGTCCGGATGCCCCGCTCCAAAGCGGTCTCACCGTGTACTTCCCGTGATCATGCCCCCTGAAAACCGGGATTTTTCCGGCATTTACAAGGCTCGCGTGGCCACGGAGAGTAGATGGCTGGAAAACCGCCCATGTGATCGATCACACACGGTGAGGCCGGGAACGGCCCCGGGAATTTCCGCGCAAAGCGAACATCCCCGCGTGTCGGCGCAATGATCTCAGATCGGCAGGGCCACCCGCATCACGAGCCCACCCCCCTCACGCGGCTGGGCCGAAATGTGCCCGCCGTGCGCCCTCGCCACGGAGCGGGCGATGGACAGGCCCAGGCCGACGCCCTTGTCACTGCCGGTGCGCTCGGTGCGCAGCCGTCTGAACGGCTCGAAGAGGTTGTCGATCTCGTACGCCGGGACGACCGGTCCGGTGTTCGCGACGACGAGGATCGCCTGACCGTGCTGGACGTCCGTGACGACCTCCACCCATCCCTCCTCGGCCACGTTGTACCGCACCGCGTTCTGCACCAGGTTCAGGGCGATCCGCTCCAGCAGCACCCCGTTGCCCTGGACGACCGCCGGCTTGCGCTCACCGCGGATCTCGACCCCCTTGGCCTCCGCCTCCCCGTGCACCTGGTCGATGGCCTGCGAGGCGACCTCGGCGAGGTCCACCGGCTTGCGCTCGACGATCTGGTTGTCGCTTCGGGCGAGCAGCAGCAGGCCCTCGACGAGCTGTTCGCTGCGCTCGTTGGTGGCCAGCAGGGTCTTGCCGAGCTGCTGGAGCTCCATCGGCGCGTGCGGGTCGGAGAGCTGCACCTCCAAAAGCGTGCGGTTGATCGCGAGCGGTGTGCGCAGCTCGTGCGAGGCGTTGCCGACGAAGCGCTGCTGGGCGGTGAAGGCCCGCTGCAGCCGCTCCAGCATGTCGTCGAAGGTGTCCGCGAGCTCCTTCAGCTCGTCGTCCGGGCCGTCCAGCTCGATCCGCCGGGACAGGTCGGAGCCGGCCACGGCGCGGGCGGTGCGGGTGATCCGGCCGAGCGGGGACAGCACGCGGCCGGCCATCGCGTAGCCGAACGCGAAGGCGATCACGGCGAGGCCGAGCAGGGCGAGGAGCGAGCGGCTGAGCAGGCTGTCCAGGGCGGCCTGGCGCTGGTGGTCGATGCAGGCGCTGATCGCGGCGTTGAACTCCGACAGCGACAGGTTGCCGTTGTCGACGCCCGGACAGTCGGTGCTGGTGACCCTCAGGGCGTTGAAGTCGACGATCTTGAACAGCGGTTGGTTGCCGGTGCGCAGGGCCTGTGCGGCGAGCAGGTAGATGATCGACAGCAGCAGGATGCCGGCGATCAGGAACATGCCGCCGTACAGCAGCGTCAGCCGTATCCGGATGGTCGGGCGCAGCCACGGGAAGGCCGGCTCCGGCCTTCTGGGGTCCCAGGTGGGTTTCGGGGGCGCCTGGGGCGGCGCCGGGGTCGCGGCCACGGCGGATCAGATCCGGTAGCCGGAGCCGGGCACGGTGACGATCACCGGGGGCTCACCGAGCTTGCGCCGCAGGGTCATCACCGTGACGCGCACGACGTTGGTGAACGGGTCGGTGTTCTCGTCCCAGGCCTTCTCCAGCAGCTGCTCCGCGGAGACCACGGCGCCCTCGCTGCGCATGAGGACCTCCAGGACCGCGAACTCCTTCGGCGCCAGCTGGACCTCCCTGCCGTCGCGGAAGACCTCGCGGCGGTTGGGGTCGAGCTTGATCCCGGCGCGCTCCAGGACGGGCGGCAGGGGCACGCTGGTACGCCGGCCCAGGGCTCGCACGCGTGCCGTCAGCTCGCTGAACGCGAAGGGCTTGGGCAGGTAGTCGTCGGCGCCGATCTCCAGGCCCTCGACACGGTCGCTGACGTCGCCGGAGGCGGTGAGCATCAGGACGCGCGTGGGCATGCCCAGCTCGACGATCTTGCGGCAGACGTCGTCGCCGTGCACCAGCGGGAGGTCCCGGTCGAGGACGACCACGTCGTAGTCGTTGACTCCGATGCGCTCCAGGGCGGCCGCGCCGTCGTACACGACGTCGACGGCCATGGCCTCCCGGCGCAGTCCGGTGGCCACCGCATCGGCGAGCAGCTGCTCGTCCTCGACGACGAGTACGCGCACGTCTTGTCCTTCCTGTGTCCACCCGCGTAGCGCCGCTCGGGGCGCACGCCGGCAGGGGTCTTCGTGAGTGTGTGCTTCCATCCTGCCCTTTTCGGCCGTAAGTCGGCGGTAAGCCGTGGAAGCGGCCGGTGGACGAGAGGCGAGCGGCGGGCGAAGGGGGCGCGAATCCCGAATTTTCTTGTCCGGTCGAGGTTTCCGCCGCGAGGAGTCGGGGGAGGACGGGTTTACACCCCGCGATCACGCTCTGCATGTGCCGCAGCACCATGCGGTACTCCGCGATCCGCTTCCGCAGAGTGGGTGTGGGTGTCCAGCGCCGTCGCCGCCCGGTCGGGCAGCGCCGGGCACCTGCTGAGACGTGATCGCCCCTTCCGAACGGCACACCCCCGTGCCACCGACCCACCGACCCAGGACGAGGGGGCGCAAGCATGGACGCATTCACCGCAGGACTTCTGCAGCGCATAAAGGCGACCGAGTCCGACCTGACGCGGGCTCGTGACGAGGGCGACGACTTCCTCGTCGAGGTCGAGCTGGCCGAACTCGACGACCTGCGCCGCCTCGCCGCCGAACACGGTGTGGAGGTCGGCGTGTCCGGCGTCTGACCAGCCTGCACGCGCGAAGCGGGACCCCGGCGAATCCAGCGCCGGGGTCCCGCTGTGCGTTGTGCTCCCGCCCTGCCCTCAGTCGTGCCAGGCGCCGTACTCCTCCAGGAGGCTCTGGAGGGGCTCGAAGACGCCCGGGGTGGCCGCGACCGTCAGCTCGCGGGACGGACGCTCTCCCGGGCGGCCACCCGTCACGACGCCCGACTCTCTGGCGATCAGGTCGCCGGCGGCGAAGTCCCACGCGTTCAGTCCGCGCTCGTAGTAGCCGTCCAGGCGGCCCATCGCCACGTCGCACAGGTCCACCGCGGCCGAGCCGCTGCGGCGGATGTCGCGCAGCAGCGGGATCAGCCGGCGGGCCACGTCGGCCTGGTGGGCGCGGACCTCGGCGACGTAGTTGAAGCCGGTGGCGACCAGGGCCTGGTCCAGGGGCGGCGCGGCGCGGCCGGCCAGCTTGCGCTCGCCGGCCCAGGCTCCGGTGGCCCAGGCCCCGCGGCCGCGCACGGCGTGGAACGCCTCGCCGCGCATCGGGACGGCCACCACCCCGACGACGGCCTCGCCGTCCACCTCGGCCGCGATGGAGACGGCCCAGGTCGGCAGTCCGTACAGGTAGTTCACGGTGCCGTCGAGCGGGTCGATCACCCACCGGACGCCGCTCGTGCCCTCGACGGAGGCGCCCTCCTCGCCGAGGAAGCCGTCGTCGGGACGCCGGTCGGCGATCAGGCCGGTGATCAGCTTCTCGGCGGCGATGTCCATCTCGGTGACGACGTCGATCGGGCTGGACTTGGTGGCGGCCACCGCCAGGTCCGCCGGGCGGCCGTCCCGCAGCAGCTCTCCGGCGCGTGCGGCCGCCTGACGGGCGAGTTGCAGCAGTTCCGCGGGCAGGGTGTCGGTCACGGGGATCCTCACGCGTAGGGGCTGTCGGCGCCCGCGGCGGCGGGCCGGGGTGTGCGGGCCGGGCAGCAGCCCACCGGACACAGATTGTGGTCCGCGCCGAGCGAGCCCGGGGCGCACGGCGTGACCTGCTGTCCGCGCTCGGTGGCGGCACGCTCCACGATCAGGTCGCGGACGGCGGCGGCGAACCGCGGGTCGGCGCCGACGGTGGCGGAGCGGCCCACCGGAAGGCCCAGTTCCGCGGCCTTGGCCGTGGCCTCGGTGTCGAGGTCGTACAGGACCTCCATGTGGTCGGAGACGAAGCCGATGGGCGCCATGACGACGGCCGGGGCCCCCGCGGCGTGCCGCTCCTCGAGGTGGTCGCAGATGTCGGGCTCCAGCCACGGGATGTGCGGGGCACCGGAGCGCGACTGGTAGACGAGCTGCCAGGGGTGGTCGTTGCCGGTGCGCTCGCGGACGGCGTCGGCGATCAGCCGCGCCACGTCCAGGTGCTGGCGGACGTACGCCCCGCCGTCCCCGTGGCCGGGGACCGGGCCGGAGGTGTCCGCGGCGGAGATCGGGATCGAGTGGGTGCAGAAGGCGATGTGCGCGCCGTCGCGGACGTCCTCGGGGAGGCCGGCGAGCGACTCCAGCACTCCGTCGATCATGGGCTGGAGGAAGCCGGGGTGGTTGAAGTAGTGCCGCAGCTTGTCGACCTTCGGCAGGTCCAGGCCCTCGGCCTCGAGGGCGGCGAGCGAGTCCGCGAGGTTCTCGCGGTACTGGCGGCAGCCGGAGTACGAGGCGTAGGCGCTGGTGGCCAGGACCAGGATGCGGCGGCGGCCGTCGCGGACCATCTCCCGCAGGGTGTCCGTCAGGTACGGGGCCCAGTTGCGGTTGCCCCAGTGGACCGGCAGGTCGAGGCCGTGGTCGGCGAAGTCCTTGCGCAGGGCGTCGAGCAGGGCGCGGTTCTGGTCGTTGATCGGGCTGACCCCGCCGAACAGGAAGTAGTGTTCGCCCACTTCCTTCAGGCGCTCGGTGGGGATGCCGCGCCCGCGCGTCACGTTCTCCAGGAACGGGATCACGTCGTCCGGGCCCTCGGGGCCGCCGAACGAGAGCAGGAGCAGGGCGTCGTACGGGGTGGCGTCGAGCACGTCAGGCATGCCTCGATCCTGCCACCCCGCCACCACGGGCGGGATCCCGGCCCATTGGGGGAAGGTGCGCGGGAGCCCGTAGGGGGGTGGTGCGCCGGAGTCGCCCGGTCCGTAAGCTGTATCAGCTTCCTTCACGCCTTACCGGATCCGCGGAGTCCCTGTGCCCAGCCCGTACCGTGCCCTGTTCGCCGCTCCAGGCTCCAAGGGTTTCTCCGCCGCGGGGTTCCTCGGCCGGATGCCCCTGTCGATGATGGGCATCGGCGTGGTCACGATGATCTCGCAGCTGACCGGGCGCTACGGGCTCGCGGGCGCGCTGTCGGCCACCATCGCGCTGGCCGCCGCGGTCCTCGGCCCGCAGATCTCCCGGCTGGTCGACCGGCACGGGCAGCGCCGGGTGCTGCGTCCCGCGACGCTCGTCGCGCTGACCGCCTCGGCGGTCCTGCTGTTCGCGGCGCACTTCCGGTGGCCGGACTGGGTGCTGTTCGTCTGCGCCGCCGGGATCGGCTCCGTGCCCAGTCTGGGCGCCATGGTCCGCGCGCGCTGGGCGGCCCTGTACCGGGGGACGCCGCAACTGCACACCGCCTACTCGTTCGAGTCGGTGATGGACGAGGCGTGCTTCATCTTCGGGCCGATCGTCTCCATCGGGCTGTCCACGGCCTGGTTCCCGGAGGCGGGGCCGCTGCTGGCCGCCTGCTTCCTGGCGGTGGGCGTGTTCTGGCTGACCGCGCAGCGCGCCACCGAGCCCGCGCCGCACCCGCGCGAGCACCACGGCGGCGGTTCGGCCCTGCGTGCGCGCGGGCTCCAGGTGCTGGTGTCGACCTTCGTGGCGACCGGGACGATCTTCGGGGCGGTCGACGTGGTCACCGTCGCCTTCGCCGACCAGCAGGGACACAAGGGCGCCGCGAGCGTCGTGCTCGCCGTGTACGCGGCGGGCTCCTGCACCGCGGGCGTCGTGTTCGGCCTGCTGCGCTTCGCGGGACCGCCCGCCCGGCGCTGGCTGCTGGGCATCTGTGCGATGGCCGTGAGTATGATCCCCCTCCTACTGGTCGGAAACTTGCCGTTCCTGGCCGTGGCGCTGTTCGTTGCGGGCCTGTCCGTCGCTCCCACGATGATCACGACGATGGCCCTCGTCGAAGAGCACGTACCACGCTCGCACCTGACCGAGGGCATGACCTGGGTGAGCACCGGGCTCGCGGTCGGGGTGGCACTGGGCTCCTCCGTGGCCGGCTGGGTGATCGACACGGCCGGGGCGCGAGCCGGGTACGGGGTTCCGGCGGTGTCCGGGGCCGTCGCGGTCGCGGTCGGTTTCCTCGGGTACCGCCGGCTCAGCAGGCCGGCTCCGCGGCGGGGAGGCTTCGTTGAGCAGCACGACGAGCGCGAAGAACGGCACGTGGCGTAACTGGGGCGGCAATGTCGGCGCGCGCCCCGCGCGGGAGGTCACGCCGGCGACGGTGGAGGACGTCGCCGCCGCCGTGCGGAGGGCCGCCGAGGACGGGCTGAGGGTGAAGGCGGTCGGCACCGGTCACTCCTTCACGAGCATCGCCGCGACGGACGGCGTCATGATCCGCCCCCAGCTGCTGACCGGCATACGCGGGATCGACCGCGAGGCCATGACGGTGACCGTCGAGGCCGGCACTCCGCTCAAGCGGCTCAACGCCGCTCTCGCGCGCGAGGGCCTCTCGCTCACCAACATGGGCGACATCATGGAGCAGACGGTGTCCGGGGCGACCAGCACCGGCACCCACGGCACGGGCCGCGAATCGGCCTCGATCGCCGCCCAGATCAGGGGACTGGAGCTGGTCACGGCGGACGGCTCGGTACTCACCTGCTCCGCGAAGGAGAATCCGGACGTCTTCGCGGCCGCCCGCGTCGGCCTGGGCGCGCTGGGGATCGTCACGGCCATCACCTTCGCGGTGGAGCCGATCTTCCTGCTCACGGCCCGCGAGGAACCGATGAGCCTGGACCGGGTGCTCGCGGAGTTCGACCGGCTCTGGGCGGAGAACGAGCACTTCGAGTTCTACTGGTTCCCGCACACCGGCAGCACCAACACCAAGCGCAACAACCGCAGCGCCGGACCGGAGCAGCCGGTGGGGCGGCTGTCCGGCTGGTTCGAGGACGAGTTCCTCTCCAACGGCGTCTTCCAGGTGGCCAACTGGGTCGGCCGCGCGGTGCCTGCCACCATCCCGTCGATCGCCGGGATCTCCAGCCGCGCGCTGTCCGCGCGGACGTACACCGACATCCCCTACAAGGTCTTCACCTCGCCGCGCCGGGTGCGCTTCGTGGAGATGGAGTACGCCGTGCCGCGCGAGGCCCTGGCCGACGCCCTGCGCGAGCTGAAGGCGATGGTCGACCGCTCCGGACTGCGGGTGAGCTTCCCCGTGGAGGTGCGCACCGCGCCCGCCGACGACATCACCCTGTCCACCGCCTCGGGCCGGGACAGCGCGTACATCGCGGTCCACATGTTCCGGGGCACCCCCTACCAGCGGTACTTCACGGCCGCGGAGAACATCTTCACCGCGTACGAGGGCCGGCCGCACTGGGGCAAGATCCACACCAGCGACGCCGGACGGCTCGCCGCGGTCTACCCGCGCTTCGGGGAATTCACGGCGCTGCGGGACCGGCTGGATCCCCAGCGGCTGTTCCAGAACGACTACTTGCGGAGGGTGCTGGGGCCGTAGCGCTCGCGCCGGGTGCCGGGGCGGTGGTGCCGGCGTCGGACGGTCTGCCCGGCCCGGTACCGTCGGTGGCCGCGCTCCCGGTGTCCCCCGTGCCGCCGCCGCTCCCGCTGTTCCCCGTGACCTCGGGGGTGGGAGCCGGGCTCACCTCGGTGCCCCGGTCGGGGCGGCCGGAGGCGGCATCGCCCGGCGGTGTCCCGTCCCCGGTCCCCGGCGTCCCCGTGGGCGAGGAGGTGGGAGCCGGCGCGTCGGGCGTCACGGACGGGGTGCGGTGGCCGGTCACGGCGTAGCCGACCGTCGTGCCCCTGCCGCCGCTGAAACTGTCGCCCGACACCAGCTCGTAGGCGGTGATTCCGGCCATGGTGACCCCGAAGACCAGGGCGGCCGCGAGCACGGGTCGCTTCCAGCTCTTGATCCGGGCCCGGTAGACGGTCCCCTCGGTGAACTCGCCCACCGGCGGCGGGATCCGCCCGGCGGGGACGGTCGCCGGGGCCGGTACCGGTCCCGGGGAGGCGGCCACTCCGCGCAACTGCTCGCCGGTACGCCGGAAGAAGTGCTGGAAGACCGAGCCGCCGCAGGTGGCCAGGACGCTGACGACACCGGCCCCGAGGATCGTGCCGTAGACGCCGAAGTACGACGCGAGCTTCGCGGCCACCACCGCCGCCACGGCGCTGCCCGCGACCTGAGCGACGCTCAACTCGATCCGTCTCCTCGTCGCCTCCTCCCCGGCACTCTGCTCACCACCGCCATCGAACCTTTCACGCATTACCGGACCTTGCCTGCCTCTGTCGGACACAGCCGCATCTTCCGTATGTGATCGGCCGACTGCACGAGAAAGGGACGTACGGACGAAACCGTTAGTTCCGTTTGCGGTGAATAAGTGAAGTTCGCCACGGGCATGATCGAAAAAGGGGTCGAGGGCGGTCGAGTACCGCCTCCGGCGAGAAGTTGGGCGGCGCGCCAATCCACGCACGTGGCCCGAATGGAGTACCGTAATGAGCCCTGGGCCCGGCCTCCCTTCGGGGTGTCCGGGACCTTGCTGGAGCGCCGGGAGGGGGCTGGTTGCACAGGGTGACGGAGTTGGTCACTTAGCGTTGTAAACAGGTAACCGTGCCATAACGGCGTTCCAGGGCCCGTGCCCGACACGCCGGGCAACTCGGCAAGGTTGTGGCAGGCTGCACCCGGGCAGGCCACACTCGACTAGCGGAAGCAGCGACGCACGTGACGTCGGCAGGCACCACCCGGGAGGTCCCCATGCCCGAACTGCGTGTCGTGGCCGTCTCCAATGACGGCACACGGCTGGTGCTCAAGGCTGCGGACAGCACGGAGTACACGCTTCCGATCGACGAACGGCTCCGCGCCGCCGTGCGCGGCGACCGTCCCCGCCTCGGCCAGATCGAGATCGAGGTGGAGAGCCATCTCCGCCCCCGCGACATCCAGGCCCGCATACGAGCCGGAGCGACCGCGGAAGAGGTGGCCCAGCTCGCCGGCATCCCCGTCGACCGGGTACGGCGCTTCGAGGGACCCGTGCTCGCAGAGCGCGCCTTCATGGCCGAGCGCGCCCGCAAGACTCCCGTCCGCCGCCCCGGCGAGAACTCAGGTCCGCTGCTCGGCGAGACCGTCCAGGAGCGGCTG
Organism: Streptomyces sp. NPDC001204; assembly: GCF_053598035.1. Taxonomy (NCBI): domain Bacteria; kingdom Bacillati; phylum Actinomycetota; class Actinomycetes; order Kitasatosporales; family Streptomycetaceae; genus Streptomyces; species Streptomyces sp. NPDC001204. The sequence goes on along the minus strand of NZ_JBSFJL010000005.1, from coordinate 128,284 downwards.
CTGCTGCGCGGCGCCGAGAAGGAGACCGCCCAGTGGGACTCCTGGCGCCGCGACGACGGCACCTGGGAGGTCCTGCTGGTCTACCGGGTCGCGGGCGAACCGCACTCGGCGAGCTGGACGTACGACCCGCCGCGGCGCCTGGTGCAGGCCGTCGACGACGAGGCCCGCGCCCTGATCGGGGAGTCCGACGACCTCGGCGCCCCGGAACCCAGCTTCCCGTTCGTGCCGCGCATCGCGCGTCTGCCGCGCGAGCGTTCCTTCGACCGGGACCGCGACCGTCCGGCGCTGCCGGGACAGGCGCCCGAGCCCGCCGAGGAGAGCGTGGGCGAGCGCGACACGCTGACCAGCCTGCTGGAGGCGGTGCCGAGCTTCCGCGGCGACCTGGTGGTGCCCGAGCGCGCGCCGGAACCCGTGGAGGAGCCCGAGGAGGACCTGGTGGCCGAGGAGCCCCCGGCTCCCGCGGCCTCGGCCGGGTCCGCCTACGCGGACGTCCTCATGCCGCGCTCCGTCACCAGCCACCGCGACCGCCTCACCGGCGCCACCGACCGTCAGGCCGAGGCGGACGGGGTCCGGCCCGGCCGCCGGGCCGCGGTGCCGAGCTGGGACGAGATCGTGTTCGGCACGCGCCGCAAGAAGCAGGATTAGCAAGGCCGTACGAGGCTGGAGGGCCGCGCCCGTCGGGTGCGGCCCTTCCTCGTGCGCGCTCCTCGTGGCCGTACGGGCCGACCGGCCGTCGCCCCCTATGGGTGACCGGCCGACCGACGTCCGGTCACTGCGGGTCCGGCCCCACCGCGACCGGCCGGGACGGATCCGAGGACCACTCCGACCACGAGCCGACATACAGGGCCGCCGGGATCCCGGCGGCGGCCAGCGCCAGCACCTCGTGCGCGGCGGAGACGCCGGAGCCGCAGTAGACGCCGACGTCTCGTCCGTCGGCCGCGCCCAACGCCGTGAACCGCGCCCTGAGTTGCGCGGCCGGCAGGAACCTGCCGTCCGGGCCCGCGTTCTCGGTGGTCGGCGCGGACACCGCGCCCGGGATGTGGCCGCCCACCGGGTCGATCGGCTCCACTTCGCCCCGGTACCGCTCCCCCGCGCGCGCGTCGAACAGCACTCCGGACCGCGCGAGCGCCGCGGCCCCGTCGGCGTCGAGCAGCGGCAGCGCGCCGGGCTTCGGCACGAAGTCGCCCTCGGCCGGTTCGGGCACGGCGGTCTCCAGGGGGCCCTCCCAGGCCGCGAGACCGCCGTCCAGGACCCGCACGTCGGGGTGCCCGGTCCAGCGCAGCAGCCACCACGCGCGGGCCGCCGCCCAGCCCTGGCCGCCGTCGTAGACGACGACCGGCCGGTCGTCGGACACCCCGGCACGGCGCATCGCGGCGCCGAACACCTCCGTGTCCGGCAGGGGATGGCGGCCGTTTCCACCCGGCGCCGAGGCCAGTTCGCGGTCCAGGTCGACGAAGACGGCACCGGGGATGTGCCCGGCCGCGTGGGCGGCACGCCCGTCGAAGGGCGCCGCGCCGGCCGCCGTCGCCAGACTGAGCTGCCAGCGGACGTCGAGCAGCACCGGCGGCCGGGGCCCCGCGAGGGCGCTCGCGAGATCGGATGCGGAGATGATGGCGTTCATGGCCACCATCCTTGCGCACGGGGTGGCCACGGCGTCCAGGTCCGGCTACTCTGCTCGGCCGGACAGGTCCGATCACGATGCGTACGGGATCGGCCACATGCTGTACAGCCGATCGACATCCTTCGGTAAACGTGGCGAAACGGGCGGGACACCGCACACCGGGCACCCTCCGGACGGGACCCTGCCCCGCCGGCGCCTCGGAAGCGCGCCCGGCACCGGGGGCGGCGCATCGGCTCGGGGTCCGGAGAACGGAATAGAGGCGGCCGTCGAGCGGCCCTGGAGGCCGAGGAGAAGGTGACGATGACCGAGGCACCGGAGCCGGGCGTCCCGAACGGCCGGGCACCCGCCCGGAACAGGCCCGGCACACCGTGCCGGGTGAGCCTGATGGCGCACGGGTTGGCCGCCGCCCAGGCCTTCTACGGGGAGCTCTTCGGCTGGGAGTTCCAGCCCGGGCCGAGCCGGCTCGGCCCCTGTGTGCGGGTCCTGCTGAACGGCCGCGAGGTGGGCGGTGTCGGGCAACTGCCGCCCGGTCGGCGCCTGCCCGTGGCGTGGACGCCCTATCTCGCCTCGGACGACGTGGATCTGACGGCCGAAACGGTACGGCTGTGCGGCGGCACCGTCGGGGTGGGTCCGCTGGACGCGGGCGGCATCGGGCGGCTGACGATCGGTTCGGACCCGTGGGGTGCGGTTTTCGGCCTGTTGCGGGCCCGGTCACACCCGGGCGCGGAGACCACCGGGCTGCCCGGCGCACCGGTGTGGCACGAGCTGCTGACCTACGAGACCACGGGCGTCGCCACGTTCTACAGCAGGCTGTTCGGCTACGAACGGAAGCCGGACGGCTCCGCCGGCGTCGACCGCGTGACCCTGCACCTCGACGGCCGCCCGGTCGCCGGAGTCCACGGGGTGGGCCGGGCCCTGCCCCACGACCGGGGCCCGCACTGGATGACGCACTTCGAGGTCACCGACACCGACGAGGCGACCGAACACCTCGTCGCCCTGGGCGGCCGGATCCTCACTCCCACGCGGGACACCGCCCTGGGCCGCGTGGCCACCGTGGCTGATCCCGAAGGGGCACGGTTCGCCCTGATCCAGGGGTCGCGTTGATTCCGTCAAGCCGTGTTGACGGCAGGTGTCGCTCAGAAGAGCGACATCAGCAGGACACTCGGTGACAGCGCCGCGGCGCGGGCCTCGGCAGCGGCCGCACGGCGGCGGTGCCGCGATGCGCGCTTCCGTCCCGACTCTGTTCACTCTTCGTCGCGGTGGGTGAGGTGGCCGTCGGAGAGGCGCCAGTAGTGCTGGTGAGGAGTCAGTTGCCAGGTCTCGTCGGCAGCGATGGCCTGAGTGATCCAATCACGCAGTTGCGGGAGGGCCTGCGCCCGTAGAACGGCGCGGACGGCTGCACGTCGAGTGGCATCGACCGGGTGGACGTCTATGTAGAAACCGACCATGTCCGGGTGGATACCTCGGCCGTAGTTGCGGGGGTTCGGAGCGACCCATTCTGCTCCCAGGACGATGGTCCCGCTGTCATGTCCTGTGAGGAAGTACAGGCCCTTGACGCGTTTCATGTCAGGGCCGAGACACTCGTTGATGTCGCTGGTGGTCAGTGGCCAGGCGCGGTGCCGGGGCAGTCTTCGGTTTCGTGCGGACATGGGGAAGAAGAATGGCAGGAGATCACTGCCGACCCAAACGGGCCCCGGCGTTCGCGCGGGTGGTCCGGGAGGGCGGCTCATCACTGAGGTCGCGACGCAAACGCGTACTCCGCCCACACGGTCTTGCCCGGCCCGTCCGGGTGCGGGTGCCAGTCCCAGCGGGTCGCAAGGCGCGACACGAGGACCAGCCCGCGGCCGGCCTCCGCCTCGGCCCCGGCGGCGGGCCTGGGGTGGTGTTCAAGGGAGCGCAGGGGGCGGTGGGTTTGGTCGTCATGCCGACACGGTTCCGTTGGTCGCGTAGCGTAACCGGCAGTGACGCAGCGACAGGGAACGGTCGTACGCGCGTTGTCCGCCCGAGTAGGAGCCGCACACCGTAACGGCGTCCCTTGCCGGGGAGTTGAGGCAAGGCGGCGGTGATGCACATGGCGGAGCACGAGGGCACGGAGGCGGGGGCGGAAGGACGTCGCCGGGCCCATCATCACGGTCTCGCGTGAAGCGTGGGCGGGATTCGTCGGGCCGGCCTCGTCGGAGCGGCGCGTCTGACGCAGGTGCAGGTGCTCGGTCAGTCCGCGGTCACGGGCAGGACGTCCGGGGACAGCGCCGCCGCGCGGGCCGAGGCGGCCGTCATGCGGCGGCGGTGGTGCCGGCGGCACAGCACCTCGTAGCCGATCTCGTCCGCCGAGCGGGTCACGTCGCCGACGAAGACCTGGGCGCCCTCGAGCACCATGACGCCGCCCACGGTACGGGCGTTGTGGGTGGCGCGGGCGCCGCACCAGCACAGGGCCTCGACCTGGAGGACCTCGACGCGGTCGGCCAGTTCGACCAGGCGCTGCGAGCCGGGGAACAGCTTGGATCGGAAGTCCGTCGTGATGCCGAAGGCGTAGACGTCCATGTCCAGGTCGTCGACCACGCGCGCGAGCTGGTCGATCTGCTCGGGCGCGAGGAACTGCGCCTCGTCCGCGATCACGTAGTCCGCGCGCCGGCCCTGCGAGAGGTGGTCGACGATGTAGGCGTACAGGTCCACGCCGTCCTCGACCTCCACCGCGTCGGTCACCAGGCCGAGGCGTGAGGACAGCTTGCCCTCCCCGGCCCGGTCGTCACGGGTGAAGATCATGCCCGTCAGTCCGCGCGCGGAGCGGTTGTGCTCGATCTGGAGAGCCAGTGTCGACTTCCCGCAGTCCATGGTTCCGGAGAAGAACACCAGCTCGGGCATGGGCAGTTGGGCACCTTTCGGTGAGTGTGGAGGACGGTGGTGCACAGCGAGAGGGGAAGGGCTCAGGAGCGTACTTCCAGCAGCGGGACCAACTGCTCGGCAGGGGTCATCGAACCGTGGTTGCCGACCATCAACGACTCCTTCGGCTCCTGCTCGGAGGCGATGAGCAGGACGTCGTCGCGGGCGGCGGCGACCACGTCGCCGATCCGCGCGTACACCCGCTCTTCGACGCGCGGCCCGAACCAGCCCGCCGCGAGGGCCTCGTCCCGGGAGGCGACCCAGAACTGCTCGCCGAGCACCTCGCGCCAGCAGGTGAGCACGTCGTCCTCGGCGCCCGGCACCGCGTACACGTGCCGCGCGCGTCCCTCGCCGCCGAGCAGGGCGACGCCCGCGCGCAGCTCCCAGTCCTCGTCGAAGTCGATGCGGTGCTGCTCGTCGAACGGGACGTCGACCATGCCGTGGTCGGCGGTGACGTAGAGCACGCTGTGCGGCGGCAGCTGCTCGGCCAGGCGCTGGACGAGCCGGTCGACGTGCATCAGCTGTCCGCGCCAGGTGTCGGAGTCGACGCCGTAGCGGTGGCCGGCGCCGTCGAGTTCGGAGTAGTACGTGTAGACCAGCGCCCGGTCGGCGGCGGCGAGCTGCTCGGCCGCGACGTCCATGCGCTCCTCGCCGGTCAGCCGCCCCAGGAACGTGCCGCCGCTGAGCGCGACCTTGGTCAGCGGCGTGTTCTGGAAGGCCGGGGAGGACACCTGGGCGGCGTGCACGCCCGCATGCTGGGCGAGCTGGAAGACCGTGGGGTGGGGCTGCCAGGCGCGCGGATCGCTGTACGGCTGCCAGCGGAGCTGGTTCATCAGCTCGCCGGTGGCCGGGTTGCGCACGGTGTAGCCGGGCAGTCCGTGCGCGCCCGGGGGCAGGCCGGTGCCGACGGAGGCGAGCGAGGTCGCCGTGGTCGCCGGGTACCCGGCGGTGATCGGGCGGCCGGTGCCGCCGCGCGAGCTGCCGAGCAGGGAGGTCAGGTAGGGCGCCTCCGCGGGGTGCGCCTTCAGCTGCTCCCAGCCGAGGCCGTCGATCAGGAAGACGCAGGCGCGGTCGGCGGGGGCCAGCTCGCCGATCGCGGCCGTCATCCGCGGTACGCCCATGCCGGCGGCCAGCGTGGGCAGCAGGTCGGCGAGTGAGCCGGTCCCGTACTCGGGGACGGGTGCGGTCTCGACGGCCAGCGGCTCCGGGTGGCCCCAGGCGGTGGCGGCGTCGTCGGGGGAGAAGGGACGGGTCATCAGCGGGTCGGGTCCGCGGTGGCCTCGGAGATGGACTGCGCGAACGCGAGGGCCTGCCGCACCGTCTCGGGGCCGTCGCCGGCCTCGCTGACGCGCAGGCTGAGGTCGTCCGCCGTCGAGTTGCCCGTGTAGCCGTGGTCGGCCTCGCAGTTGGGGTCGCCGCAGGCGGCGGGCTCCAGGTCGATCCGGGACACGGCGCCCCAGCCGATGGTCAGCACGACCTCCCGCGGCAGCGTGCCCGGCGTGTACTGCTCCGGGTTGGCGACCACGCGGCTGACCACGACCGACGAGATCCGGTCGAGCTTCACCGACTCCGTGGACGTGGTGGCGTACGGCGTCGGGGAGGTGCTGTCGGCGGCCTGCTCGTCGGTGTGGCTGACGATGAAGCGGTTGCCGGTGAGGACGAGCACCGTCACGTGCCGCCGCACCTCGTTCTGGTCGAACGTGGTCTCCTGGTGGACCAGGTACGACCGGATGGGCTCACCGCCCACGGCGGCCTCCACCGCCTCGGCCACGAGAGCCGGGTAGTAGCCGCTGCGTTCGATCGCCGAACGCAGCCCCTGGGTCGTCGTACTGGTCTTGGCCATGCCGTCCATCCTAATCCGTGGGTGAGGGCGGTCCGGGCCAGTCAAGGGCAACCCGGTCCCTTCGGACAGCCGGGCCGTGACGCACGTGCCGAATCGGGCGAGCATGCGCGGGGGCGGCCTGCCGACAACGAGGTCGGCAGGCCCGCACGGAGAGTGATACCCGAACGTTTTCAACAGGGCGGCCGAGCGGCAGCCGAACCGCCGGGGCGGAGGCGGCGGTCGGCGACACCCTCCAGAAGCCGGCGTCGCCGCACGGCGTCGGTGGCCAGTTCCACCCCCACGTGTGCGAGGGCCGTCGCCCCGTCGACGACGGCCCGGTCGGCGCCCTGGCTCTTGCCGTACCGGGCGAACTCGGCCGTGTGCTGTTTCGCGCCCCCGGTGTCGTACCCGATGGTCGGGTGGATCGTCGGCACCACGTGCGAGATGTTGCCCATGTCGGTCGAGGCCATCAGTTCACCGTGCAGCGGTACCGGTGTGCGGCCCAGCTCCCTGAGCGCCCGCACGTAGGACTCCGTCATGGAGGCGTCCTGTCGCAGATCGGCGAAATCGTGGCCGTGCGGGACGAGTTCGAGCTCCGCGCCGGTCGCGAGGGCGCCCGCCTCGAAGCAGGACCGGACCCGGCGCCGGGCGTACGCGAGCTGTTCGGACGTGGGAGCCCGCAGCTCGTAGCGGGCCCGGGCGAGTGCCGGGATCACGTTCACGGCCTGCCCGGCCTCGGAGACGACGCCGTGCACCAGGGTGCCGGGCGGGAGTTGCTGACGCAGCAGGCCGATCGCCGTGTGCGCGAGCGTCATCGCGTCGAGCGCGTTGACTCCCTCCCAGGGGGCCAGAGCGGCGTGGGAGGGCCTGCCCCGGTAGGTGACGTCCCAGGCGCCGACGGCCAGCGACGAGGCGCCGACCGTGTCCTGCGCCGCCGCGTGCACCATCATGGCCGCCGCCACGTCGTCGAACACTCCGGCTTCGAGGAGCAGCGCCTTGCCGCCCATGTCCTCCTCCGCCGGCGTGCCGACGAGCTTCACCCTGATGCCGAGCCGATCCGCGACGGCCGCGAGGCCGAGCGCGGCGCCGACCGCGGCGGCCCCGTTCACGTTGTGACCGCAGGCGTGTCCGATGCCCGGCAGCGCGTCGTACTCCGCGCACAGGGCCACGACCAGGTCGCCGGTTCCGTGGGTGGCGACCACCGCGGTGGGCAGGTCCGCGACGCCCTGGGTGACGGTGAAGCCGGCATCGGCGAGGAGACCGGCGATCTTGGCGGCCGACCTGTACTCCTGCAGAGCCGTCTCCGGCTCGTCGTGCAGACTGTGGCTCAGGGCGACGAGGCGTTCCCGCCGGCCGCGTACGGTTGCGGTCACCTCGGCCAGCGCCTGTTCCCGAACCTCCTGCCGGTGCGTTCCCTGCCGCGTTCGCGTCATGCCGGCTCTCCGCCCTGTGCGAGGGGCTGACCCACTCGCCCGGTCCCGGTGGCGGGCACACCGCGGAAGGCCAGGCCCAGCACCGCGCCCAGCAGGGCGACGCCGGCGCACACCCCCCAGGACCACAGGTAGCCCGCGAGCGCGATGTGGCCGCCGGCCAGCTGGTGGCCGACGAACAGCGCGCCGATCACGGCCGCTCCGATGGCCGCGCCCAGGGAGAGCGCCAGTTCGTTGAGGCCGACGGAGAGCGCGGTCTCGGTCTCGGCGACGACCTCCGCCGACAGGGTGCGCGTGATCGACTCGAACATGCCGGTGGCCAGGCCCACGACAAGGGCGCCGACGAGGTACTGGGACAGGGAACCGTGGAAGACGATCAAGGAGAGGAAGCCCGCCGCGCCGATGACGCCCACCGCGCCGAGCACCGCGCGGTCCCCGATGCGCCGTGCCAGTCGCGGGGTCGCCGTGGACCCGAGGCATCCGGCGACGACCATGGCGAGGGAGACGACCGCGATGGCCTGGGATCCCAGGCCCATGCCGTAGCCCGTCCCGTCCGGGTCGGTCCCGAGGAACACGGCGTTCGCGGCCAGGAACCCGATGGTGCCGAAGGCGGCGCAGAAGGTGTGGGCGCTGACCACCGCCAGGCGTGGGTCGCGCAGGAGCCGCACGTTGACCAGAGGATGCGTGGAGCGTCGCTCGACCATCACCCAGGCCGCCAGCAGGAGCACCGCGAGGACGGCGGTGACCAGGGATTCGGACGACGTCCAGCCCCAGGTCTCGCCCTGGGCCATGACGAGGACGAGTGCCACCAGGCCCAGGGTGAGCAGCGTCGCCGCCCGGAAGTTGAAGTCCCCGCCGCGCGGAGCGGTGCTGTCCGGCAGGACCAGGGCGGCGGTCACCGCGAGCCCGCCGAAGGGCACCGCCGTCCACAGCCCGGCGACGGCGTGTTCCTCGCTGAGCGCGCCCGCGACGAGGCCGCCGACGCCGATCGATATGAGCAGAGCGCCGACCAGGACCGACATGCCGACCCGTCCGTGCTCCGGTGCTCGGGACCGCAGGATGCCCGCGAGCAGCGGAAAGAAGCCGACGACGGCTCCTTGCAGGGCCATGCCGACGGCGAGGGTCGCGGTCGTCGGCCACACCGCTATCAGCAGGGAGCCGCCGGCCACCATGCCGACACAGGCGCGCAGGAGCGTGCGATGCCCGTGGATGTCCCCCAGTCGCGACAGCAGTGGCGTCATGACCGCGAACGCGACCTGGGACAGAAGGTAGAGGTTGTTCTGACCGACGCTGCCGATGCCGACGTGATGGCCGACTCTCGGCAGGAGCGGGGTCAGATACCCCTGCACGACGCCACTGCACACCACGATCAGCGTCATGGTCGCGAGCAGTCCGCGGCTGGAGTCGATGCCTCTGATCACCGTTGTCTCACCTCTTCTGGTGGCTGGAACCCGACGTGGGCGCTACTGTGCGGGCGCCGGCCCAAGCGGCCCGGAACTTCGTGGAAATCGTGCGAGGAGGGCACGCTCGATGCGGGAAACGAGCATTCCGAGCGAGTTGGACCTCGCCCTCGTACACGCGCTGCAGTTGCAGCCCCGGGCGTCCTGGTCGGAACTGGCACCCCTGCTGGGGGTGACCTCGGGCACGCTCGCGCGGCGTTGGGAGCGGCTGACCGCGGAGGGGCTCGCCTGGGTGTACGCGGCGCCGGGCCGTGCGTTCTCCCGCACCCGTTGCACCGCGTTCGTACTGCTGCGCTGCCGCCCAGGCGCACGGCAACGACTCGCCGAACAGGTATCGGCCTTCGAGGAGGTCGTCACCGTCGAACTCACCGCACCCGGCACGGCGGATCTCCTGCTGGACGTGCTGGTCCCGGACGTGGCCTCACTGACGCACTCCCTCACGGAGCGCCTCGCCGGACTCCCCGAGGTGAGCGCGGTGGAGTGCCTCTTCGCCACCTCCCTCTACACGGAGGGCAGCCGTTGGCGGCTGCACTCCCTCGACTCAGCCCAACGGGGCGCGCTCGGCCCTCCTGGTGCCGGACCCCGCGAGGCGGCTTCCTCCGGTGAACTGGACCACCTCGACCGTGCTCTCCTCGACGCCCTGGTCCGCGACGGCCGTCTGGGGCTCGCGGCGCTCGCCGAGCGCATCGGCACCAGTGCCGCGACCGTCCGCCGCAGGGTGCACCGGCTCATCGACTCCGAGACGATCGCCTTCCGCTGCGACATGGCCCCGCGCCTGACCGGACTGCCCGTGTCGGTCACCTTTCGCGGCCAGGTTCCCACCCGCGATCTGAACACCCTGCACCGAACGCCGGCCGCGCTGCCCGAATGCCGTCTGGTCGCCGCCGTCACCGGGACCACGAACGTCCTCGCCACGTTCTGGCTGCGCGACATCGGGGACATCCAGCGCCGTGAGACGGCGATGTGCGCCCGGCTCCCCTCCCTCACGGTCGTCGACCGGATCGTCGGAGTGCGGACGGTCAAGCGGATGGGGCACCTGCTCGACGGGGACGGACGACGCACGGGAACGCGGCCCATACGGCCCTGGTAGGGCGCGCACCGGGTCCGAGCCCGGACGAGCCCCCGGTAGCCGATTCAGTACACCGGAAGCGTGCGCGGGCCGAGGTCGTCGCGGGCGGGCGGGGGTGCCAGGCGCACGGTGGCGTCGAGGACGGTCAGCCCGCGCGGGGCGACGACGACCGGCTCCAGGGTGACGGCGACGACCTCCGGGTGGTCGTGGACCAGCCGTGACACGCGCAGCAGCAGCTCCTGCAACGCGGGCGTGTCGACCGGTGCCGAGCCGCGCCAGCCGAAGAGCAGGGGTGCCGTGCGGATGGAGCGGATCAGGGAGGTGGCCTCGCGGTCGGTGACCGGGATCAGCCGGTGCGCCATGTCGCCGAGCAGCTGGGAGGCGACTCCGGCGAGCCCGAAGGAGAGCACCGCGCCGGCCGCCGGGTCGATGACCGCGCGCACGACGGTGTCGACCCCTCGGGGTGCCATCGCCTGCACCACCGGCCGCAGCTCCTCGGGCTTGCCGAAGAGGTCCGTCAACTCGGCGTAGGCCCAGCGGAGTTGATCCTCGTCGGTGAGGTCGAGGCGTACGCCTCCGAGGTCGGCGCGGTGCCGCAGGTGCGGGGCGGTGGCCTTCAGGGCGACGGGGTAGCCGAGGGCGCGGGCGGCTTCCGCGGCGGCGTCGGGCGTGGGGGCGGGCAGGGCCCGGCGCACGTGGATGCCGTACCGGCCGAGCAGCTCGCAGGTCTCCTCCGTACCGAGCGTGAGGCCCTGCCCGCGCTCGAGCAGTCCGCCGATGAAGGCGGCGGCGCCCTTCTCGTCGATGTCCTCGTACTCCGGCACCTTCCCCGGCTCCGCGGCCTCCCGCCGCCACTGGCCGTACCGGACCGCTTCGGCGAGGGCCCGCACGGCGCGCTCGGCGGCGGGATAGGCGGTGATCAGCCGCGGCCCGGTGGGGGCCGGCCCGGAACCGGCACCGCCCGCCGTCACGCCCGCGGGGTCTACGCTCCCGGCCGCGCCCCTTTCAGGCGCGTCGGGGAACGGCCTCCGGGGGCCGGGCTGCGGGCCCGTGGCGGAAGCTTGGCCCGGTCCCGGTGCCTGGCCCGGGCGAGAGGTATGGCCGGGAGCCGATGCCGGCGCCGGGCCGGGGGCGTGGCCAGGAACGGAGGCGTGGCCAGGAGCGCCGGTGTGCCCCTGGCCGGGGGCGTAAGCCGGACCCGGGGCGTGACCCGGACCTCGCCCGGGTCCTGTGCACGCCTTCGGACCGGTGCCGGTCTCCGGGTTCGGGTCGGCCGGGGAAGCCCCGCCCGCACCAGCGGGGGAAGCCCCGACCGCCTGGTGACCCGGACCCGCCGGGGCGGATCGGGGTGTCGTGGGAGGGGGCAGCAGCGGGGTCGCCCCCGGGTGGGGGCCCGGGCCGGGTGGCGGGGCCGTGCTGGTGGCGGCGGAGAGGGCTTCCGCCAGACCGCCGAACTCGACGTGCACGACCAGGACCGGCTTGCCGGGGAACTCCTGCGCGGCCGAGCGCAGTGCCTCGGCCAGGGCCGAGTCCTCGGCGGCCCCCTCCCCCAGCGCCGGTATCAGCGTGACGACCACCGCGTCGGCGGTCTCGTCGGCGAGCGCCCGGGACAGCGCGATCCGGAAGTCCTCCGCCGACGCCGCCGTCGTCAGGTCCCGCGGCGGCTGGGGGCGCAGCCCCTCCGCGAGGCAGCGGTCGTAGGTCAGCACTCCCAGCGACTCGGAGTTGCCGAGGATCGCCACCCGCGGCCCCGGCGGCAGCGGCTGCCGGGCGAGCAGCAGGCCGGTGTCGACCAGTTCGGTGATGGTGTCGACCCGGATCACGCCGGCCTGCCGCAGCAGCGCGGACACCGTCGCGTGCGGCAGCCGCGTCGCCCGTACCGCGTGCCCCTGCGGGGCGGAGCCCGCGCTCTGCACCACGACCAGCGGCTTCACCGCCGCCGTACGCCGGGCCAGGCGGGTGAACTTGCGCGGGTTGCCGATGGACTCCAGGTACATCAGGGCGACGTCGGTGTCGGGGTCGTCGTACCAGAACTGCATGACGTCGTTGCCGGAGACGTCCGCCCTGTTGCCGGCCGACACGAAGGTCGACACGCCCGTGACCCCGGTGACCCCGCCACCGCGCCGGTGCAGCCGGGACAGCAGCGCGATGCCGATGGCCCCGGACTGGGCGAACAGCCCGATGCGGCCGGGCCGGGGCAGCTCGGGGGCGAGCGAGGCGTTCAGACGGACGTCCGGCGAGGTGTTGATGATCCCGAAGGTGTTGGGCCCGATGATCCGCATGCCGTACGTGCGCGCCTGCCGCACGAGGGCGCGCTGCCGCTCACGTCCCTCGGGGCCGCTCTCCGCGTAGCCCGCGGAGATCACGACGAGCCCCTGCACCCCGTGCTCGCCGCACTCGGTGACCGCGTCCGGGACGCGCTCTGCCGGCACGGCGACGACGGCGAGGTCCACGGGCCCGTCGATGTCCCGCACCGAGCGGTGGGCGGGCACCCCGTCGATCTCCTGGCAGTCCTCGCCGAAGGCCCGGTTCACGGCGTGGAGCCGGCCCGTGAACCCGGCGTCGCGGATGTTGTCGAGGATGCTGCGGCCCACGCCGCCGCGCGAGCGGCCCACTCCGATGACGGCGACCGAGCCGGGCGCCAGGAGCCGCCGTACCGACCGCCCCTCGGCCCGCTGCTCCCGTGCGCGCTGCACGGCCAGCGAGCGGTCGGTCGGCTCGATGTCGAACTCCAGGTGTACGACGCCGTCCTCGAAGCTGCGCTTCTGGATGTACCCGGCGTCCGTGAACACCTTGATCATCTTGGTGTTGGCCGGAAGCACCTCGGCGGTGAAGCGCCGGATGCCGCGCTCACGGGCGACGGCCGCGATGTGCTCCAGGAGCGCGGAGGCGACCCCGCGTCCCTGGTGGGCGTCCTGCACCAGGAAGGCGACCTCGGCCTCGTCGGAGGGCGCCGAGGCGGGCATGCCGTCCGCGCCGATGCGGTCGTAGCGTACGGTGGCGATGAACTCGCCGCCGACCGTGGCCGCGAGTCCCACCCGATCCACGAAGTCGTGGTGCGTGAAGCGGTGGACGTCCTTCGCGGAGAGGCGCGGGTAGGGCGCGAAGAAGCGGTAATACTTGGATTCGTCCGACACCTGTTCGTAGAAGCTGACCAGACGGCCGGCGTCATCGGCGGTGATGGGGCGGATCCGTGCGGTGCCGCCGTCGCGCAGTACCACGTCGGCCTCCCAGTGGGCGGGGTACTCGTGCCGGTCCGGCGAGGTCTGCATGGGGCCCAGCGTACGGCTCGCGTCCGGCACCGGCGCGAGGCAGTCTGTGGAGGACACACGTCGGACCGAGGCCGCGGTCCGACGCCCCCCGGAGCGGCGCACACCCCCGCTCCGGGCTCGCTTCACGTGTGGAAAACTGGTCTAGACAACCCTGATCACCCGAAGGGCAGCAACACATGGCTGAGCGCCGCGTCAACGTCGGCTGGGCCGAGGGCCTCCACGCCCGCCCCGCCTCCATCTTCGTCCGGGCCGCCACGGCCGCAGGCATCCCCGTGACGATCGCCAAGGCCGACGGGACGCCCGTCAACGCGGCCTCCATGCTGGCCGTGCTCGGCCTCGGCGCCGAGGGCGGCGAAGAGGTCGTCCTGGCCTCCGACGCCGACGGCGCGGACGCCGCGCTGGACCGGCTGGCCAAGCTGGTCGCCGAGGGTCTCGGGGAGCTTCCCGAGACCGTCTGACCGGCAGGACCGGTCCAGCGCCGAAGCCGTGCCGCCCGGATCGGGTGGCACGGCTTCGGCGTGCCCGGCGGGGCCCCGGAACACCGGAACACCGGAACGGAACACGGAGGGGGACACCGGAAGCCCCGGCTCGGGAGCCGGGGCTTCGGGAGTGTCGCGTGGCGCGCCGGGCGGTGCGCCGGCGCGGCGGGTCAGACGTTGACGCCGTGCTTGCGGAGGTAGGCCACGGGGTCGACGTCGGAGCCGTAGTCCGGGGACGTACGGGCCTCGAAGTGCAGGTGCGGTCCGGTGACGTTGCCGGTCGCGCCGGACAGGCCGATCCGCTGGCCCGGGACGACCTGCTGGCCCACCGAGACCCCGATGGACGACAGGTGCCCGTACTGGGTGTACATGCCGTCGGCCATCCTGATCACGACCTGGTTGCCGTACGCCCCGCCCCAGCCGGTCTCGACGACGGTGCCGATGCCGACCGCGTGGACGGTGGTGCCGCTCGCGGCGTGGAAGTCGATGCCGGTGTGGGCGCCGGAGGACCACAGGGAGCCGCCGGTGCGGTAGCCGGTCGATATGTACGAGTCGAGGATCGGCGTCACGAAGGCGTTGAGACGCTCGCGCTCCGCCTCGCGGGCGGCGCGCGCCTTGGCCTCGCGCTCCTCCGCGGCCTTCTTGCGCGCGGCCTCCTCGGCCTGCTTGCGCGCGGCGGCCCTGTGCTGGGCGACGGCCTGGGCGTCGATCTTCTCGGCGACACTGTCGCCGATGGTGACGACCGGGGTGAGGCCGGTGTCCTCGGGGGCGGGGGCCTCCGCGGCGAGGGCCGGGGCGGCGAGGGTGCCGATGACGCCGGTGGTGGCCAGGGCCGCGACGCCCGCCGCGCGGGCGGTGGTGCGGTGCATCCGGCTCGGCCGGCGGTGCTTCCCGGCGGCGCGGGTGAACGCCATGGAGACGTGGGTCCTTTCCTTCCCTGTCGCCTACCGGGTTAGCTGACGGGTTCGGAGCAGGAAGGTCTCCTACGGCCCCCTCGCGGCGTGCGCGGGTGTCCGATTCACCCCAGGGACGGTGGGTCCCCGGCTCCCCTGGCTCACGCCGTACGGGGACTCGGCGATGACTGTCCGGTGCCGCGGACGCGGCGCACTGCCCGACGAACAGCCGGACCGACGCTAAACGGGGCCGCTTTCAATTCCCAAACGGATCAGAAGTTTTGTAGCGCATACCACAGGGCAGACAGGCAACCTCCCCCTCAATTCGGACATCGTGGGGCCCTGGTGACGCTTCGGTCACCAGGGCCCCACGTGCGCGTGTGCCGTTCGTCGCGCGTGCGACGGCGGCGGCAACGAGGTGCTACCGCTACTCGGCCGCGACGACGGTGACCCGGCCGGCGCCCAGGGCCTCGACCGGCTCCCTGATCTGCGCCGCGTCACCGACGAGGACCGTCACCAGCCGGTCCACCGGGAACGCGTTGACGACGGCCGCGGTCGCCTCCACCGTGCCGGTCGCGGCGAGCTGCTGATAGAGCGTCGCCTGGTAGTCGTCGGGCAGGTGCTGCTCGACCTGGTCGGCGAGCGTGCCGGCCACGGCGGCGGCCGTCTCGTACTTCAGCGGCGCCACGCCGACGAGGTTCTGCACGGCGACGTCCCGCTCGGCGTCGGTGAGACCCTCGGCGGCGAGCTTGCGCAGCACCGTGAACAGGTCGTCCAGGGCCGGGCCGGTGTTCGGGGTGTCGACCGAGCCGCTGATGGCGAGCATCGCGGCGCCCGACCCGTCGGGGGCCGAGCGCAGCACCTGGCCGAACGCCCGCACCCCGTAGGTGTATCCCTTCTCCTCGCGCAGGACGCGGTCCAGGCGGGAGGTGAGGGTGCCGCCGAGGCAGTAGGTGCCGAGCACCTGGGCGGCCCACACGCGGTCGTGCCGGTCGGGGCCGATCCGGCCGATGAGCAGCTGCGTCTGCACGGCGCCGGGCCGGTCCACGATGACCACGCGGCCGGTGTCGTCGGCGGTCACCGGCGGCACGGGCCGCGGCTTGGCGGGCGAACCGGTCCAGGCGCCCAGGGTCCGGCCCAGCAGCTCGTCGAGGTCGACGCCGGTGAGGTCGCCGACGACCACGGCGGTGGCCGTGGCCGGGCGCACGTGCCGGGCGTAGAAGGAGCGGACGGCCGCGGAGTCGATGGTGACGACCGTCTCCTCGGTGCCCTGGCGCGGACGCGACATGCGCGAGCCGGCCGGGAAGAGCTCCTTGGACAGCTCCTTGGCGGCGCGGCGGGCCGGGTTGGCCAGCTCGTGCGGGATCTCGTCGAGCCGGTTGCGCACCAGCCGCTCGACCTCGGAGTCGGCGAACGCGGGCGCCCTGAGGGCGTCGGACAGCAGGCCGAGGCCCTTGGCCAGACGGGAGGCCGGGACCTCCAGGCTCAGCCGTACGCCGGGGTGGTCGGCGTGCGAGTCGAGGGTGGCGCCCGCGCGTTCCAGCTCGGCGGCGAACTCCTCGGCGGAGTGCTTGTCGGTGCCCTCGGAGAAGGCCCGCGCCATAATCGTGGCGACGCCGTCCAGGCCGGCCGGCTCCGCCTCCAGGGGCGCGTCCAGCAGCACCTCCACGGCGACGACCTGCTGGCCGGGGCGGTGACAGCGCAGCACCGTCAGGCCGTTGTCCAGCGTCCCGCGCTCGGGCGCGGGGAACGCCCACGGCTTGGCCGCGCCGGCCCGGGGCTGGGGGTGGAACTCCATCGTGGCGAGCTCGGTCACTTCGCCGCCTCCTCGGTCTCGTCGGTGGCCGCGGCGTCCGCGTCCCGGTCGTCGTCCTGCACGTCGGCGGCGGTCGGCTCGTAGACGAGCACCGCGCGGTTGTCGGGGCGCAGGCGGGACTTGGCGGCCTCCTGGACCTCCTCGGGCGTCACCTCCAGGACGCGCTTGACCGCGGTCAGGGCGAGTTGCGGGTCGCCGAACAGGACTGCGTAGCGGCACAGTTCGTCGGCGCGGCCGGCGACAGTGCCGAGACGGTCCAGCCACTCGCGCTCCAGTTGGGCCTGGGCGCGCTCCATCTCCTCGGCCGTCGGGCCCTGTTCGGCGAACCGGGCGAGCTCCTCGTCGATGGCCGACTCGATGACGGGGACCTCGACGTCGCCGGAGGTCTTCACGTCCAGCCAGCCCAAGGAGGGCGCGCCGGCCAGCCGCAGCAGTCCGAAGCCGGCCGCGACGGCCGTACGGTCGCGGCGCACCAGCCGGTTGTAGAGCCGGGAGGACTCGCCGCCGCCGAGGATGGTGAGCGCCAGGTCGGCCGCGTCGCACGCGCGCGTGCCGTCGTGCGGGAGCCGGTAGGCGGCCATCAGGGCGCGGGCCGGGACCTCCTCCTCGACGACCTCGCGCAGCTGCCCGCCGATGACCTCGGGCAGGGAGCCGTCGCGGGGCTCGGGCTTGCCGTCGTGGGACGAGATGGAGCCGAAGTACTTCTCGATCCAGGCGAGCGTCTGCTGCGGGTCGATGTCACCGACGACCGACAGGACGGCGTTGTTGGGCGCGTAGTACGTGCGGAAGAACGCGCGCGCGTCCTCCAGGGTGGCCGCGTCCAGGTCCGCCATCGACCCGATCGGCGTGTGGTGGTACGGGTGGCCCTCCGGGTAGGCGAGGGCGGTCAGCCGCTCGAAGGCGGTGCCGTAGGGGACGTTGTCGTAGCGCTGGCGGCGCTCGTTCTTGACGACGTCCCGCTGGTTCTCCATGGACTCGTCGTCCAGCGCGGCGAGCAGGGAGCCCATGCGGTCGGCCTCCAGCCAGAGGGCGAGCTCCAGCTGGTGGGCGGGCATGGTCTCGAAGTAGTTGGTGCGCTCGAAGCTGGTGGTGCCGTTGAGCGAGCCGCCCGCGCCCTGCACCAGCTCGAAGTGGCCGTTGCCCTTGACCTGGGCGGAGCCCTGGAACATCAGGTGCTCGAAAAGGTGAGCCAGGCCTGTACGCCCCTTGACCTCGTGGCGCGAGCCGACGTCGTACCAGAGGCACACCGCCGCGACCGGGGTCAGGTGGTCCTCGGAGAGCACCACGCGCAGGCCGTTGGCCAGGCGGTGCTCGGTCGCTGTCAGGCCGCCGGAGTCTGCCTCGGCTGCGGCCGTGTGACCCATGGGCATGTACGTCCCTTCGATCGCGGTGGCGGTCTGCGAACCGCCCTTTTCCTACCGGTCCTGCCACTGTATGCAAGCGTGCGGATCCCTGGCGAAGTTCCCACGACCCGTACGCCGAGAGCGAGACGGAAAGCCACGCGCCACGGCGGCGGGGCAGCGGAGTAGGACGTGAAGGGGCTTCGCACGCGCCACAGAAGCACCACCGACCTCAGGAACCACGGGACGGACAAGCGCGCGGCAGCCGACGGCGGGAGGGCGCCACGGCGGCGGGACGGGATGGCGGAACGGCCCTGTGGGGACGGGGCGTGGTCCGCGTTGTCGGTCGCGCGGTCCACAATGGTCCGCGTCAGATCCCGTCACGCTTCAGCAAGGAGCCGGCAGCGATGGCCCGCCGCAGCACGAAGACCCCGCCGCCCGACGACTCGTACGAGGAGAGGATCCTCGACATCGACGTCGTCGACGAGATGCAGGGCTCCTTCCTCGAGTACGCGTACTCGGTCATCTACTCCCGCGCCCTGCCGGACGCCCGGGACGGACTCAAGCCGGTGCACCGCCGCATCGTCTACCAGATGAACGAGATGGGGCTTCGTCCCGACCGCGGCTACGTGAAGTGCGCGCGCGTCGTCGGCGAGGTCATGGGCAAGCTGCACCCGCACGGCGACGCGTCGATCTACGACGCCCTGGTGCGCCTGACCCAGCCCTTCTCGATGCGTGTCCCGCTCGTCGACGGCCACGGCAACTTCGGCTCGCTGGGCAACGACGACCCGCCGGCCGCCATGCGGTACACCGAGTGCCGGATGGCCGAGGCCACGAGTCTGATGACGGAGTCCATCGACGAGGACACCGTCGACTTCTCCCCCAACTACGACGGCCAGGAGCAGGAGCCGGTGGCCCTGCCGGCCGCCTTCCCGAACCTGCTGGTGAACGGCTCCTCGGGCATCGCCGTCGGCATGGCCACGAACATGCCCCCGCACAACCTCAACGAGGTCATCGCGGCCGCCCGCCACCTGATCCGCCACCCCAACGCGGACCTGGAGGCCCTGATGCGGCACGTCCCGGGTCCGGACCTGCCCACCGGCGGCCGGATCGTCGGCCTGTCCGGGATCAGGGACGCCTACGAGAGCGGCCGCGGCACCTTCAAGATCCGCGCGACGGTCTCGGTGGAGACCGTGACGGCGCGCCGCAAGGGGCTGGTCGTCACCGAGCTGCCCTTCTCCGTGGGCCCGGAGAAGGTGATCGCCAAGATCAAGGACCTGGTCGGTTCCAAGAAGGTCCAGGGGATCGCCGACGTCAAGGACCTCACCGACCGCGAGCACGGACTGCGCCTGGTCATCGAGATCAAGAACGGCTTCGTGCCGGAGGCCGTCCTGGAGCAGCTCTACAAGCTGACGCCGATGGAGGAGTCCTTCGGCATCAACAACGTCGCCCTGGTCGACGGCCAGCCCCTCACGCTCGGCCTGAAGGAGCTGCTGGAGGTCTACCTCGACCACCGCTTCGACGTCGTACGGCGCCGCAGCGAGTACCGCCGGACCAAGCGGCGCGACCGGCTGCACCTGGTCGAGGGCCTGCTCACCGCGCTGGTCGACATCGACGAGGTCATCCGTCTGATCCGCTCCAGCGACAACTCCGCGCAGGCCAAGGAGCGCCTGATGCGGCGCTTCTCGCTGAGCGAGGTGCAGACGCAGTACATCCTCGACACCCCGCTGCGCCGTCTGACCAGGTTCGACCGCATCGAGCTGGAGGCGGAGAAGGACAAGCTCGTCGCGGAGATCGAGGAGCTGACCCGGATCCTGGAGTCCGACGCGGAGCTGCGCAAGCTGGTCTCTGCCGAACTGGCCGCGGTCGCCAAGAAGTTCGGCACTCCGCGGCGCACGATGCTGCTGGAGGCGAGCGACACCCCGACCGCCGTGGTGCCGTTGCAGGTGGCGGACGACCCGTGCCGCGTCGTGCTGTCCTCGACCGGCCTGATGGCCCGCACGGCGAACGGCGACCCGTTCGCGCGGGGCCGGGACGGCAAGCGGCAGAAGCACGACGTGATCGTCTCGGCGGTCCCGGCGACCGCCCGGGGCGAGGTGGGCGTGGTGACGTCAGGGGGCCGCCTGCTCCGCGTGAACGTCGTCGACCTGCCGCAGTTGCCGGAGACGACGTCGGCGCCGAACCTCGCCGGCGGCGCGCCGCTGGCGGAGTTCGTCTCCCTGGAGGACGACGAGACCGCGGTCTGCCTGACCACGCTGGACGAGTCGTCGCCGGGCCTGGCGCTCGGCACCGAACAGGGCGTCGTCAAGCGGGTCGTCCCCGACTACCCCTCCAACAAGGAGGAGTTGGAGGTCGTCACGCTCAAGGAGGGTGACCGGATCGTCGGCGCCGCCGAGCTGCGCACCGGCGAGGAGGACCTGGTCTTCATCACGGACGACGCCCAGCTCCTGCGCTACCAGGCCTCCCAGGTCCGCCCGCAGGGCCGCGCGGCCGGCGGCATGGCCGGCATCAAGCTCGCGGAGGGCGCCAAGGTCATCTCGTTCACGGCCGTCGATCCGGCCGCGGACGCGATCGTCTTCACCGTGGCTGGCTCGCGCGGCACGCTGGACGACTCCGTGCAGACGACGGGCAAGGCCACGCCGTTCGACCAGTACCCGCGCAAGGGCCGCGCCACCGGCGGCGTGCGCTGCCAGCGATTCCTGAAGGGCGAGGACTGCCTGGCCTTCGCGTGGGCGGGTCCCACCCCGGTCCTGGCCGCCCAGAAGAACGGCAGCCCGGCCGAACTCCCGGAGATCGACCCGCGCCGTGACGGCTCGGGCGTGTCGCTGCCGAAGACGGTGGCGGTGGCCGCCGGGCCCGTTTAGACCGGCAGTTCCGCAGGGTCCGGGTCCGGGTCCGGGAGGTCCGGGTCCTCGGGGTGGTGTCCCTCGGGATCCCGCACGTAGCGCAGGACGCCCCACATGCCGTGCTCGTCGGCGTGCGGGGCGTCCTGCTTGCACGCCTCCAGTTCCTTGCCGAGGGCGCCCGCGTCGATGCCGGAACCGATGAGCACGAGCTGGGTGAGGCGGGGCCCGCCGTCCGGCCAGCGCTCGGGGTAGAAGCGCAGGAAACGCCCGACGGCGTGCACGGCGTAGCGGTTGCGCGCGTCGTACGGGCCGAAGCCGACGTATCCCTTGATCCGGTAGAGCCCGTCGGGGCGGCTGTCCAGGAACCGCATCAGCCGGCGGGGATCGAGCGGCACGTCGGAGACGAAGGAGAGGCTGTCGTAGCCGGCGTGCAGATGCCCGGCGTGGTGGCCGTGGGCGTCGTCCGCCTCGGGCACGTCCAGGTCGTCGAAGGAGAGCTGCCCCACCCGCTCCTCGCTCGGCCGGCAGTCGAAGAGGAACTCGGGGTCCACCCTGCCGTACGAGGCAGGGACGACGGCGGCCCCGTCGGCCAGGGACCGTACGAGTCCGAGCACCTCCTCGCCGTCGGCGGCCCGGTCGGTCTTGTTGACCACGACGAGGTCGGCGAGCGCCAGATGCCGGTCGATCTCGGGATGCCTCGCGCGGGTGTCGCCGAACTCGGCGGCGTCGACGACCTCGACGAGCCCGCCGTAGACGACCCTGGGGTTCTCGCTCGCCAGCACCATGCGGACGAGTTCCTGGGGTTCGGCCAGTCCGCTGGCCTCGATGACGACGACGTCGATACCGGCGGCCGGGCTCGTCAACCGGTCGAGGTACACGTCGAGTTCACTGGCGTCGACCGCGCAGCACAGGCACCCGTTGCCGAGGGAGACGGTGGAGTCACCGAGGGCGCCCGCGACCGCCATGGCGTCGATCTCGACGGCCCCGAAGTCGTTGACGATCGCGCCGATGCGGCTGCCGCCGCCGCGGTGCAGCAGATGGTTGAGGAGCGTGGTCTTCCCCGAGCCGAGAAATCCGGCGAGCACCACGACCGGGATCTGCGCCGCGCTGCGACTCGGACTCGGGTAACGGCTCGGCTGACTCACCGTGCGACCTCTCTCACGCCGACGCGTGCACCGGCTCAGGGCCCGGCGCACGTACGAGGATGGAATGCCGACCAAGGATACGAGCCGTGCGCATCACGGCTGCCGGAACCGCCGCCCGGCGACTTCCGGAGGAGAACACTCCGACGACTGGAACTCGATCCGGCTCGAGTCAGGTTAGGCTCACCTGTGTGAGTACGTGCTCGACCGCCTCCAGGCAGCTCGACGAGCCGATGGCCGCCACCGCGGCCACGGCGACGACATGGCTGCTGCTGGAACAGCCCGGCCCCTGGGGTGCCAAGGCGCTCACTTCGAGTCACCTGGACCCCGCGCTCGGGCGTGCGCTGGAGCGCGCGGCGCGGGGCACCGGCGTCCGGATCGCGCTCATCCGCCGACCGGGGCGGCACGCCGACCGCCGCACCCAGTCCGTACGGCATGTGTACGCGGCACACACCGTCCCGGGGAACGTATGGCTGCGCAGCGCCATGACCGCCGACCCGGAGCACCTGCTGGACCTCGACTTCGCCGCCCTGGGCAAGGGTGACCACCACACCTTCGACGCCGCGCTCCAGGGCGGGCCCCACACAGGCGATCCGCTCGCGCTGGTGTGCACCAACGGCAAGCGGGACCAGTGCTGCGCCCTGCTCGGCCGCCCCCTCGCGGCCGAACTCGCCGCCTCCGGGGTCCAGGACGTCTGGGAGGTCACCCACCTGGGCGGCCACCGCTTCTCGCCGACCCTGCTCGTGCTGCCGTTCGGATACGCCTACGGCCGGGCCGAGGCCCACGCCGTCAAGGAGGTCCTGCACAGCGTGGGCGAGGGCCGGGTGGTCCTCGACGGCTGCCGGGGCCGCACGGCCTGGGAACGGCCCGGACAGGCCGCGGAACTGGCGGTGAGGGAGACGGCGGGCGAGTACCGGGCGGACGCGCTGAGCGTCGTGCGCACCGACGACGTGCCCACCGACGGCCCGGCGCCGTGCTGGGAGGTCACCGTCGCCCATACCGACGGACGCCGCTGGCACGTGACCGTGGCCCAGGGGGCCGCCCTGCCGCCGCACCCGGAGAGCTGCGGCGCCTCGCTGCTGGGCGGGCCGACGCGCATGGAGGTGGTCGCCGTCCGCGAGTCGGCGACCGCGCGGCTGGCCGGCTGACCGCTCACCGCTGACGGCTCACGGCTCACGGCTCACGGCTCACCGTCCGGGCCGTCCGCTGAGGCGCATGGCGGGAGATCCGCACCACACCCCGGGAGCACACCGCGCACCCCGACGTACTGTCATGGTCATGAGCGTCTCTCCTCCCGCACGCCGCCGGCGGCTGGGCCTGCCGCGACGCGTGTTCTCGCAGGTGCTGTTGATGCAGCTGGCGATCGCCGCCGGAGTCGCCGTGCTCGCGACCGGCCTGTTCCTCGCGCCGCTGGGCCACCAGCTGGACGATCAGGCGATGCGCCGGGCCCTCGCCATCGCCGAGGCCACCGCCGAGAACCGGCAGATCGCACGGGACCTCCAGCGCACCGCACCGAGCGTCGACGGTCCCGTGCAGCAGGAGGCGGAGCGGATCCGGAAGGCGACCGGCGCCGAGTACGTCGTGGTGATGGACACGCGGGGAACGCGCTGGTCGCACACGGATCCCGAGCAGGTCGGCAAGCACGTGTCGACGGAGCCCTGGACGGCCCTGGCCGGCCGGAAGGTCATGGAGATCGACACCGGCACGCTGGGGCGCTCGGCACGCGGCAAGGTCCCCCTGTACGACGCCGGCCACCACATCGTGGGCGCGGTGTCGGTCGGCATCGCCTACGACAGCGTGCGGGCCAAGCTGATCGACGCCATACCGGGCCTGTTCGCCTACGCCGGCGGCGCCCTGGCCGCGGGCGCGCTGGCCGCGTGGCTGATCTCCCGTCGGGTCCAGCGGCAGACGAGGGACCTGGCCTTCTCGGACATCGCGGCCCTGCTCGCCGAGCGCGAGGCCATGCTGCACGGCATCCGGGAGGGGGTCGTGGCCCTGGACCGCGGCGGGCGGATCCGGCTGCTCAACGACGAGGCACAGCGGCTGCTCGGCCTCGGCGACGAGGCGGTCGGCCGGTCGCTCGACGAGGCGCTCGGGGAGGGCCGTACGACCGACGTCCTGGCCGGGCGGGTGACGGGCACGGACCTGCTCACCGTGCGCGGGCAGCGCGTCCTGGTCGCCAACCGGATGCCGACCGACGACGGGGGTGCCGTCGCCACCCTGCGGGACCGCACCGAGCTGGAGGAGCTGGGCCGGGAGCTGGACTCGACACGCGGCCTGATCGACGCCCTGCGCGCCCAGGACCACGAGCACGCCAACCGCATGCACACGCTGCTCGGGCTGCTGGAGCTGGAGATGTACGACGACGCCGTGGAGTTCGTCGGAGAGGTGGTCGGCGACCACCGGGCCACCGCCGAGCAGGTCACCGAGAAGATCCAGGACCCGCTGATCGCCGCCCTGCTCGTCGGCAAGGCGACCGTCGCGGCCGAGCGCGGGGTCGCGCTGTGGCTGTCGGACCGCACGCACCTGCCGGACCGGGTCGTCGACCCCAGGGGGCTGGTGACGATCGTCGGCAACCTGGTCGACAACGCGCTCGACGCCGTCGCGGCGACCCCACACGCGCGCGTGGAGGTCGAACTGCGCGCGGAGGCACGTACCGCCGTGCTCCGGGTGCGCGACACCGGGCCCGGGGTCCCGGCGGGCCGGCGCGACCTGATCTTCACGGAGGGGTGGTCCACCAAACAGCCGCCGGCGCACGGCAGGCGCGGTATCGGTCTGTCCCTGGTGCGCAGGCTCGCCGAGCGGCAGGGCGGAACCGTGGCGGTGGGCGAGGCCCACGGCGGCGGCGCGGAGTTCACGGTCGTACTGCCCGAGGCGCTGGCCGAGGCGGAGCCGGCACCCGTCCTCGGCGCCGCCGGGACCGGCGCGCACGAGGAGGAGCGGTGATCGAGGTCCTGATCGTGGACGACGACCTCCGGGTCGCGCGGGTCAACGCCGCCTATGTGGAGAAGGTGCCGGGCTTCCACGTCGCCGGTGAGGCGCACAGCGCGGCCGAGGCGCTGCACCGGCTCGATACGCTGCCGCGGCTCGACCTGGTCCTCATGGATCACTGCCTGCCCGACGACACGGGCCTGTCGGTCGTACGGGAGATGCGCAGCCGCGGCCTCCGTACCGACGTGATCATGGTGACGGCGGCCCGGGACGTGTCGACCGTGCAGGCGGCGATGCGGCACGGTGCGCTGCAGTACCTGATCAAGCCGTTCACCTTCGCCGGGCTGCGGTCCAGACTGGAGGCGTACGCGGCGCTGCGCCGTGTCCTGGACGGTGGCGGCGAGGCCGAACAGGCCGAGGTCGACCGGCTCTTCGGGGCGCTGTCGGCGGCGCCGGAACCCGGGCTGCCCAAGGGGCACTCCCCCGCCACCACCGATCTCGTCCGCCGGACCCTGATGCGGGCCGACGGGCCCCTGTCGGCCCAGGAGGTCGCCGAGCGGACCGGGGTGAGCCGGCAGACCGCCCAGCGCTGTCTGAAGTTCCTGGAGCGCACCGGGCGGGCCAGGCTGACGCTGAAGTACGGCGGCGCGGGCCGCCCGGAACACCGTTACGTGTGGGCGGCCCGCGCCTGAGGCCACGGCTCGGGGGGAGGGGAAGAGGCCGTGCCCCCCGTGCATACGGATGTCAGCCCGCGGCCTTCTCAACGAACTCGGTGGTGAACGTCTTGCTCAGGTCCACGTCGGCGTTCTGGATGTTGGGGTTGAACGCCTTGAGCACCTTCTCCACGGTCTCCGGGCCGTTCTGAGGCATGACGCCGTCGGTGGTGAACATCGGCAGCGTGCTCTTGATCGCCTCCGCGTAGAGCGCCTTGTTGCCCTGGGAGTAGTCGGCGGGCATCTTGGCGGCGATCTCGTCGGCGCTGTGGGTGGACATCCACTTGAGCGTCTTGACGAACGCGTTGGCCAGCTTCTGGACGGTCTCCTTGTGGCCGTTGACCCAGTCCGTCTGCATGTACAGGCTGGACGACGGGTACGGGCCGCCGAGCGCCTCCTGCGAACCCTCGGGCGTCCGCATGTCGACGAGGACCTTGCCCGCCTTCTTGTCCAGGATCGTCGCGACGGTCGGATCGGTCGTCATGCCGCCGTCGATGGAGCCCTTCTCGAGCGCGGCGATGAAGGTCGGTCCCGCGCCGACGGCGACCGGGCTGAACTCGCTGACCGCCACACCGTTCTTGACCGCCAGGTACTTGGTGAGGAAGTCGGTGGAGGAGCCGAGGCCGGTGACACCGAGCTTCTTGCCCTTGAAGTCCTTCGGCGACTTGATCTTGTCCGCCGCCTTGTTGGAGACGACCTCCACCTCGCCGGGCGCGTGCGAGAACTGCACCACGGACTCGACGTACTTGCCCTTGGTCTGGAGGTCCAGGGTGTGGTCGTAGAAGCCGACGGCGCCCTGGACCTGGCCGGAGACGAGCGCCGTCTCGGCCTGGACGCCGGCGGGCTCGCTCAGCAGCTCGACGTCCAGGCCCTCGTCGGCGAAGTAGCCGAGGCGCTGGGTGAGCATCGCGGGCATGTAGATGACCTTGTCCAGGCCACCCACCATGATCTTGACGTGCTCGCCCTTGCCGCCGCCCCCGCCGCTGCCGGCGTGCGTCGAGCTCGCCGCGTCGTTGGCGCAGGCGGTGAGGGAGGACAGGGCGAGCAGGCCGGCGGCGGCCGACGCGGCGAATCTGGCGGTCTTGCGCATGAGGGTCACGTCCTTGTGAGAAAAGCGGTACGGGAAGCGGGGAGCCTGGGGGAAAGCCGGTGCGGCGGGGGGCCGTCAGTGCCCGGAGTCGGCCGGCTTCCAGCGGAAGATGCGGCGCTCGGCGAAGGTGAGCAGGCCCTCGGCGACGAGCGCGACCGCGGCGAGGATGACCATCGCGGCGTACACACCGGCCGCGTTGAACGTGCCCTGGGACGCCGCGACGAGCAGGCCTATGCCCTTGGTGGCGCCGATGTACTCGCCGACGATGGCGCCGATGAGCGCGAAGCCGAAGCTGACGTGCAGGCTGGTGAAGATCCACGAGGTCGCGGACGGGATGACCACCTGGAAGGTGACCCTGCGGTCGCTCGCGCCGAGGATCCGCGCGTTGGCCACCAGGTTGCGGTCGACCTCCCGGGCGCCCTGGAAGGCGTTGAAGAACACCGGGAAGAACACGAGGACCACGGCCGAGGCGATCTTGGAGACCGGTCCGAGCCCGAACCAGATCACGAAGATCGGGGCGAGCACGATCCTGGGGAGGGAGTTGAGCACCTTGATGTAGGGACCGAGGACGTCGGCGAGGAAGGGGATGCGGCCGAGCGCGATACCGAGGATCACACCGGCCACCACGCCGAACACCCAGCCGATCAGGGCCTCGTAGAGCGTGTACCAGATCTGCTCGCCCAGCGAGCCCTGCGCGGTGCCGTGCGTGATCCAGGTCCAGATCTGGTCCCAGATCTTCGAGGGCATCGAGAAGTTGAACGGGTCGATGACCGCGGCCCGGGAGAGCGACTCCCACAGGCCGAGCACGGCCACCAGCACCAGGACGCGGGCGCAGGTGACGACCACCTTGCGCCTGCGGGCGGCGCGGGCCCGGGAGTGGGCGCGGTCGGTCGTCTTGACCGTGTCGACGACCGGAGTGCTGAGAACCTCAGGCGACATGGGCGGCACCTCTTTCACGGGTGATGCGGACCTCTTCGCCGAGCGACTCCCAGATCTCGCGGTAGATGTCGATGAACTCCGGCAGCAGGCGCACCTGCTCGACCTTGCGCGGCCGCGGCAGGCCGATGTCGAAGACCTGCTTCACGGTCGCGGGGCCGGCGGTCATGACGACGACCTTGTCGGCCAGGGCGATGGCCTCCTCCAGGTCGTGGGTGACGAAGACGACCGAGGCGCCCGTGCCCTCCCACAGCTCCAGGAGCTCGTCCGACATCAGCGCCCGGGTCTGCACGTCGAGCGCCGAGAAGGGCTCGTCCATCAACAGGATCTCGGGGTCGTTGACGAAGGTGGCGGCGAGGGCGACGCGCTTGCGCTGACCGCCGGAGAGCTGGTGCGGGTAGCGGTCCTCGAAGGCGGCGAGTCCGACCCTGGCCAGCCAGGCGCGGGCCTTCTCCTTCGCCTCGGCCTTCGGCACGCCGCGGAATCGCGGCCCGGCCATCACGTTGGACAGCACCGAGCGCCAGGGGAAGGTGGCGTCCTGCTGGAAGACGAAGCCGACCTTGCCGCCGACGCCGGTCACCGGCTCGCCGGCCACCAGCACGTCACCCTCGGTGGGCTCCTCCAGCCCGCTGACCAGGGTCAGGGTGGTCGACTTGCCGCAGCCGGTGGGGCCGACCACGGCCACGAACTCGCCGCGCCGCACGGTGAGATCGAGGTCCCTGACGGCCGTGTGCAGGCCCCCTGACGGGGTCCTGAACGTCTTGCTGGCGCCCCGCAGTTCGATGGCGGGGCTGGTGTCTGTGCTCATGGCCGGGACGGTAGATGTGGCCCCGGCCACAGCAGCAGTCTTCTGTGCGCAACCCGTTGTTTTGCTCGCAAGCACCTGTTGTGCTCGTTTTGCGCGCGCTACAACAGCGGAGCCGAAACACGGGCGCAACATTGCCCGCATGGCCTTGAGGGAGAGAGGCCCGATGATCGACGTCCTGGTGGTCGACGACGACTACCGTGTCGCTGAGATAAACGCCAAGTACGTGGGAAAGGTTCCCGGCTTCCGGGTCACCGCCCGCGCGCACAGTGCCGCACAGGCCCTGACCACCGTGCAGCGCGGAAGCATCGACCTGGTCCTGCTCGACCACTACCTGCCCGACCGCACGGGTCTGGAACTCGTCAACCGCATGCGGGAACAGGGCATCGGCACCGACGTCATCATGATCACGGCAGCCGGGGACGTGGCGACCGTCCAGCAGGCGATGCGGCTGGGCGCGCTGCACTACCTGGTCAAACCGTTCACCTTCGTCGCGCTGCGTACCCGCCTGGAGTCCTACGCCGCCCTGCGCCGCACCGTCGACCGCGTCGGGGGACACGGTGTCACCGGGCAGGAGCAGGTGGACCGGATCTTCGGCGCCCTGCGCGCCGCGCCCGCGCCCCCGTCGCCGGGGCTGCCCAGCGGCCACTCGGAGCCGACGACGGACCTCATCTGCGGTGTGCTGCACCGCGCCGACCAGCCCCTGTCCGCCCACGAGGTGGCCGCCCGCACCGGCCTGAGCCGCTCCACCGCCCAGCGCTACCTGCGCCACCTGGAACAGGCCGGACGCCTGCGCCTGTCCCTGAAGTACGGCGACACGGGACGACCGGAGCACCGCTACGCCTGGGTGGCGCCGTAGGTCCTGTCGTCACGTTCCCGTCGTCCGCCCGACGGGTGGGCCGCGCGGGGTCTGGTGCGTGCGATCGCAAGGTGCCGGAGCGTCCTCGTGGCGGAGCCACGTGGGCGGTTCGGCAACGCGGCTGGGGGTCCCCCTGCTCGAAGAGCTTGGGGGAGTGCGTGCCAGACGCCGTGCGGCAGGCGGGAATGTGACGACAGGGCCCAGGTGGGCCGTCCCGGGACGCACGGCAGTACGCCGCCGCGCGGCGCTACACGGCCCCCGCGCCCGTCAGCGACCGCACCTCCGTCTCGGCGTGTTTGGCCTTGTCCGGCGCCTCGGTGGAGGTGGCGGTGCCCAGCCAGCCGGCGAGGAATCCCAGCGGGACGGAGACGATGCCGGGGTTCTCCAGCGGGAAGAGCTGGAAGTCGACACCCGGGAACAGCGCGTCGGGGCTGCCGGAGACCACCGGGGAGAGCACGACGAGCCCGAGCGCGGGAACCAGCCCGCCGTACACGGCCCACACCGCGCCGCGGGTCGTGAAGCCGCGCCAGAACAGGGAGTAGAGCAGCACCGGCAGGTTCGCAGAGGCGGCGACGGCGAACGCGAGGCCCACCAGGAAGGCCACGTTGAGGTTGCGGGCGAGCAGGCCGAGGGCGATCGCGACCACGCCGATGCCGACCGCGGCGACGCGCGCCACGGCCACCTCGCCGCGCTGCCGGGCACCGCGGCGCCGCAGCGACGCGTACAGGTCGTGGGCCACGGACGCCGAGGAGGCGAGCGTGATCCCGGCGACCACCGCGAGGATCGTGGCGAAGGCGACCGCGGCCACCACCGCGAACAGGACCGTCCCCGCCGTGGAGTCGGCGCCGCCGCCGAGGTCGAGTGCCAGCAGCGGGACCGCCGTGTTCCCGGCCGCGTTGGACCCGCGCAGGGCGTCCGGTCCGACGATCGCGGCCGCACCGAAGCCGAGGACGATCGCCATCAGGTAGAAGCCGCCGATCAGTCCGATGGACCAGATCACCGAGCGCCGGGCGGCCCGCGCGGTCGGCACGGTGTAGAAGCGGGACAGGATGTGCGGCAGCCCCGCCGTGCCGAGCACCAGCGCCAGTCCGAGACTGATGAAGTCCAGGCGCGCGGTCAGGTCCCCGCCGTACTTCAGTCCGGGCACCAGGAAGGCGTCCCCGTGGCCGCTGCGCTCGGCCGCGGTGAGCAGCAGCCGGTCGAGGTCGCCGTGGAACCTGACCAGGACGAGCACGGTCAGCACGACGGTGCCGCCCAGCATCAGGACCGCCTTGACGATCTGGATCCAGGTGGTGGCCCGCATTCCTCCCAACGACACGTAGATCACCATCAGCGCGCCGACGCCGACGACGGTCCAGGTCTGCACCCCTGCGCCGGTCCGGCCGAGGAGCAGCGCCACCAGGCTGCCCGCGCCCACCATCTGCGCCACCAGATACAGAACGGACACGGTGACCGAGGAGGTTCCCGCCGCGATCCGCGCCGGCCGCTCGCTCATCCGCGCCGCGACCACGTCGGCGAGCGTGAACCGCCCGCAGTTGCGGACCAGTTCGGCGACGAGGAACAGCACGACCAGCCAGGCCACCAGGAAGCCCACCACGT
This sequence comes from Streptomyces sp. NPDC001204, assembly GCF_053598035.1. NCBI lineage: Bacteria > Bacillati > Actinomycetota > Actinomycetes > Kitasatosporales > Streptomycetaceae > Streptomyces > Streptomyces sp. NPDC001204. The sequence goes on along the minus strand of NZ_JBSFJL010000005.1, from coordinate 97,281 downwards.
ACAGCACCCCGTCGTAGCCGAACAGGGCGATCAGCCCGGGGACCCCGAGGAAGGAGGCGGCCGAGGCGTAGTCGCCCGCGACGGCAAAACCGTTCTCCATGGGCGTGAACAGCCGCCCGCCCGCGTAGAACTCCTCCGCCGACCCGTGCCGGTTGCGGCTCACCCACGTGGTGATCCCCAGGGTGACCGCCACGATCACGCTGAACAGCACCAGTGCCAGCGTCTGGTGGTCTCCCGTCACGAGGCACCTCCGCGCGCGCCGCGCGTCAGCTCCTGGGTGTCCCAGCGCAGTTCGAGCGCCGCGCGGTCCCTGCGCAGCCGTGCGTGCCGGGCGTAGGCCCAGGCGAGGAGGAAGGTGCTGAGGAACTGCCCGAGGCCCGCCAGCATCCCCACGTTCACCGCGCCTGCCACCGGTCGCGCCATGAACCCCGGCGCGGTCGTGGCGGTCACGACGTAGCTCACGTACCAGACGAGGAAGAGGGCGACCGCCGGCATCACGAACCTCCGGTAGCGGGTGCGCACCTCCTGGAACGCCGCGCTGCGCTGCACCTCGAGGTACGCCTCGGCCGCCGCACCGGCCTCCGGCCCGGTCTGCCCCTCCCGGCGAGCCGCCGGTACCGGTGCGGTAGGAGCTCCCGTGCCGTTGCCGTCGCCCCAGCCGGAGGCCAGCGCGTCGTACCAGGGGTCGCGGTACCTGATGTCCTCGGGCTCCGGGTCCTGGCCTTCGTCGGTCCCGGGCACGTTCCCGGGACCGTCACCGCCAGCGCGGAAGCGGTCGTTGCTTGACTGCATGCCCAAGGATGGGCAGAACCGGAAGTTCCCTGACTTCTCTTCTCCCCGCTCTTCACCCCATCAGGTGACTCACCCCTGTCGGTGGACGCGCCGGCACCGACAAGTCGGCGCGGGCCTCCCCCGGAAGGGAAGGCCCGCGCCGGAAGGGACAGAAAGGGACAGAAAGGGACAGGACCGGACCGGAAAGGACCGGAGGGGCCCGGTGCCCTAGGCGTCGATGCGCGAGCGGTCCAGGGTCGCGGCCGAGCTGGCGATGAACTCCTTGCGGGGTGCCACGTCGTTGCCCATCAGGAGGTCGAAGACCTGCTCGGCGGCCTCCAGGTCGGAGAGGTTGATCCGGCGCAGGGTGCGGTGGCGCGGATCCATGGTGGTCTCGGCGAGCTGGTCGGCGTCCATCTCACCGAGGCCCTTGTAGCGCTGGATCGAGTCCTTGTACCGCACGCCCTTGCTCTGGAACTCGAGCAGCTTGTCGCGCAGTTCGCGGTCCGAGTAGGTGTACACGTACTTGTCCTGGCCCCGCTTCGGCTGGACCAGCTCGATGCGGTGCAGCGGCGGCACCGCGGCGAACACCCGGCCCGCCTCCACCATGGGGCGCATGTAGCGGTGGAACAGCGTCAGCAGCAGGGTCCGGATGTGGGAGCCGTCCACGTCGGCGTCGGTCATCATGATGATCTTGCCGTAGCGGGCCGTGTCCAGGTCGAAGGTACGGCCCGAGCCGGCTCCTATCACCTGGATGATCGCGCCGCACTCGGCGTTCTTCAGCATGTCCGTGACGGACGACTTCTGCACGTTGAGGATCTTGCCGCGGATCGGCAGCAGCGCCTGGAACTCGGAGTTCCGCGCCAGCTTCGCCGTACCGAGCGCGGAGTCGCCCTCGACGATGAACAGCTCGCTGCGGTCGACGTCGTCACTGCGGCAGTCGGCGAGCTTGGCCGGCAGCGAGGAGGACTCCAGGGCCGTCTTCCGGCGCTGCGCGTCCTTGTGCTGGCGGGCGGCGATGCGCGTACGGGCCGCGGCGACCGCCTTCTCCAGCACCACGCGCGCCTGTTGTGCGGCGTCGCGCTTGGTGGAGGTCAGGAACGCCTTGAGTTCCTTGGTGATGACGTTGTTCACGATGCGGCGGGCCGCCGAGGTGCCGAGGACCTCCTTGGTCTGGCCCTCGAACTGGGGCTCGGCCAGGCGGACCGTGACGACCGCGGTGAGGCCCTCCAGGGCGTCGTCCTTGACGATGTCGTCCTCGGCGACGCGCAGCATCTTCTTGGCCCGCAGCACCTCGTTCATCGTCTTGGCGACGGCCTGCTCGAAGCCGGCCACGTGCGTGCCGCCCTTGGGCGTGGCGATGATGTTGACGAAGGACCGCAGCGTGGTGTCGTAGCCGGTCCCCCAGCGCATGGCGACGTCGACGCCGAGCTCGCGGGTGACCTCGGTGGGCGTCATCTGGCCGTGCTCGTCGAGGACCGGGACCGTCTCCTTGAAGGTCCCGTGCCCGGTGAAGCGGAGGACGTCGCAGACCGCCCTGTCGCTCGCCAGGTACTCGCAGAACTCGCTGATGCCGCCGTCGTATCGGAAGGACTCCTCACCCTTGCTGCCGCCGTCGCCGAGACCGTACTCGTCACGGACGACGATGGTCAGCCCCGGCACCAGGAACGCCGTCTGGCGGGCGCGCTGGTGCAGGGTCTCCAGGGAGAGCTTGGCGTCCTTGAGGAAGATCTGGCGGTCGGCCCAGTAGCGCACGCGGGTGCCGCTGCGGCTCTTGGGGATCTTCTTGGCCTTGCGCAGCCCGCTCCCGGCCTCGAACCTGGCGTCGGGTCCGCCCGACGTGAACGCGCCGGGCACGCCGCGCCGGAAGCTGATGGCGTGGGTGTGGCCGCCGCGGTCCACCTCCACGTCCAGCCGGGCGGACAGGGCGTTGACCACGGAGGCGCCGACGCCGTGCAGACCGCCGGAGGCGGCGTACGAGCCGCCGCCGAACTTGCCGCCCGCGTGCAGCTTGGTCATCACGACCTCGACGCCGGACAGGCCGGTCTTGGGCTCGACGTCGACCGGGATGCCTCGGCCGTTGTCCCGCACCTCCACCGAGCCGTCGTCGTGCAGGACGACCTCGATGTGGTCGCAGTAGCCGCCGAGGGCCTCGTCGACGGAGTTGTCGATGATCTCCCACAGGCAGTGCATCAGACCGCGGCTGTCGGTCGAGCCGATGTACATGCCCGGGCGCTTGCGCACGGCTTCCAGTCCCTCGAGGACGAGCAGGTGCCGAGCGGTGTAGTTGGAACCGTCGCGGTCTGCTCCTGCCAGCAGCGCTGTGGACGGCACGGACGTCTCGGCGGTCACGCGGTTCGCTCCTCGCTGAATTTCAGTTGGGGCCCTGATGGGTAAGGGCACGGCTCGGGTAGCCGCTCAGAGGGTACCGAGGCCTGGTAGAGCCCTTGTAACGCAACCCTCGGCAGAAACACAGACTAGTAGAGAGTCGCATACACGTTCGATCCTTCAGCCGAGTGAAGCACATATCACGTTCCCTTCGAGGCATGAACCATTTAGGCTCCGGGCACGTCCTCATGAACAACCGGCAACCCGGCCGGGGAGGACCGACCATGACCGATAGCGCGAACCCGTACGACACATAGACACGCAATACGGCACATTCGCCGCCAAACCGGCAGCAGCCCACCGCCCCGAAGAAGAATCTTCGAGGAAAAGCCACGATCGGGAACGTTTGGGGCTGGTTGGATGTTGACCCTGGTACGACAGCTCGTCGAGCTAGAGAAGAGGCGACGTGACTACTGTTCTGACCCCCGCGAGCCCACTGACGGCCGCTGATCGCTGCGACCGCTGCGGCGCCCAGGCATACCTGCGCGTCGTCCTGCTCAGCGGCGGAGAACTGCTCTTCTGCGCCCACCACGGTCGCAAGTTCGAGCCAGAACTCAAGAAGATCGCCGCTGAGATACAGGACGAGACCGAGCGCCTGACCTCCGTTCCGGCGAACGCCTCCGAGGAAGAGCGCTGACCTCCCCGCCCGACGAGCCTCCGGCGCAGGCCGGCGAACGGGCGGTCGCTTCTGGCACCCAGGAGCGACCGCCCGTCCTCGTGACCCACGAAGCCGGTCAGGACTCGCCGGACGACAGGCGGGGCACCTTCGTGCCGGCCCGGCTCAGCGCCCGGACCACTTCGGACACCCGCGTGTAGACGCCGGGGCTCCCGGCGCGCCCGCAGCCGCTGCCCCATGACACAAGCCCGATCAGCCGCCCCTGCGCGACGAGGGGCCCTCCGCTGTCCCCCTGGCACGCGTCACGGCCCCCGGCGGTCTCCCCCGCGCACAGCATGCTCTGGGGCAGGTATTTGCCCTCGCTGCCGCCCGGATAGGCCTTCTTGCATTCGGCGTCGGGCAGGATATGGAGTGGCGCGGCATACAGGCTGTGGGCATAGGCGGCGGTACCCGTGGTGTCCCCCCATCCGTAGACCGTGGCACTCGTGCCCGGCGAGTACGCCGGGTCGCCCGCCCTGGCCATGGGGATGACGGCACTCTGCGGCAAGGTCTCGGCAAGGGTGAGCACGGCGAAGTCACCGGCATTGGTGGTGGAATCGTAGTGCGGATTGACCCAGGTGCCACGCACGGAGACCTCCTTGCCCTGATGCGAGAGCAGATCCGTACGTCCCGTGATCACCTTCAGATCCGGCGTCGGTGGCGCGCCCACGGCCTCTCTGGACAGACAGTGGGCCGCGGTGAGCACCACGGTGCGGCCGATGGCCACGCCCCCGCAGAACTGCCCCGCACGGGTGCCTCCGAACCGGTCACGGCTGGAGAGCGCCACCGTCCACGGGCTCTGCGAGACATCGATGGGGAAGCCGCCGATGACAACGCTGTCGGCGGCGGCGGGCGCCGCCGCGGCCAGCGGTATCGCGGCTCCGGCGGCCGCCAGGACCAGCGGCCCGATCAGGGCACGGGCAATACGGCGTCGCATGGATGCTCCTCACTCTCGAGTGATCACGGAACACCCAGAGTCATGCACGGTGGCGCGACGCGCAGCACGAGGGCCCGGTCCCCCTGGGGGACCGGGCCCTCGTTGTCGTATGCCCGGACTAGTCGAGGTAGTCGCGCAGCACCTGCGAACGCGACGGGTGGCGCAGCTTCGACATGGTCTTGGACTCGATCTGACGGATCCGCTCACGCGTGACGCCGTAGACCTTGCCGATCTCGTCGAGGGTCTTCGGCTGACCGTCGGTGAGACCGAAGCGCATGGAGACGACGCCCGCCTCACGCTCGGACAGGGTGTCGAGGACCGAGTGCAACTGCTCCTGGAGCAGCGTGAAGCTGACCGCGTCGGCCGGGACGACCGCCTCGGAGTCCTCGATGAGGTCACCGAACTCGCTGTCGCCGTCCTCGCCCAGCGGGGTGTGCAGCGAGATGGGCTCGCGGCCGTACTTCTGGACCTCGATGACCTTCTCCGGGGTCATGTCGAGTTCCTTGGCCAGCTCCTCCGGGGTGGGCTCGCGGCCCAGGTCCTGGAGCATCTGACGCTGCACGCGCGCGAGCTTGTTGATGACCTCGACCATGTGCACCGGGATACGGATGGTGCGGGCCTGGTCTGCCATGGCGCGGGTGATCGCCTGACGGATCCACCAGGTGGCGTACGTGGAGAACTTGTAGCCCTTGGTGTAGTCGAACTTCTCCACCGCGCGGATCAGACCGAGGTTGCCCTCCTGGATGAGGTCCAGGAAGAGCATGCCGCGGCCGGTGTAGCGCTTGGCCAGGGAGACCACCAGACGGAGGTTGGCCTCCAGGAGGTGGTTCTTGGCGCGGCGGCCGTCCTCGGCGATGATCTCCAGCTCGCGCTTGAGCTTGGGGGCGAGCTTGTCCGAGTTCGCCAGCTTGTCCTCGGCGAAGAGACCCGCCTCGATGCGCTTGGCCAGCTCCACCTCCTGCTCGGCGTTGAGCAGGGGGACCTTGCCGATCTGCTTGAGGTAGTCCTTCACCGGGTCGGCGGTTGCGCCGGCCGCGGCGACCTGCTGGGCGGGCGCGTCGTCCTCGTCCTCGTCGGAGAGCACGAAGCCGGCGCTCTCGGCGCCCTCGGGCTCCTCCGCGCCCTTGGCCTCCTCGAGCACCTCGTCCTCGAGAAGCTCGGCGTCGTCCTTCTTGGCGGAGGTGGTCTTCTTGGCCACCGTCTTCTTGGCGGCCGTCGTCTTCTTGGCCACCGTCTTCTTGGCGGCGGTCGTCTTCTTGGCAGCGGCCTTCTTCGCGGGGGCCTCTTCCTCGACGGACGCGTTGGCGGCGGGCGCCGCCGGAGCTGCGGCGGCGGTGGCCTTCCTGGTGGTCACCGTCTTCGCCGCGACCGTCTTGGTGGCGGTGCGCTTGGCCGGACTCTTCGCTGCGACGCTCTTTCGGGTGCGCTTGTTGGGCTCCGCGGCACTGACCATCAGCGTCACACCCTCTTCCTCGAGGATCTGGTTGAGGCTGCGCAGTACGTTCTTCCACTGAGTGGCCGGAATCTGGTCAGCTTCGAAGGCCCGACGCACATCGTCGCCGGCGATCTGCCCCTCAGCCTTTCCCCGCTCAATGAGCGCCATGACAGAGACGGACTCGGCGATCTCCGGCGGGAGCGTACGGGATGTGCTGGCCGACACGAACAACCTCTCGGAACGTTGGAAAACGGCTTCCGGCCCCGTCCATCGTGGACAGGAGCCGACCACCGGCCTGGGGATTGGGCCGACGGCGCGGGCGGGAGCCGGGAAGTTGCACAGCGCCGTGTACGGCGTCCGTATTCCCTCCGCGGCTGTCACCTCTTAGGTCATCGCGTTGTACCCAGGAGTGTTACGCCCAATCTGCGTGGCCCCAGTCACACCCCGTAAGTGCGTAAAAACGGCCAGACGTGGGCAGATGGAGTGGGGTGGTCGCCACGCACATACGACCCCACCGGCGGCTCGCCCCGGTCACTCGTAGCCCCCGCCGGCTCGCGGAGGGATCGGCGCCCGCGGTCGGCCGGCGAACCGCCTCTCACCGGACCCCGCCGGAGGACGGCAGGGCCACAGCCGTGCCGCCCACGCAGGGATCGACGCCCGAGCGGTTCAGTGCTCGCGCGGCGCGGGGACCACCCGCTCGACCTCCGGGTGCACCGTGAGCAGTTGGCGCATGGCGTTCTCCGCCGCGGTGCCGTCGCCGCCCGCGACCGCGTCGACGATCCGGGCGTGCTGCGCGAGGGAGGCCTCGTTCGGCCGGTCGCAGCCCGTGACGGGGCCGCCGGACACCTGGAGGGCGGCCGAGACGATCCCGGAGAGGTGCTCCAGCATCCGATTGCCCGCGATCTGGATGAGCAGCGAGTGGAACTCGGCATCCGCGCGGGAGAAGGTGAGCGCGTCGCTCTGCCCCAGGGCGTGCCCCATGATCTCGACCATGTCGGACAGGCGCTGCTGGATGTCCTCGCGCGCGTGCCCGGCGGCGAGACGCGCGGCGAGCGGCTCGATCGTCCAGCGCAGTTCGCTGAGCTCGCGACGCTGGTCGTCGCGCTGCGGCCCGAAGGCCCGCCACTCGATGATGTCGGGGTCGAGGAGGTTCCAGTCGCTGACCGGGCGCACACGCGTGCCGACGTTCGGGCGGGCGCTGACCAGGCCCTTGGCCTCCAGGACGCGGAGCGACTCGCGGACGACGGTACGCGAGACCTCGAAGCGCTGGCCGATCTCCTCGGGCACCAGCGGACGGTCGGCGCCCAGGTCCCCGGAGACGATCATCTGACCCAGCTGCTGGACGAGTTGGCCGTGCAGTCCGCGGCCGCGGCTGCCCGCGGTACGCCGGCCCACGCGCCCCAGTTCCGGGTCGGCGCCCTCCCAGGCGGGGCTCGCGACGCGGTCGGGGGCGGTCGCCTCGGTGTAGGGGTAACGGTCGAGTTCGCCCGGGCCGACGAGACCTGAGTCTGTGGAGCGGGCGGCGGTCATCATGGTGTGCGCAAGGGTACTCACGGATCCTTTGTCGGCGTCGTCTCCAACTCCCTTGAGGTCTTTGGTGAAAAGCACACGAAAGGGTGATCGCTCACTTCGCCTCAATTGACGCCTTATCGGAAAGAAATGGGCTCTCCCTGGGAAGTTGCGTGCAGAGCCCGACCGAAAGGGAGCGAACCCCCGTCATCGGGTCCGGCTCCGCAGGGCTGTCAGCAGGTAGGCGCACAGCAGCGCGACGAGCGTCAACGCCAGGGCGCCGCCCACGGGTTGGGCGATCATCCGCGCCGCGGCGGCCAGGTAGCGGTCACCGCCGAAGGGCCACTGGAGCAGGAAGACGTGGCGCAGCCGGGCGGGCAGACCGGTGGCGTTCCACGCCTTCCCTCCCATCGCCCACCGCACCAGGGGAGCGACGAGCACCGGTACGGAGAGCACGGCCGCGAGACCTCCCGTGGTGGACCGGAACACTCCCCCGGCCAGCACGCCGGCCCAGGCGCATCCCACCGCGAGGCCGATCCAACTCACGCTCAGCGAGAGCCAGTCGCCGGGAACCTGGGTGAGTTCCTGCCCGTACACGGCATAGAGCACTTCGGCGTTGCAGCCGACCGTGAGGAAGGCGAGCAGCAGCGCGGTCGCGGTGGCCACGGTCAGCTTCGCGGCGAGCAGTCCGAGCCGGCGCGGGACGGTACCCCGGTCCGCCGCCAGCGCGGGGTGGCGGAACTCGTCGCCGAAGGCGAGCGCGCCGAGCAGCCCGGCGCCGAGGGCCGCCGGCGGCAGGGGCAGTTGTCGCGGCCATGCCGCCAGCAGCCGGGGCTGGGGGGCGTGGCCCATCCGCCCCATGACCAGGGCCGTGACGGCGGAGCAGACGAGGACGGAGGCACTGACGAGGAAGCCGGTCCGGACACCGGCGGCCCGGCGCAGTTCGTACCGCAGGGGACGCAGGGGGCTGGGCCCGCGGCGGACGGAGATCGGGGGTGGGAGAACGGACGAGGCAGCGAGTGCGACGGCCTCGGCGGGGCGAGGAGTCGGGATCGAAGGCTGCGGGATCGAAGGCTGCGGGATCGAGGGCTGCGGGGGTGCGGGGTGGTCGGTCGCAGGGTGGGCGAGCGCGGGGTGGGCAAGCGCGGGGTGGCTGGGCGCGGGGTGGCTGGGCGTGGCGTGGGTGGGCGCGGGAGGTGCGGGCGCGGGGTGGACGGTCGTGGAGTGCGCGGCCATGGGCTGCCCGGTCGCGGAGTGGCCGGCCGCAGAGTGCCCGGCCGCAGAGTGCCCGGCCGCAAGGTGCCCGGCTGCGGGCTGCCCGCTCATGGGGTGCGCGGCCGCGAGGTGCCCAGTCGCGGGATGAGCGGCCGCCCGCTGCTCGGCGGGAGGTTGGTCGGGGCGCGTGGTTGCCGCGGCGGCTCCGTCCGGGGCTTCCGCAGATGCAGACGGCTCCCGGGAGGGCGCGGAGACGCAGGCGGCGCCGGTGGCGGTAGCGGCCCTGGCCTCGGAGTCGGCGGTCGGGTCGCGGGGTTCGGGGGTGGTGGTGGGGCCGAGGACTTCGGAGCCGCTGGTCGAGTCGCGGGTTTCGAAGTCGGCAGCGGAGTCGAGGGGCAGGGAAGCGGTGGCAGGGGTCCTGGCCTCGGGGCCGTGAGTCGGTCCCGGTGGCTGGGAACCATTGGTGTGGGCCGCACCGCCGGGGTGGGTCGCGGGCCACGAAGCACCGCTGCCGGCACCGGCACCGGTAAGAGCGACCGAGTCGTCGGGGTGAGTGGTGATGTCCGGGCCATCGGAGCCGATTGTGAGATCCGGGCCGTCGGAACGGGTGGCGGGCGCCTCTTCGCCGGGGCCGGCCGCCCCTTCGTCGGCGCCGGCCGCCGGGACTCGGCTTCCCGTGTGAGCCGCGGGGGAAACCACCTTCGCCCGCGGCTCCGGGGGTGCGCCGACGCCTTGCGCGGCGCCTGACGCATTGTCGGGACGCGGACTGACCGAAGGCGTCTCGCGCGTGGCGACGGACGGCTCCCCCGGGTACGTGCTGACGGACGGTTCCTCCAAGACCGAGCTGACGGAGCCGTCGCCTCCGGCCGAAGCGGCGTACGTGCCCCGTTCACCCCCCGCGAGCCGGGCCCCCTCGGAGCACGGGACGCCTGCGGCGCTCGCTGCGAGCGCGGCCGCGGCCGGCTGCCTCTTCCCGGCGGCCGGTACGACAGCGGACGGCTGCCGCCCGTCGGGGGCCGTCACCGTGTCCTCGGCCCCGGACTCCTCGACCGGGGTCGCCGCCGAAGCCGGTGAACCCGCACCGGCGCCCATGTCACCGACCTCGTCGGCGAGTTGGTGGATGAGGATGCCGTGACGGAACGCCGCCTCGCCGACATCGGCACACGTACTGCCGTAGACGTACAGACGGTTGCCGCTCTCGCCTACGACCTCGACGGAGCGGCGGGCGGTCCGGGCCTCCTTGGCCAGGAGGGCTCCCAGGCGGGAGGCGTGCGGACTGCGCACGGTGACTCGGGGACGCAGCCGGTGGCGGGCGAAGTCCGCGGCCTCCTGATCCGCGACGAGCCTGCCGCGTTCGAGCGTGACGACTCGGTCGGCGGCGCGGGCCGCCTCCTTGGGGTCGGCCGTGGTGAACAGGACAGTACCGCCCTGGTTCGCATGGGCCCGCAGCACACCGTGCAGCCAACGGCATTCCCGCGCCGGCAGTCCGTCGGCGGGTGCGTCGAGCACCAGCGCGTGCGGGTCGGCCAGCAGGACGCAGGCCAGGCCCAGTCGGCGGTCCGCCCCCCGGGACAGTGTGCCCAGTCGCTCCTCTCGGAAGCTGACGAGGCCAACGGTCTCGAGGACTTGGTCGGCGCGCCGCGCCGGGAGACCCACCACGGCACAGAGCATGCGCAGATGGCCACGGACCGTACGTGCGGGGTGTCCTGGGACGCCGCCCAGGAGAACGCCGACCTCGCGCGAGGGATGGGCGACACGGTGCAGGGGGCGACCCCTGAAGTAGGTGACGCCGCAGCCCTGTTGGAGCTCGAGCATGAGTCTGAGCGTCGTCGTCTTGCCCGAGCCCGCCGTTCCGAGGAGTGCGGTGACACGGCCCGCGTGCGCTTCGAAGGAGACGTCGTCGACGGAGGGCGGAAGGTCCTTACGGGAATCGCTGGTCAGTCCGAAGGCCTGGATCACCCGCAGCAAGATAGCGCGTCATGTCCGGTTTTTTCGGGTATCACGCCTCGCATTCGACAACCGCTGGCGTTACTCGGCTCCCTTCTCCGATGGGGCGACAGGATCCGTTCGGCGGGCCCGGCACCGACTTGGCGAACGCGCCGACGCACGACGGCGACGGGCGGACGAGGGTCAGACCTCCGGGCGCAGCATCGGCGGGTTGAGCAGGGTGGCTCCCCCGGCCCGGAAGAGCTGGGCCGGCCGGCCGCCCTGGCGAGTGGTCGTCCCTCCGGTCGGCACGAGGAAGCCCGGGGTGCCCGTCACCTTGCGGTGGAAGTTGCGCGGGTCGAGGGCCACGCCCCACACCCCCTCGTACACACGGCGCAGTTCACCGACGGTGAACTCGGGCGGACAGAACGCGGTCGCCAGCGAGGAGTACTCGATCTTCGAGCGTGCCCGTTCCACTCCGTCCGCGAGGATCTGGGCGTGATCGAAGGCCAGCGGCGCCACCGGCTCTCCGTCACGGCCGTAGCCGCCCTGTTGCAGCAGTTCCTCCACGGGCGCCCAACGGGCGTGTTCGGCGTCGCCGCCCGCCCGAGGCGCGGGCAGGTCGGGAGCCAGGGCGAGGTGAGCGACGCTGACGACCCTCATCCGCGGGTCACGCTTGGGGTCGCCGTAGGTCGCGAGCTGCTCCAGGTGCGCGCCGTTGTCCTGGACCGGGGCCAACGGGTCGTGCACGCACAGCCCGGTCTCCTCCACCAGCTCCCGCGCCGCCGCCTGCGCCAGATCCTCGTCGGCCCGTACGAAGCCTCCGGGAAGCGCCCACCGGCCCTGGAACGGCGGCTCACCCCTGCGCACCGCCAACGCGCACAGGGAATGACGACGCACGGTCAGCACGACCAGGTCTACGGTGACGGCGAAAGGCGGAAAGGCTGACGGGTCGTAGGGCATGCCGCGATCATAGTCGTCTGCCTGACGATAAACACTCCCTTCGCCGGTCGCATCGATGGCTGATCCACATCGGTCCTCCGCTCTCCCGCGAGCCCGGCGGGCGTTCGTTCACGGGCGCTTCTCGGCGGCGCCGCTCCCCCGGTCGGCACCCGACCTGTCGGCGCCTCGGCGACGCGGACCACCCCGTCCCGAGGTGCGCGTACGCGGACGACCCGGCGCCCTTGAAGGACCCGCGCACGGGCCGCCGGTCCGCGAGGTCGCGGGGCGCGACCCGGCCGGGACGGGTCCGTCCACGCGCGTCCGGCGGCAAGGGCGGGACGCCGGTTCCGGCCCCGTTGGGGCAGCGCCTCCGTCGGTTCCGATCGCCTCGCGCGGCACCGTGGCGACCGCGTCGGCCCCTGCGGCCGCGTCGTCCCTGGCGGCCGGTCCGTCCTGCGGCGTCTCGGCCCCGACCGCTGCCGCTACCGCACCGGCGTCCGCGGTTTTCGACCGAGCGCGTCCCTGTCGCTCGGCGCGCAGGCAGCGCCGGACCGACTCGGGGTCGAGCCCCTCGTTGCAGGCCTGGTGCAGAAGGCGGGCGAAGAGGTAGTCGGGGTCCGCTCCCAGCGCCATGGCCAGGGCCTCCCGGGCCTCCAGCTGGTCCCCGGCCGACCAGGCCACCCAGCCCGCGAGGGTCAGGGGCGCCGCGGCGTGCTCTCCGTACGGACCGACGCAACGTCGGGCGAGCGCCCGCCACAGCCGCAGCGCCGGACCGGCCTCGTCTCCCTCCATCCACTCGGCGGCGCGGTCCCGTGTCGTACGGTCCTGGAGGCCCAGGATCAGCGCTGCCGCTTCCTCATGGTCGAGCAGCTGGTCGTCGCGGAGGTCCGCACGGGCGTCACCGGGCAGGAAAGCCGTCTCGGCGAACCGGGTCATGACGCGCTCGGCGAGCTTCAGGGTCTCCTCGGCCACCGACGCGCGCTCGACCTCGTCGAGGATCCTGGGCACCAGGGACAGTCCGGCGGTGTCCAGGGCGATCTCCTGCTCCAGGGCCGCGGCGGTCTCCCAGGGGAGCAGCCTGGCCCGCAGCTCCTTCAGGCTTCCTCTGACCTGGACGCCCGCGTACGCCGCCGCGGCGGCCAGCACGGAGGTGCCGGGCAGTCCCATGGGCAGTCCGTCGTCGGGACAGCAGCCGTCGGTCGGGCAGCAGTACGACCAGAAGCGCCCGTCGGAGATGCACAGCGCCTCGATCACGGGGACGTCGAGGTGGCCGCATTCCGTACGCAGTTTCTGGGCCAGCGGCTCCAGCCGCTGCACGACGTCCCGGCCCGACTCGTCCGCCGCCGGCTCCTGACAGAGGAAGGCCACCATCTGCTCGGGCTTGGCACCCCTGCGCTCGCTGCCCGTGATCAGGCCGTGGGCCAGCTGACGGGCGGCGAAGGGCCAGTCGTCCTTGCTGCCCGGAATGCCGAGCCGGGCACGGCCACCGAAGCGGCCACGCCCGCCCCGGTCGTTCAGCGCGACCAGGACGATGCTGTCCTCGGGGCGGTACCCGAGGAGATACGGCAGGGCGTCGGCGAGCTCGGCGGGGGTGCGGAGGGTGACCTGGTGTTCGGGGGCGGATCCGTCGTACGCGATGTCACCGTTTTCGAAGGATCCTGTCGTTTCGCTGTGATTCGTCATGTGCCGACGATCTCGCGGATCGCGAAAGTCCGCTTGGGCCTGTGGACAACTCTGGACGAGGACACGTCAGCCACAGCCCGCCTTCCGGCACGGCCCGGCTGCCGCCCACCTCTGGTCTTTCCCGGTTGTCAGTGCCGTCCTGTTGTATGGGACGCATGGAGCACACGAACAACGCGGACCTCAGGGCGGCGGCCGACGCGGTCCTCGCCCGTCTGGTCGCGGACGGCACGGGCACGGCCCGACTGCGCGAGGACCAGTGGAAGGCCATCGAGGCCCTGGTCGCCGACCGGCGCCGGGCCCTGGTCGTACAGCGCACCGGCTGGGGCAAGTCCGCGGTGTACTTCGTGGCCACCTCCCTGCTCCGGGCGCGCGGAAGCGGCCCCACCGTGATCGTCTCCCCGCTGCTCGCCCTCATGCGCAACCAGGTCGAGGCCGCGGCCCGCGCCGGCATCCACGCCCGGACGATCAACTCGGCGAACACCGAGGAGTGGGACACCGTTCAGGGCGAGATCGCCGAAGGGGCGGTCGACGTCCTGCTGGTCAGCCCCGAGCGGCTCAACAACCCGGACTTCCGCGACCAGGTCCTGCCCAAGCTCGCCGCGGCGACGGGACTGCTCGTGGTGGACGAGGCGCACTGCATCTCCGACTGGGGCCACGACTTCCGCCCGGACTACCGGCGGCTGCGCACCATGCTCACCGAGCTCCCGCCCGGCGTCCCCGTCCTCGCCACCACCGCCACCGCCAACGCGCGTGTGACCGCGGACGTCGCGGAGCAGCTGGGGACAGGAGACGCCTTCGACACCCTGGTACTGCGTGGTCCGCTGGACCGGGAGAGCCTGAGCCTGAACGTGCTGCGGCTGCCGGACGCCGCGCACCGGATGGCCTGGCTCGCCGACCACCTCGACGAACTGCCGGGTTCCGGAATCGTCTACACGCTCACGGTCGCGGCGGCCGAGGAGGTCACCGCCTTCCTGCGGCAGCGCGGCCACACGGTCGCGTCCTACACCGGCAAGACGGAGAACGCCGACCGGCAGCAGGCCGAGGAGGACCTGCTCGCGAACAAGGTCAAGGCCCTGGTCGCCACCTCGGCGCTGGGCATGGGCTTCGACAAGCCCGACCTCGGTTTCGTCGTGCACCTGGGGTCGCCGTCCTCCCCCATCGCCTACTACCAGCAGGTGGGCCGCGCGGGCCGTGGCGTGGAGCACGCCGAGGTGCTCCTGCTTCCCGGGAAGGAGGACGAGGCGATCTGGGAGTACTTCGCGTCGCTCGCCTTCCCCTCCGAGGATCTGGTGCGCCGGACCCTCGACGTGCTCGCCCGCGCTGAGGGGTCCCTGTCGCTGCCCGCTCTGGAGCCCCTGGTCGAGCTGCGCCGTTCCCGGCTGGAGGCGATGCTCAAGGTGCTCGACGTGGACGGAGCGGTCAAGCGGGTCAAGGGCGGCTGGATCGCGACCGGCCGGCCGTGGACGTACGACGCGCGGCGGTACGAGTGGGTCGCGCGGCAGCGGGAGGCCGAGCAGCAGGCGATGCGCGAGTACGCGGCGGCGACGGGCTGTCGGATGGAGTTCCTGCAACGCCGGCTCGACGACGACAGCGCCAGGCCCTGCGGTCGCTGCGACAACTGCGCGGGCGCCCGTTTCACCGCGGACACCTCCACCGCGGCGCTGGACGCCGCGCGCGTGGACCTCGGCCGGGCCGGTGTGGAGGTGCAGCCCCGACGTATGTGGCCAACTGGCCTGCCCGCGGTGGGCGTCGATCTCAGGGGGCGTATCCCGGCCGGTGAACAGGCCGCTGAGGGGCGGGCTTTGGGGCGTCTCTCGGACATCGGCTGGGGCAACCGGCTGCGGCCGATGCTCGCGTCCCGGACATCCGACGCTCCCCTGCCGGAGGACGTGGCGCGTGCGGTGGTGGGCGTACTGGCCGACTGGGCGAAAGGACCCGGCGGCTGGGCCCCGGGCGCGGCGGACGCGGGACCGCGCCCGGTCGGCGTCGTCACCATGCCCTCTCGCACCCGGCTCCGGCTGATCCACTCCCTGGGCACGCACATCTCGGAGGTCGGCCGTCTGCCGCTGCTGGGCGGCGTGGAGTACACGCCGGAAGCGCGGCGTGTACCGCGGAGCAACAGCGCCCAGCGTCTGAAGGCCCTGGACGGGGCACTGACCGTGCCCTCCGACCTGGTCTCCGCCCTGGCCGTCCATCCCGGCCCGGTGCTGCTCGTGGACGACTTCACCGAGACCGGCTGGACCCTCGCGGTCGCCGCCCGCCTGCTCAGAAGGGCCGGCGCGCAGGCGGTGATGCCACTGGTCCTGGCGGTGCAGGGCTGATGGGACACGTCTGGGTCCCATGTGCACGACGCGGTCGGTCCCAGGAGTCGCGGGGCGAGCGCCGGGTAGGGATATAAGCCGTGGGTCGCCTGATAACGGCCGGTGCCCTCAATTGCTCGTTGCCGCATCCCAGTTCGACAGGAAGAATTGAAGTCCGCTCCCCGCACGGCTCAGCCGTTGGCCGGTAGGGCTCTCCTGCGGTGTGCGCTCCCCCGAATCCGATCCCGCCCGCAGTGTGGGCGCGTAGCCGAAGGGAGGAACGTGACCTTCGGATTCGCTCCGTCCTCGGCGGCATCGTTGTCGACGTCCGCCACCTCCGTCCACCGTGTGCTCGAACCCGCGGAGTGGGCGGCCGCGGGCATCCCGCTGCTGCGCAATCCGCGGGAGGTCGTCAGCGGACTGCACGCCCGGCACCACCCCAGGCCCGCCACCGCCGTGGTCGCGGTCCTCGACCTGGACGAGCGGCTGCGGGCGAGCGCCTCCTTCTCCCGTCGGTCGGCGCCCGCCGACGGCTGGATGTTCCGCAACGCGCTGCTGGCCCAACTGCGCCAGGTCATCCCGCACGACCTGCGGCGCCGTACCCCGGTGCGCACCGCCGTACTGCTCTACTGCCGTGACGGGGACGCGCGTTGGACCGAGGAGGACGGGGCGTGGATGTGGGGACTGCGTGACGCCTGCACACTGCACGGGCTGCGCTGCGGGGCGTACATCACGCTGACCCGGGACGGCTGGCAGGTCCTCGGCGAGGGCCGCGGGGGCCGGCGGCCGCACGCGTACTCGGCACCCGAGCCCTTCGGCACCGCCGAGGCTCCGTCCCCGCTGCCGCGCACCGGCGGCGCGGCCTCCGAGGTGCTGCGCCGCGCGGCGGCCCGCTGACGGACGGCACGCCCCCTGCCGTCCGCTCGTGCCGGACGGGCAACCGGAGCGCGCACGCCGAAGGTCCCGCCGCCGGTCTTGCGGCGCGGCGGGCACGACGTCACCTTCTCTCGGCCCCCGAACAGGTTCAGGACCCCCCGGGAGGGCCGCAGGACCGCCGGACGGACTGAAGGCCGCACGGACTCGAAGCGGTACGGGCTCAGGACCGCCGGACGGGCCGGACGCGGCTCAGACAGCCGCGCCCAGCGCCGAGTTGATCTGCTGTGGGTCGCCGCAGACGACCAGCAGCGCGCCGGCCTTGGTGTGCGCCAGGGACAGGGTCTTGGCGCCGGCGGCCTCGGGGCCGCCGTTGACCGCGACCACGACCACGGGGCGGGACGCGGCACGCGAGGCCACGGCGGCGTCCGTGTAGAACACGTCGTCGCGCGCGTCGTGCTGCGCCCAGTAGGACGCTTCACCGAAGGACAGTTCGTGCACGGCCCACGGATGCGACTGACCGGTGGTGATCACCAGTACGTCGCCGGGGGCACGGCCCGACTCCAGGAGCAGGTCGACCGCTTCCTCGGCGGCGTCGAGCGCGCCGTCCGCGGAAGCCGGAACGAGTTGGATCTGAGGGGTCGCCGAGGCGGCGGGGGCGGTCGCCCGCGACGGCGCGGACTTGGCCGGGGCCGATTCCCGCGACACGCGCTGCGCCGGCGGCGCGGGCCGTACGGGACCTGGACGACCGGGGCGCGGCGGAGCCGCGGGACGGGGGCCGGGAACGGGGCGGGGGGTCGGCGCGGTACGGCCGGCGGACGGCGTGACGCGGGGACCCTGGGCACTCTCGTGAATCTGAGGCTCCTCGGGAATGAGAGGCATGGGCTGATATTTATCAAACGTTGGTGCGGCTCGCGTGGGCGGGTGGCACTTCGGGCCGAGCGGAACGATCAGAAGTCGAAACCGAGCTGGCCTTCGACCTCCGGAACGCCTCCGTCTGCCCAGACGCGGACCTTCTTGAGATGCCGCCACCGGGGCAGCGCATCAAGATACGCCCACGACAGCCGGTGGTACGGGGTGGGTCCCCGCTCCTCCAGCGCGGCCTTGTGCACGGGCGACGGATATCCGGCATTGGCCGCAAAGCCGAAGTCTGCATGCTCGATACCCAGTTCGGCCATCATTTTGTCGCGGTGAACCTTGGCGATCACCGAAGCCGCCGCGACGGCCACGCACGACTGGTCCCCCTTGATGACCGTACGGACCCTCCAGGGGGCGCCGAGGTAGTCGTGCTTCCCGTCGAGGATGACCGCGTCCGGGGGGATGGGCAGTGCCTCCAGGGCGCGCACGGCCGCGAGCCGCAGCGCCGCCGTCATCCCCAGGCTGTCGATCTCCTCCGGAGAGGAGTTACCGAGGGCGTACGCGGTCACCCACGTCTGCAGTTCCGACGCGAGTTCGGTGCGTCGCTTGACGGTCAGCAGTTTCGAGTCGGTGAGCCCGACGGGCGGCCGGCGCAGTCCGGTGACCGCCGCGCAGACGGTGACGGGGCCGGCCCAAGCGCCGCGCCCCACCTCGTCGACACCGGCAATGACCTTCGCTCCGGTCGTGGCCCTGAGAGAGCGCTCGACGGTGTGAGTGGGTGGTTCGTACGGCATGGCGCCCTTAGCCTACGCTGCGCGGATCCCGCTTCGACACCCCGGTTTCCCCGGAGAACCGCGACGTCCCGCACCCGTACGGTCAGCGGTCGGTCGGGGCGGTGGCGGAACCATCGGCCGACCGGTCACCCCTTGGCGATCACGGCCCGCTCGTTCGCTCGTGCACATCCCGGCGTGGCGGGTCGTCGCCACCCGGACGGCTGTGCACACGAGGCTGCCAGCAGCGTCGGACCCCGCTCCACCCGGCCGCGTTCCAAGAATTACAACGTCCAGAAGAAGCCTGATCGTCGGCTCGATCGCCCCTGCGGAGATCACACCTGGAAGCACTCCGCCCGCGTCGGATCGCATTCGTGAATCGACGTGCGAAACACGGAGCGGGGACGCCCCGGGCGCTCGCCCCCTGCGCCGGCAGCGACCGCGAGCCGGAGGTCACACGGACATCGGGACCCAGTCGGGCAGCGCCTCCGTGCGCCGCACCCACTCGGCGGGCGGGGCTCCGGCCTTCCCCGAGGCGAGCACGCCGCCCACGATGGCGCAGGTGGTGTCCACGTCGCCGCCGGCCCGGGCGGTCGTCCAGAACGCGTCCTCGAAGTCGGCCAGGCACCTGGCGGCGGACCACAGCGCGAAGGGCACCGTGTCGTGCGCCGTCGTGCGCCGTCCGCTGCCGAGGACCGCGGCGACGGTGGCCACGTCGCCGTAGTCCAGCATGTCTCGGGCACGCCGCAGACCGGCGCCGACGGCGCTCCTGGCCGGTACGAGGTCGATGACACCGCCGAGCAGCGCCTCCGCGCTCGGCGGCCCGCCGGGCGCTGCGGCCAGCGCGGCGGCCGCGGCCACGGCCATGGCGCCGACGACGGCCTCACGGTGCTGATGGGTGGGGTAGGCGGAGATCTCGGCCTGGTGAGTGGCCTGCTCCGGGTCGTCCGCGTACCAGGCGCCCAGGGGCGCCGTGCGCATCGCGGCGCCGCTCCCCCACGACCCGTGCCCCTTGAACAGCGCGGGCGCCAGCGTGCGCCAGTCGCCGCCCTCACTGATCCGCCGCAGCAGACCGGCCGTCCCCGCGCCGTACCCGCGCTCCGGTGCGTGGCGCCGGGCGAAGGACTCGGCCAGGGCGTCCTGGTCGACACGGTGATGGGCGGCCAGGACGGTGACGACGGAGCAGGCCATCTCGGTGTCGTCCGTCCACTGCCACGGGCCGGACGGCAGCTCGCGGCGCCTGAGCAGCGGGTAGTTCACCGGGGCGAAGAACTGCGAGCCCAGCGCGTCCCCCACGGCGAGCCCGCGCATGCTGGCCAGGGCGCGCTCCAGGCGCACGCCCGGAGAGGAGTCAGGGATCATCGCTCAGCCGTTCCATCCAGTGGTCCCGTACGATTCCGGCTCACACCACTGCTCGAACGGACGGTCGAGCGTGTACTTGCCGTCGTCCCCGAGAACGAGCATCCGCATCTCGGCGTTCCCCGGGTTCGAAAGGCTCTCGAACTCGGCGACGGTCCAGTGGAACCAGCGCATGCAGAAGAGCCGCATGGCCAGGCCGTGGGTCACCAGGAGGACGTTGGGCGGGTGGTCGGGGTCCTCGAAGCTGCGGAAGAGGCTCTCCAGGAAGCCGCCGACCCGGTCGTAGACGTCGGCTCCGGACTCGCCCTGTACGAAGCGGTAGAAGAAGTGCCCGTAGGCGTCCCGGTAGGTCTTCTGGAGGCGCACGTCGTCGCACTCCTGCCAGTTCCCCCAGTCCTGCTCGCGCAGCCGCGGCTCTTCGCGCACGCGTATGAGGTCGGGGTCCAGGTGGAAGGAGCGGAGGGTCTCGTGGGTGCGCCGGTAGGGGGAGACGTAGACGCTCACGCGTTCGCGTCCGAACAGGTCACGCAGTTCCTTGCCGGTCTCCTCGGCCTGTCGTCGGCCCCGCTCGGTGAGTGCCAGCGCGTGGTCGGGTTCGCGCTCGTACACGGTGTCATCGACGTTGCCCGTTGACTCGCCGTGCCGGACAAGGATGATGCGCCGTGGTCGTGCCATGCCAGAACAGTAGATCGGGTCGGCGCTGATCGAGGACTCCAGCGGGCCTCGTACGGCGCAGATCACACAAATCACGCGGCCCACGCCACACGAGCCCGTGGGCGCCCGTCCGCCGTCAGACCGTCCAGGAGCTCTCGAGTTCCACGATGTCGCCCGTGAGCGACACCATGTCGGCCTCCGTCTGGGCGCGCAGCGCCAGGCGCTCCACACGCTCCGTGCGGTACTTGCCGTGCTCGGCGGAGGACTGCCACATGGACAGCACGAGGAACTCGTTGCCGGGAGCCTCACCGAACAGGCCGCGCACCATGCCGGGCGAGCCGGCCATCGCCGGGTTCCAGACCTTCTCCTGCATCAGCGTGAAATGCTCGGCGCGCTCCTCGTGGACCCGGCAGAGGGCGACCCGCAGGAGATCGGCGTCCGCGAAGCGGGGTTCGAAGCCCGTCTTCACGTCGAACCGGTAGTCGAACAGCCGGACCTGGGCGTCCTTGAAGGTGCCGGCCTGCGCCGCCGCCAGCCGGTCGTGGGAGCGGGCCATGAAGGAGTCGTAGAAGGCACGGCTCTCCCAGAAGGCGAAGATGTGCGCGACACCCGGCCGTCCCCGGCTCCACCCGCCCCCCTGTCCCCGAAACCCCGGCTCCCCCAGAAGCCCCGCCCACTTCCGCTGCCCCCGCTCGAAGCCCCGGCGGTCCACCACGGTGCAGCGAATCCACTTGACCAGCACCGCGCCATCGTAAGGCCCTGCGACGTGGCATCGGTCACTCCTGTGGGGACAGCGCCCGCGCAAGCGCCCCCGCGCGCGTGGCACGATGGACAACAAGCGCCCCTGGAACGGAAGTTGAGGCAGAGGGGCGCACGGGGTCGGTCAAGGGGGAGTCGGATGAGCGGACTCAGCAAGGGGATCGGCAAGGTCGAGGTCGCGGTCAAGTGGGATCCCAGTCCCGCGGGGCAGCCACCCACTGATCTGGATCTGGTCGCCGCGGCCTACAGGGCCGGCGACCCGCATGGTGATCCGGCCTATGTGGTGCATTTCGCGAGCCGTTCCCCCGACGGAACCATCTATCTCAGCCGGGACAGCAGGGACGGCCAGGGCTTCGGGTGGGACGAGGTCATGACGCTCGAACTCGACCGGCTCGACGACGGGTACGCGCGCGTGGTGGTCGGCGTCGTCATCCAGCAGCGTCCGGCGCACCGCACCTTCGCCGGCGTGCTCGGTCCGGGAATGCGCGTCCGCGAGGGATACACCGTCCTGGCGGAGTACGACTTCGGCGGTGTGCTCGGCGCGACGGCGGCCACGGTCGCGGAGTTCGTGCGGAACGGGGCGGGCAACTGGGAGTTCCGCCCCGGCGTCCTCGGCTTCGCGGACGATCCGGAGACCTTCACCCGCGCCATGGGCCGGGCGCGCCCGTCATAGCCGAAACGCGTAAGGGGCGCGGCCCATGGCCGACGCCCCTTACTTCACGGCGTTACCGTCAGGTACTGGCGCAGACCACTTATTTCTGGGGCGTCGTATTCCTCTGCCGACGAAGGTCTGCGGCGCGGGCGGCGAGGTAGTCGGCCCAGGAGGTCTTGGCGAATCCTGCCCAGCGGACTGCAGTGTTGGGGTGGAGGCCGAGGATGCTCGCGAGGACTGGTGCGGGCAGGTCGCTGGCGAGCGCGACCAGGGCCGCGTTTCGGGCTGGCCTGGTGTCGATGCCGTGCGACAGGAGTTTTGAGCTGAGGCCGGTCTGAGAGGTGGGGCGGCCGGGGACGAGGCCGGGGAAGAGCCATGGCTCGCCGCGGTTGGTGCGGGTGAGGGCGGCCCGGGTGTGGGGTGCTTCGGCCAGTTGGTGGAGGAGCCTGGCGAGCCGGGGCGGCAGCAGGATCGGGTGCCGATCGATGGTGAGGTAGCTGTTGCCGTCGCGGTGGGTGAGTTGGGTCGCGGTGAGGTGCCGGACGTGGGACGCGTGCAGGCCGAAGAGCAGGATCAGTGCGCCGGCGGCCCGGGTGTCCAGGGCCAGGGTGGAGTCGGTCAGGCACCGTTTCAGCAGTTGCCAGCGGCCGTCTTCGTCCATCAGCCGGCTGGGCTGCTGGCGCGGGATGGAAGGGACGGTGAGTTTGTCGGTGAGGCCGCGGCTGGTGGTCCAGGACAGGAAGTAGCGGATCGCGTAGGTGCGGGTGTTGCCCGCGTCCAGCCAGCGGTCGAGGCCGTCTTGCCGAAGTCCGTCCAGGTCGAGGCCGTGCTCGTCCAGCCAGGCGAGGAACTCCAGAGCCACCAGGACGCGGGTGCGGAGGAACGAGCCCGGCTCCGCCGGGCGGCGTCGCTGGGTGGCGCGTCGTCGGGCTCGTCGCAGCAGGTGCCAGTGCGCGTAGGGGCGGACCAGTTGGATGTGGCCGGCGGGACGGTCGGCCAGGACGGTGTCAAGCCAGGCGGGGATTCGGTCGAGTTCCTCATCTCGCTCTGGGAGGGCTCCGAGGTGCACGAGGGTGTGGCGGACGTAGTGCAGGTGTCGGCTGGGTGGGAGCTGATCGAGCCGCTGGTGGGTGATCGGTTCGCCGGAGGCGGCCAGGCTGGCGAAGAGGGCGGCGTTCGGGCTGTGCGTGAGCCAGTGCAGGATGCCGCGGGGCCGTTCGGCCAGGGCGAGAGTGTCCCGCAGCGGCTGTAGGGGTGCTGGGATGTGCCCGGCGGGGCTAGCCAGCAGCTGCTTGAGGCGGGAGGTGAGGACGCAGCGGGCGCATTGGGCGTCGGCGTAGGTTCGGCCGCCGAGCCCGCAGGTGCGGCAGGTGTAGTCGAAGGCGGTGCCCGCGCAGGCTCCGCAGATCCTGGTGCCGTCCTCGGTGATGCCGATCAGCGGCTGGTGGCGGCCGCAGCCGGTGCAGGTCGCGGGTGTGTCCAGCACGACGGTGTAGCAGGTCGAGCAGACCGGGCCGATCGGCCAGCGGGTGTGGACGCGGCGGGTCCGCCCGCAGCGGCAGCATTTCTGGGTCAGCCTCGGGCGACAGCTCCGGCAGGCCCAGGCGCCATTCGTCCCGCGGTGGCAGGGGCGGACTTTCCTGCAGATGGAGCAGGTGTTGGTGGGCCCGCTGTGGCAGTCCTCGCAGATGTCCGGCCGCGAGCCGGTGGCCCGACGAGCGATGCGTCGGACTTGTCCGCAGCGGCCGCACTCCCGGACCGGCTTCTGCTGCCGGTGGTGGCAGGACGCGCAGAGTGGTCCGTCCGGGCCGTTCGACTTGGCCGGTCCAACGGTGCCGCAGCTCACGCAGGTGTGCTGGGGGCCGACCCAGCAGGACACGCAGAGCGGGGAGTTGTCCGGGCGGCGGGTGACCGGCATGCGGAGTTGGCCGCAGACGGCGCATTCCTCAACGACGTCCGCGTCGACGCGGTAGCAGGAGTAGCAGATGAGGCCCTCGGTCCGGCGGGCAGCGAGCCGGGTGTCGGTGCGACCGCACCGGTCGCAGGTGCCCTTGCTGCTGCGGGCCGAGCAGTTGATGCAGAGGCGTCCGTTGGGGCCGAGCCGTGGGAGGTCCAGGTTGGATCTTCCGCAGTCGGTGCAGGCCGGTCGGACCACGGCTGTGTGTCCCGCAGTGTGCAAGATCTTGGCGAGGCGGACGACGGCAGGCGGGCAGTGGGCTTCGCCGGAGATCAGGGCCGTGGGGTGGTCGGCGAGGTGCTGGTCGAGGTCGCGGAGCGGGATGCCCCGGGCGGCTTGTGCCTCGGACACGGCCTGGACGGCCTCCGCCCGATCGAGGTCGGGCAGCGAGGTGGTGAGCACGGTGATCACGCGGTCCAGGGCGGCCTGCCGCTGTTCGGCTCGGCGGCGGTCGCGAGCCTTGGTCATAGTCCCTCGGGGCGACGGATCGTGGTCCGGCGTGCGGCCGGCAGCGGCCGGACCGGTGCTTCGTCTGCGGTCTTGCGGATCTCCTCGTTGACGACCCGGACCTCGATGAGGTCGCCGGGCTGGCAGCCGAGGATGTCGCAGAGCGCCGCGAGGGTGTCCATCGAAAGCCGCTGTGGGGGCTGGGTAACCAGGCGGAAAACCTGTTCCCGGGACAGGGTGATGCCTCGCTCGGCGAGTGGGCCAACCAGGTCGGTGGTCAGGAACATCTGCCGGGTGGCCATGATCTGCCGCAGGTGCCACTGGTAGCCCATCTTCTTGATCACGTCTCGTCCTCCTCCCAAAGCTCGGCGTGCCGTTCCTTCAACATCCGCTGGAGCAACCGGTTGCGGTACTCGTCCGAGACGCCGGTGTAGATCGCGGTGGTGCTGGCGTAGGCGTGGCCGACCTGGTCCTGGACGAACCGCTCGGGGTAGCCGAACTCGACGAGATGCGTGACGTAGCTGTGGCGAAGCCCGTGCAAGTCGAGTTCTTCGGGCAGGTCTGCAGCTTTGCGGGCGGTCTCGAAGGCTTCGTCCAGGCGGCGGGCGGACATCCGACCACGGCGTTCGGTGATCCAGAGGGCGGGGTGCCTTCCCGGGGAGAAGGCCGGGCGGACCTCCTGCAGGTACTGGTCGAGGAGGTCGACACTCCAGTCCAGTTCGGGGACGGTCAAGACGGTGCGGCGCTTGGGCGGCCCTCCCTTCGAGGACTTTCCGTAGCGTACGAACAGGCCGCCAAACCGGCCGTACTGCGGCATCTTCGGATTCCGACGTAGGTCAGCCACGTCCAGCCCGCAGGCTTCCTGACGGCGGAGCCCGTAGGCGTAGACGGTTTTGAGGAGGATCGCGTCCCGAAGGGCAGCAAGCGAGCCCTTGCGACGCCGGGCCCGGATCTCGGCGACCCGTGCGTCAGCCGCGTCGAACAGAGCCTGGACCTCGTCGTAGGTCAGCGGGCGCCGACCGGCGTCGCCCTCGTATTCGCTGCTGTGGGTGACCGTGTTCCACTCGTGCAGGATCTGCACGGGCGCCTGGCCGAAGCGTTCCAGACAGCGCACGGGCCAGCCGTAGCGAGCGTCAGTGGCGTACTCGCAGAACATTCGGAGCGCGTTCTGGTAGTTCCGCCCGGTGGACGCGGCGAACTTCTTGCGCCGCGACCTTAGGTGGTCGATGAACGCCTCGACCTCGGCAGGCTCCCACTGCCAGGGGTACTGATTAGTGAACTCCGCGAACCGCCGCACCACCGACAGCCGCGGCTTGATCGTCCCGTCCTCGTCCAGGAACCGGGTCCTTTGCTGCCGGGCCCAGCCGTCCAGCATCGCCTCGAAAACCGCCGGCTCCGGTTCCAGATGCACGACGCCGTCGGCCAGCACCAGGTGCGCGGCACCCGGCAGATCCACCCCTCGACTCACGATGCATTCAACGCAACATCGTTGAATCGGTTACGGCGGCGTGCCTGGCCAGCGGAAACGGGGCTGGCCGCCCCGGGTGTAGGCCCGGGACGGCCAGTATCACTTCTTCTTGGTCTTGCCGGTCTTCGTCTGCGACAACGCGCTGGCCGCCACAGACTTCTGCGCCGGGGTCGACTTCGGGCTGGTCAGCTGCTTGCTGGCCTTCGCGGCGACCTTCTTGCTGGTCTGACGCTTGTTCGTCATGTCCATCACTCCCTTCCTGGTTGCTTTTGCATCGCAGACCAGGACGTGATGTCATGCAGGTCCTTACACGCGCAGGACATTACGTTCCTGACCGCAACGACCGCCCGGCCCCCTACAAGGCTGGGCGTTCGTCATTCCAGGGGCTTGCGCCCCCGGAACGATCTCTTCTCGCGCCTTCGGCGCGACGCGTGTTCTCAAACGCAGTCGTGGTGTACCAACTGCGGAAAGGGAGGGGCGTGAGCCCAGGGCTGACGCCCCTCCCTCTCAGAGATCACGCTTCAGGTGCAGCTACGTCGGGTGTTGCATCTGACGCAATTCCGCCCGGTATCAGCTGCAACCGCTGGTCGAGCCACAGCCCTCGCAGATGTAGCAGGAGCCGGCCCGCTGCATCTTCGTACCGCAGGAGAAGCACAGCGGGGCGTCGGCCTGGATGCCCAACTGCATCTCCACCAGCTCGGCGCTGGTGTGCGCCTGCTTGGGGGCGGGCTTGGCCGCCTCGACCTCGGCCTTCGGCGTGGCGACCGCCTTCAGGTCGGTCTGCCGGGGCGCCGACTGGGCCAGGCCCTCGACGTCGAGCTCGTCGTCGGTCGGCTCGTAGGAGCCGGTCTCGAGGTGGCGCTGACGCTCCTCGGCGGAGTGGATGCCGAGCGCGGAGCGCGTCTCGAAGGGCAGGAAGTCCAGCGCCAGGCGGCGGAAGATGTAGTCGACGATCGACTGCGCCATCCGCACGTCCGGGTCGTCGGTCATACCGGCCGGCTCGAAGCGCATGTTGGTGAACTTCGAGACGTACGTCTCCAGCGGCACGCCGTACTGAAGGCCCACCGACACGGCGATCGAGAAGGCGTCCATCATTCCCGCGAGCGTCGAGCCCTGCTTGGACATCTTCAGGAAGACCTCGCCGAGACCGTCGTCCGGGTACGAATTGGCGGTCATGTAGCCCTCGGCACCGCCGACCGTGAAGGAGGTGGTGATGCCGGGCCGGCCCTTGGGCAGGCGCTTGCGGACCGGGCGGTACTCGACGACCTTCTCGACCGCGCTGCGGATCGTGCCCTCGGCCTTCTCGGTGATCTCGGCCTTCTCGTCCTCCTTCTTCTTGGCGGAGAGGGGCTGGCCGACCTTGCAGTTGTCGCGGTAGATGGCGAGCGCCTTGACGCCCAGCTTCCACGCCTCGAAGTAGATCTCCTGGACCTCCTCGACGGTCGCCGACTCCGGCATGTTGACCGTCTTGGAGATGGCGCCGGAGATCCACGGCTGGATCGCGGCCATCATGCGGACGTGGCCCATCGGGGAGATGGCGCGCTCGCCCATGGCGCAGTCGAACACCTCGTAGTGCTCGTGCTTGAGGCCGGGGGCGTCGATCACGTTGCCGTGCTCGGCGATGTGGGCGACGACCGCCTCGATCTGCTCCTCCTGGTAGCCCAGGCGGCGCAGGGCCTGCGGGACGGTGCCGTTGACGATCTGCATCGAGCCGCCGCCGACCAGCTTCTTGAACTTGACCAGCGCGAGGTCGGGCTCGACACCCGTGGTGTCGCAGGACATGGCCAGGCCGATGGTGCCGGTGGGCGCCAGGACGGACGCCTGGGAGTTGCGGAAGCCGTTCTTCTCGCCGAGCCGCAGCACGTCCTGCCAGGCCTCCGTGGCGGCGGCCCAGACCGGCGTGTCCAGGTCGTCCATGCGGACGGCCGTGGTGTTGGCGTCGGCGTGCTGCTTCATCACCCGCAGGTGCGGCTGGGCGTTGCGGGCGTAGCCGTCGTACGGGCCGACGACCGCGGCGAGCTCGGCCGAGCGCCTGTAGGCGGTACCGGTCATCAGGGAGGTGATGGCACCGGCGAGGGCGCGGCCGCCGTCGGAGTCGTAGGCGTGGCCCGTCGCCATCAGCAGCGCGCCGAGGTTGGCGTAGCCGATGCCGAGCTGGCGGAACGCGCGGGTGTTCTCGCCGATCTTCTGGGTCGGGAAGTCCGCGAAGCAGATGGAGATGTCCATCGCCGTGATGACCAGCTCGACGACCTGGGCGAAGCGCTCGACCTGGAAGGACTGGTTGCCCTTGCCGTCGTCCTTGAGGAACTTCATCAGGTTCAGCGAGGCCAGGTTGCAGGACGTGTTGTCCAGGTGCATGTACTCGCTGCAGGGGTTCGAGCCGTTGATGCGGCCGGACTCCGGGCAGGTGTGCCAGTGGTTGATCGTGTCGTCGTACTGGATGCCCGGGTCGGCGCAGGCCCAGGCGGCCTCGGCCATCTTCCGGAACAGGTCCTTCGCGTCGACCTGCTCGATGACCTCGCCGGTCATCCGCGCGCGCAGGCCGAACGTCCCGCTCTGCTCGACCGCCTTCATGAACGTGTCGTTCACGCGGACCGAGTTGTTGGCGTTCTGGTACTGAACAGAGGTGATGTCCTCGCCGCCGAGGTCCATGTCGAAGCCCGCGTCGCGCAGGGCGCGGATCTTCTCCTCCTCCTTGACCTTGGTCTGGATGAAGTCCTCGATGTCGGGGTGGTCGACGTCGAGGATGACCATCTTGGCCGCGCGGCGGGTGGCACCGCCGGACTTGATGGTGCCCGCGGAGGCGTCGGCACCGCGCATGAAGGAGACGGGCCCGGAGGCGTTTCCGCCGGAGGAGAGCAGCTCCTTGGAGGAGCGGATACGGGAGAGGTTCAGGCCGGCGCCGGAGCCGCCCTTGAAGATCATGCCCTCTTCCTTGTACCAGTCGAGGATCGACTCCATGGAGTCGTCGACGGACAGGATGAAGCAGGCGGAGACCTGCTGGGGCTGCTTGGTGCCGACGTTGAACCAGACGGGGCTGTTGAAGCTGAAGATCTGGTGCAGGAGGGCGTAGGCCAGCTCGTGCTCGAAGATCTCGGCGTCGGCGGGCGAGGCGAAGTACTTGTGGTCCTCGCCGGCCTTCCGGTACGTCTTCACGATGCGGTCGATCAGCTGCCTGAGGCTGGTCTCGCGCTGCGGGGTGCCGACGGCACCGCGGAAGTACTTGCTGGTGACGATGTTGACCGCGTTCACCGACCAGAAGTCGGGGAACTCGACGCCACGCTGCTCGAAGTTGACCGAGCCGTCGCGCCAGTTGGTCATGACGACGTCACGGCGCTCCCAGGCCACCTCGTCGTACGGGTGCACGCCGGGGGTGGTGTGGATGCGCTCGATACGCAGCCCCTTGCTGGCCTTGGTGCCCTTGGCTCGGGAACCTCGTGCCGGACCGCTCGCCGTCTCTGTCATGCCGCCTCCCTGTACGGGCGTAAACGCCCTGAAGTGCCCCTGTGTTCCGGAGCACGGTGTTCTGTCTGGTGTCGCGGGCAACCCTCGCTGCCACCCGCGACAGGTCTTCCTCACCGCCGCCGAGCCGGGTCCGGACGCACCGCCCGGACCGGCCCGCTGCTCAGTCGGCGGTGCCTGCGGGCAGGGGGACCTCAGCCGTCCCGCCGCGCCCGCGGCCGTCTTCCTGGCACCCCTCACAAACGCCGTCGCCGTCCTGCGCGGCGAGGTGTCCCGTTCCTTCCCTGAGTTCCGCGATGGCGGACTCGAAGTCCTCGAGCGAGTCGAACGCCCGGTAGACCGACGCGAACCGCAGATAGGCGACGAGGTCGAGCTCCTTCAGGGGGCCGAGTATGGCGAGCCCCACGTCATGAGCGGCCACCTCGGCGCTCCCGCTGGCGCGCACCGCCTCCTCGACCCGCTGGCCCAGCTGGGCGAGCGCGTCCTCGGTGACGGGCCGCCCCTGGCATGCCTTGCGCACACCGTTGATGACCTTGATCCGACTGAAGGCCTCGGTGACTCCGGACCGCTTGACCACCATGAGCGAGCACGTCTCCACTGTCGTGAACCGACGGGAGCAGTCAGGGCACTGGCGGCGCCTGCGGATGGACGTGCCGTCGTCCGTCGTACGACTGTCGACCACGCGGCTGTCGGGGTGCCTGCAGAAGGGGCAGTGCATGGACTCCAACCCTCCTCACAGCAGGCTCAATGGCCTCACCGGACCCATGGGCCCCGCGAAGCAGCCACAAGCATAGGCGATGAACGGCGGCCCGAAGACCGGGGGGAACACAATCTGTGGGCTGCTGTAGCTATCCAACCACTACATGTGGGGATTGGCTCCATACAGGCAGGCGAGGCGCGCGTGTCGCACGGATACGGCGGCGCGCCGTGCGCCGGAGCCGCCGCGGGCAACACGTCGGTGGCGCCCGTGCCCGCCGGGGAGCTTACGGAGATACCGTGAGCGCCGCACGGAGGACGCGTGGGACTCCCGGGCAGACGGGAGGCGGCACCCGGCCGGCGGGACCCCGGATGGCAGACTGGGGCGGCAGCCCACGAGGTCGCATCCCGGCGGTGAAGAGTACAACAATGAGCCCTTTTGCCAGCCGGGCACCGCGTTGCCCATACACCCAGAAACGCGATCAAGTCCGGTTGACGGCGTTTTTTCACTCGAACGTGTGTTTGGCGCAACCTTTCGAAAGCAACTACCGTTGTGCCGGAGGGAGACCATCGAGAGGGGCCGACGTGACCACCACCGCAGACAGTGCCACCATCACTGCCCAGGACCGCTCCCAGGGCCGACTCGAGCCGGTGCATGCGATGAACGAAGCCACGAATCCCGAGGGGCACAAGCGCTCCCTGCCGGGCCGACCTCCGGGCATCCGGGCCGACAGCTCGGGCCTCACCGACCGTCAGCGCCGGGTGATCGAGGTCATCAGGGACTCCGTGCAGCGGCGCGGCTACCCGCCGTCCATGCGGGAGATCGGGCAGGCGGTCGGCCTCTCCAGCACTTCCTCGGTCGCACACCAGCTGATGGCGCTCGAGCGCAAGGGATTCCTGCGGCGTGATCCGCACCGTCCTCGCGCGTACGAGGTCCGCGGTTCGGACCAGGCCACCGCGTTGCAGCCGACGGACACGGTGGGCAAGCCGGCCGCCTCCTACGTCCCTCTGGTCGGCCGGATCGCGGCCGGTGGTCCCATCCTCGCCGAGGAGTCGGTCGAGGACGTCTTCCCCCTGCCCCGCCAGCTGGTCGGTGACGGAGAGCTGTTCGTCCTCAAGGTCGTCGGTGACTCGATGATCGAGGCCGCGATCTGTGACGGCGACTGGGTCACCGTCCGCCGCCAGCAGGTCGCCGAGAACGGCGACATCGTGGCCGCGATGATCGACGGCGAGGCCACCGTCAAGCGCTTCAAGCGCGAGGACGGGCACGTCTGGCTCCTCCCGCACAACGCGGCGTACGAGCCGATCCCGGGCGACGACGCGACCATCCTCGGCAAGGTGGTGGCGGTGCTGCGGCGCGTGTGAGAACCGCGCCGGGCGGCGGGCTCGCCCACCTGCCCCTTGATCGGGCCCCGGGACCCCTGCGCCGGTTCCGGGGCTCCGTGCTGCGCGTCGCCCCCGTACTGAACGGCCCTGGTCGACGCGCTTTCGGATCGCGGGGGTAGCCTGACCGGCGCCGGTCAGGCTACCCCCGCGATCACTTCCCCTCCTGCTCGGCCATCGCGTTGATGGCCGCCAGTGACTTGCGCACCTGGTTGCGGTCCGTGGTGTTCCAGAAGTCGGGCAGCGACGCCTTCAGATAGCCGCCGTACCGGGCCGTCGCCAGACGCGGATCCAGTACGGCGACCACACCCCGGTCCCCCGAGGCCCGTACGAGACGTCCGGCGCCCTGGGCCATGAGGAGCGCCGCGTGGGTGGCGGCCACCGCCATGAAGCCGTTGCCGCCGGCGTCCTCCACGGCCTTCTGGCGGGCGCTCATCACCGGGTCGTCGGGACGCGGGAACGGGATCTTGTCCATGACGACCAGCTGGCAGCTGGGCCCGGGGACGTCCACGCCCTGCCAGAGCGACAACGTGCCGAAGAGGCAGGTCTTCGGATCCGCCGCGAAGTTCTTGATCAGTTCGCCCAGCGTCTCCTCGCCCTGGAGCAGGATCGGGAACTCGGGGATACGGCTGCGCAGCTCCTCCGCGGCCAGCTGGGCGGCCCGCATGGAGGAGAACAGCCCGAGCGTGCGTCCGCCCGCCGCCTGGATCAGCTCCGTCAGCTCGTCGAGCATGTCGCCCCGGTCACCGTCCCGCGCGGGACGCGACAGGTGCTTGGCGATGTACAGGATGCCCTGCTTGGGGTAGTCGAACGGCGAGCCGACGTCGACGCCCTTCCACTGCGGAACGTCGTCGCCCTCGGTGCCCTCCGGCGCGAGGCCGAGGGAGGCGCCGACGCCGTTGAAGTCGCCGCCGAGTTTGAGGGTCGCGGAGGTCAGGACGACGGAGCGGTCCGTGAAGAGCTTCTCCCGCAGCAGGCCCGAGACGGACATGGGCGCGACGCGCAGAGAGGCGCCGAAGCGGTCGTGGCGTTCGTACCAGACGACGTCCCACTCGGAACCGTTGGTGATGCGCTCCGCCACGTCGTGCACGTTCTCCACCGAGGCGAGTGCCTGCTTGCGGACGGCGTCCTCGTCCTGGACCGACCTGTCCCGGGTCGTGCCGAGTGCGGAGATGACGTTGCGCGAGGCGTCCCGCAGCGCCAGCAGCACATAGCCGAGGTCCTCGGGGATCTCCTCCAGGCGGCCGGGCAGGGCGAGCTCCATCAGGCGCTCGAAGCCCTCGGCCGCGGTCTGCAACTGGTCGGCGGCCTTCTCGTTCACCAGCTTGGCGGCACGGCGCACCGCGCGGTTGACCTGGCCGGGAGTGAGCTCACCGGTGGCGACGCCCGTGACCCGGGAGACGAGTTCGTGTGCCTCGTCGACGATGAGCACCTCGTGCTGCGGGAGGACCGGCGCGCCCTCGATGGCGTCGATCGCGAGCAGCGCGTGGTTGGTGACGACGACCTCGGCGAGCTTGGCGTGTTCCCGGGCCATCTCGGCGAAGCATTCCGCACCGTAGGCGCACTTGGAGGCGCCCAGGCACTCCCGCGACGAGACCGACACCTGCGCCCAGGCCCGATCGGACACTCCGGGCGCCAGGTCGTCGCGGTCACCGGACTCGGTCTCGTCTGCCCAGTCGCGCAGCCGCAGCAGGTCCTGGCCCAGCTTGCTGGTGGGCGCGGCGGCCTCGAACTGGTCGAACAGTCCCTCCTCCTCGTCCTGCGGCATGCCCTCGTGCAGGCGGTGCAGGCACAGATAGTTCGACCGGCCCTTGAGCATGGCGAACTCCGGGCGGCGGCGCAGCAGCGGGTGCAGGGCGTCGACGGTGCGCGGCAGGTCCCGCTCGACGAGCTGGCGCTGGAGGGCGAGGGTGGCGGTGGCCACGACCACTCTCTCCCCGTGGGCGAGGGCGGGCACGAGATAGCCGAGGGACTTTCCGGTGCCGGTGCCGGCCTGGACCAGCAGATGCGAGCTGTCGTCGATCGCGTCCGCGACGGCTTGGGCCATGGTCACCTGGCCGGGGCGCTCCGTACCGCCGACGGCGGTGACGGCGGCATGCAGGAGTTCGGGGAGGGAGGGCTTCGTCATAGCGCGACCACCCTACGGCTCGGGACCGACAATCGGGCGATCAAGGCGGGGACCGGTGGCCGGGTATCCCTCATGCGGATCCGGCGGGGCGGGAACCGGATCGGCCCGAGGGGTGTACCAGAAGTGATGACACTGTGGCGCGCTGTCACAGCAGATCACGCAGGGACCGGTCGCGGATCATGAGGGCGGCCCGCTTGGCGGGCAGGTCGACCTCGGCGGCGAACCGGAAGCCGGCGCTCAGAAAAGCGGCCAGGGAGGGTGCGTTGCGAAGGTCGGGTTCCGCCAGGACGCGGGCACAAGGGATGCGTTGGTCGAGTACCAGGTCGGCCACGGCTCTGAGCAGGGTGCCGCCGAGCCCCCGCCCACGGTCGGCGACGCCGCCGATGAGGAGATGGATACCGGTGTCGTGCGGTCGGGCCGGGTAGTGCCGGGCCAGCGGATCGAGGTCGGCCCGGTAGATCTCCCAGTAGCTCATCGGAGTGCCTTCGAGCAGGCCGATGCAGGGGACGCTGCGACCGTCGCCGTCGAGTTGCGCGAGCAGATGAGCCTCGGTCACGTCCCGCGGCCCGGCCAACTGCCAGAACTCCGCGACGGCGGGGTCGTTCATCCAGCGGCTGATCAGCGGCAGATCCTGCTCGAGCCGGACGGGGACCAGCTGGAAGGTGCCGGCGGGTGTGCGGGTGGGGCCCCAGCCACCCACGCCGTCGAGCAGGTCGGCCGTGGCCGGGGTGTCCGTCCCGGTCGTCTGCCGGAAGAGCGCGACGAAGTCGTCCGGCAGACGCAGGTCGAGCGTGTCCTCGCCGTCGGCGCCCGCCTTGGCCGGACGGCGGTGGGGAGCGGTTGCCTGCGCTTGACCGGTGTCGGCGCCGGCATCGGTGGGAGGCATGGCGCGCTCCTCTCGGAAGACGGGTTTACGGGGGACGGAGGGTTTACGGCTGACGCGAGTCGGGGTGCGGGTCAGAGGTAGGGGCGCGGATCAGAGGTACAGGGGGTTGGCGATGGTGACGTAGACGGACTGGGTGTCGACCGGGCCGACGAGTTCGTCGAGGCCGTGCAGCCGGGTCAGCAGGTTGGCCTTGCAGCGCAGGACCGGGGAGTCGAGCAGGCGGAAGGGCAGGGTGGAGCGCGTACGGGCGGGGCCGGAGGCCGCGTCGGCGAGGAAGCGGCGGAAGGCGGCCAGCAACAGCCGCTCGTCGGCGAGCCGTTGGGAGCCGAAGGCGCCGATGAGACCGAACACGTTGTTGATGGCGAGGTAGTAGGCGAAGCGTTCGTCGGTGACGTCGTCGGAGACGAAGGTGTCGCTGTGCTCGCCGATGCCGGGCAGCCGGGCGTCGAGTTCCGCGTGCCGGGAGACGCGGAAGTAGTAGCCCTGGTTGTCGCGGTAGCGACCGCCCGCGGGCCAGCCTTCGTCGTCCAGCAGGAGCAGCGTGTTCTGCTGGTGGGCCTCCAGGGCGACTCCGGCCTCGCCGTCCAGCCACAGCACGGGGCGGACCACCTGCTCGAGGTAGCGCAGGAACCACTCGGTGGCGACGGCTCTCGACGGGCGGCCGGTGCGTAGGGCGAGGCCGGTGACGACCTCGGCCAGGCGGGACCGCAGGGTGAGGGGGGCGTCGGCCCGGGGGTAGGGCCGGGGTGCCACGAGTCCGGCGACGCAGGAGACGTCGTCCGACGGGTTGAACGGGTTGTGCCGGATCATCACGTCCAGGCCCGGCACGGGTGTCCCGTCCTGGTCGTCCACGGCAAGCCAGGCCGGGTCCCGGACGATGTCGAAGCCGGGGTGCGCCGCACGCAACTGCTGGGAGAGCCCGCTGCGCAGCAGCCGGTGGACCTCTACACCCCGGTGCAGTTCCTTGCGGAGGTTCTCACGACGGGAGTTGGTGATGTGCAGGCCCAGTGACAGCTTGAGCATGGCGGCCGCGCCCGTGCGGTGGACGGTGCGCACGGAGGAGGTGGGATACCAGGGCGGCCCGTAGGGACCCAGATCGCGCAGCAGTCCCGCGTCGAGCAGGGCCGCCGTGCCCGCGCGGTGGCGCACTTCGCGCAACTGCCATGGATGCAGCGGCAGGGCGGCGTATCCGTCGGGCAGGGGCAGGCCCGCTCCGGCGAGCCGGGCGGTGAGCAGGTCGGCGGGTACGGTCCGGCCGCATTCGGTCCAGGCCGAGTCGGTGGCCAGGACGGAGCGGGCGACCGCCATCCAGTGCAACGGGAAGGAGCCTCGCAATTCGGGCGAGTAGTGGCGGACTTCGGCCTCCGACAGGCCCTCGCGGCTCTTGGGGGTCGGGTGCAGCGGGTGTCCGAGCAGGAGGGCCTGCTCGGCGGAGAGGAAGCGGTCGGTTCCGTCGGTGGGCCGGTGCCGGCGGTCACGAAGGAAGAGGGTGGTGCCACGAACGGAGTCGGCGACACGGGCGACGAGGTCGAGGGCGGCGGTGCCGGTGGGCTCGGTCAAGGCCCGGTTCGCTGACGGGGCGGCGGCTGTGGGCGCCTGCGAGGCCCTGGGGGCGCGGTTCCTGGTGCGTGCTTCCCGGACCAGCAGGGTGGCGACCGTGACGGCGTCGGCCGGCGGGGCGTCTTCCGGGGCGTCGGCCAGGTACGGGAGGCCGAAGCGGTGCCAGCCCGTTGGGGACCAGTGGTGAACGGGGACGAGCAGGGCTGTCCCGCTGGCCCGGAGGGGAATACGGAGGGTGCCGTAGCAGGGAGCCGCCGTTCCGGTCTCGCGCACCCAGCAGCGCAAGAGGTTCTCCACGGCCGCGGCCTGGGCGGCGGTGTGAGGGTCGGGGTGTTCGAGGAGGTCTGTGGCCCTGCCGTCGGGCCGCAGGGCGGCCGGTGTCCTTCTCGGCTGACGGGGGACCTTCTCGGCCGGGTCGTGGGTGTGGGAGCGGCCGTGGGGGGCGGAGGTGAGGTTCAAGACGGCTCCTCAGGGTGATGTTCGGGTCGATGCGTCCGGGCGGATGGCGGGCCGGCCGGGCGACGGCGGGGGCGGGGCGGGGCGGGGCGGGGCGGACCAAGCGGTAGGGCTCGGAAGGGGTGAGGATCTGGGTGTTTCGAAGGGTGCTGGTGGGGCGCCCGGGGGGGTGGGGCGGTCGCCTTCGGCGGTCTGTCCGGCTCCAGGCTCCAGGGTCTGGCGGGGTGGGGGCGGCGGGGCCGGACGAGGCAATCGGCTCAGCCGTCCGAGTCCGCCCCCGGTGGCACGGTCCGGGTCGGCCGAGCGGGGTCGGTGTCGGCTCGGACCTGCTCGCCCGAGGCGCCCGGGGCGCCCGGGGCGCCCGCCGACAATCGCGGCACAGGGGCGCTACCCCGTGCCTGCCGTGTGACCGGTGGGTTGCGGCCGTCTCCGCGGGGCCCCGCGCTCCTGACCGTCTCGGCCGGTGTGGCTCCGGGCCGCCGCCTCGACCGCGTCGGCCAGGCGACCGACGACCGCGGCGGCCTGCTCGTCGCTGATCGTCAGCGGGGGAAGGAGCCGTACGACGCTTGCGTGGCGGCCGCCGAGTTCGACGATCAGGCCCCGCCGCAGGCATTCCCGTTGGACGGCGGCGGCGAGTTCGGGTGCGGCGGGATGCGGCTCCCGGACGCGGGTCAACGTCGGCCCGGCACCCGGGCCGTGCTCGACACCGCCACGCCCGCCACCACCGCCACCACCGCCACCACCGTCGACGCCCCCGGCGCCCCTGGGGCAGATCAGGTCCGAGCCGGCGCCGGCCCCGCTGTCGCCCTCGGGTTCCCCCTCAGGGTTCACCAGTTCGAGGCCGATCATCAGTCCCCGTCCCCGTACCTCGCCGACGCAGGGGAAGTGGCCAGCCAGGTCGCGGAGTTGGGTCAGCATGTGGAGGCCGAGGGATGCCGCGCGTTCGGCGAGGCGGTTCTCCCGGACGTGGGCCAGGGTGGCCGTGCCCGCGGCCATGGCGAGTTGGTTGCCGCGGAACGTTCCCGCGTGGGCACCGGGTTGCCAGACGTCGAGGTCGTCGCGGTAGACCACGACGGCCAGCGGAAGGCTGCCGCCGATGGCCTTGGACAGCACCATCACGTCCGGTGTCACACCGCTGTGCTCCACCGCCCAGAAGGTGCCCGTGCGGCCCACCCCCGTCTGGATCTCGTCGGCGATCAGCGGGACGGACCGGTCCTCGGTGATCCGGCGCATGCGCCGCATCCATTCGTCCGGGGCGGGAATCACCCCGCCCTCGCCCTGGACGGGTTCGAGGATCATCCCGGCGGGCAGCGGTACGCCCGACTTCGGGTCGTCCAGGACGGACTCGGTCCAGCGGGCGGAGAGTTCGGCCCCGCGCGCGCCGCCGACGCCGAAGGGGCAGCGGTAGTCCTGCGGGTAGGGCAGGCGCGCGACCCGTACGTCGGTGGCGTGGCCCGAGGCGGCGAGCGCTCCCTCGGTCATCCCGTGGTAGGCGCCGGAGAAGGCCAGGATTCCGGTGCGGCCGGTGGCGGCCCGGACGAGTTTGAAGGCGGCCTCCACCGCGTCCGTGCCGGCCGGGCCGCAGAACTGCACGCGCGCCCGGTCGGCGAGTCCGGGCGGCAGAGTGTGGAACAGCTCGGTGACGAAGGCGTCCTTGACGGGTGTGGCGAGATCGAGGGCGTGCAGGGGCGCGCCCGAGTCGAGTACGTCGCGGATGGCCTCCAGGACGACGGGGTGGTTGTGGCCGAGGGCGAGGGTGCCCGCACCCGAGAGGCAGTCCAGGTAGCGGCGGCCGTCCGCGCCCTCGATGGTGAGCCCGCGGGCCCGGACGGGCACGATCGGCAGGGCGCGCGCATAGGTGCGCGCCGCCGACTCACGCGCCGACTGCCGCCGCAGGATCCCCTCGAACGAGGCGGGCGCCCCCGCCGACGCACAGCCTCCGGGCGCAGACTCCGTCACGGTCACGGTCCTTGTCCTCCCGCTGTCCCAGAGCGTCGGCCTGCCACTGATACGAGGCGCCGGCATCACGCCACCGGGGCGAGTGGCCGCCCACGGCAGGGGGTCCCGGACGCAGACATCAGGACCCTCACCGCTACAACCCCGGACGGTCCGCACGGTTACGGGTGCGCTCAAGATCCTTGCGTTCGTGGAGCGTTGCTCACCGGCGTCCTCGGCCGGACCTGGCGAGACCACGGGGACCACTCACGGCCCGCGGCCGCACAAGGCCGGCGTGCGACGGCAGGGGCGGGAGGCAGAACAACAGACGCCGGGAGGCACCGTGAGGCGGCAGGCGAATCACCGTGCCGCGGGAAGCACCGTGAGGCGGCAGGCGAATCACCGTGCGGCGGGAGACAACTCGCATCGGACTCGCATCGGACAATGGGGATCGCAGGGGAAGCCGGCCGAGCGAGGTACGGGGACATGAGCGACGAAACACCGCCCGCGGCGGGGCTGACCACGGGCGCCCTGGCCCGCCGCCTGGGCGTCTCCCCGACCACCCTGCGCTCCTGGGACCGCCGGTATGGTCTGGGGCCCGCCGTCCGGGAGCGGGGACGACACCGCCGCTGGAGTCCCGAGGACATCGCGATGGTGGAGGAGATGTGCCGGCTGACGGCGGCGGGCGCGCCACCCGCAGAGGCCGCCCGGCTGACCCGCCTCGGGCGCGGCCCGGCCGGGCGTGCCGAACCGGCCGCCGCCGTGACCTCCGACCGGCCCGCGCCGTCGTCCGGCGCGGGAGAGCCGCCCCGCCGCGGGGGCGCCGGCGGCGGGCTGCCGCTGGGCGACGTGCGGCAGGAGTGCCGGGGCCTGGCCCGCGCCGCGGTGCGCCTGGACTCGCCGGAGCTGGAGAGCCGGCTGCTGGAGGCGGTCGGGCGGTACGGGCTGACGGTGGCGTGGGAGGAGGTGATGGTGCCGACCCTGCGCGCGGTGGGCCGTAAGTGGGAGTCGTCCGGCGACCGGTACGTGGAGGTGGAGCACCTGCTGTCCTGGCAGGTGTCGAGCACACTGCGCAGCGCGCCGCTGCTGCTGCCGCGCGCAGCGGCGCGGGTGGACATTCCGCCGGTGGTGCTGGCCTGCGCGCCCGGTGAGCAGCACTCCCTCCCCCTGGAGGCGCTGAACGCGGCGCTGGGCGAGCGCGGGGTGCCGACCCGGATGCTGGGCGCCGCCGTGCCGGTGGAGGCGCTGATCGCCTGCGTCCGTCGCACCGGTCCGACCGCCGTGGTCCTGTGGTCGCAGGCCCGCTCCACCGCGTCGGTGCCGCTGGCGCGGCACGTCGCGGCCCTGGAATGGGGGGCGCCGGGTGCGCGCAGGCGGCCTGCCGTCCTGCCCGCCGGTCCGGGCTGGGAGCGGCGGACCTGCGGAGGCTTTCCGCGCTGCGCCGGTCTGCGGGACGCGGTCGAGACGCTGAGCCGCCTCTGCGGTGACGACGGTGCCGTGGCGCACGCCCCACGGGCCCGCTGAGGGGCGGGACTCGGACGAACTGCCAGACCAGGCAGCCTGTGGCGAAACCGCTGCCCGTAGCGAAACCGTTGCCGATCCGTCGGCGGTCCCCCGCGCCGAGCGCATAGTGTGTGGTGCCGTTCGCGCCCGCCGAGAGACCAGGGTGAACTGGGCCTGATTTCAAGGTGGGAACGCGAAGGCAAGGGGCAAGTCCGTTCACAGCAGGGGGAGTCAGAGCATGCGACCCATACGCCCGTTCTTCAACGCTCGTCGAGGAGGGGGCGCCCGCCGCACAACCTCACCCGTGCTGACCTCCGTGGCCCTGGCCTCGGTGCTCGCGCTCTTCGCCACCGGCTGCGACTCGGGCGACAGCGAGGCCGACAACCGGCCCACCGCCGTCGCGACCGCCGACGACACGGGCGCAGCCGGCGACGGAAAGATCAAGATCCCGGACGACCTCAGGAAGAAGCTCAAGGAACACGGGATCGACATCGACAAGTGGAAGAACGGCGCCTGGAAGGACTGGAACGAGGACGACTGGCTCCGTGAGGCGAAGGACTTCGTCAACCCGATCATCAAGGACCTGTGGGATCCCGACCGCATGCGCCGTGCGAAGGACCCGGACAAGGGCGTGGACGACAACGACCTCTCCGGCGACCAGGGTGTCACCGACCCGACCCCGGCCCCGGTGAAGGCGGCTGCGGTCCAGCCGACGTACCACGCGAACGCGGCGACGGCGGGGAAGGTGTTCTTCGACTCCCCCGAGGGCACGATGGTCTGTTCGGCGACGGTCGTTCAGGACCCGGCCCACCCGGGCAAGTCCAACCTCGTGTGGACGGCCGGCCACTGCGTGCACGCGGGCAAGAAGGGCGGCTGGTACCGCAACATCGCCTTCGTGCCGTCGTACAACGACGCGGGCCGCAGCACCGCCGAGCTGGAGAACGCCGGCAGGGACGAGGTCGCGCCGTACGGCGTGTGGTGGGGGGACTGGGCGCAGACCTCGGAGCAGTGGATCGAGCAGGGCGGTCCGACCGGCGGGCAGGGTGCCGCCTACGACTTCGCCGTCATCCATGTGACGCCCGAGCAGGGCGGCGCCGGCAAGTCGCTGGAGGAGACCGTCGGCGCGGCGCTGCCCGTGGACTTCGCCGCCCCGGCCGTACCGCAGGTGCGGAGCCTGACCGCGACCGGTTATCCGGCCGCGCCGCCGTACGACGGACAGCGGCTGTACCAGTGCCAGGACAAGCCGGGCCGGCTGTCGCTGAACGCCTCGGACCCGACGATGTACCGCATCGGCTGCACCATGACCGGCGGCTCCTCCGGCGGCGGTTGGGTCGCGACCGGCTCGGACGGCAAGCCCGCTCTGGTCTCCAACACCTCGATCGGTCCGGTGACGGCCGGCTGGCTGGCGGGTCCGCGGCTGGGCCCGGCGGCCAAGGGCGTGTACGACTCGGTCAGCGGCAAGTTCGCAGGACAGTAGGCAGGCCGAAGGCGGCGGGGTGTCTCACGGGAACCTTCACCATCCCGCCGCCGTTCGCACTCGACTCCCCGGGCATAGTGGGGTGCCGCTCCGGACGGCTCCGCGGGGAAACGCCCGGATGACAAGCGCGTGACACCAAGGGCGCACGGCGCTCGGTCCGGGCGCACGGCGTCTCACACCAACCGACGGGGGTTCATCGCACCATGCAGTTCATACCTGGTTCCGCCACGCCCCGGCGCGCGCGCCGGCGCACCGTCCTGGCCGCCACCGGGCTCGTCGCGGCCCTGGCGCTCACCGCCACCGCCTGCGACGGCTCGGGCAAGACCGACGCCGCCGGCACGCCGGACGCCGCCGCCTCGCAGTCCGCGGACGGCGGCAGCGGCGACGGCAAGGTCAGGATTCCGGCCGACATCGCGGACAAGCTCAAGGAGCACGGGATCGATGTCGACAAGTGGCAGCGCGGCGGCTGGAAGAACTGGGACAAGGACAAGTGGCTCAGTGAGGCCAAGGACTTCGTCAACCCGGTGATCAAGGGCCTGTGGCAGCCCGAGCGGATGAAGTCCGCCCAGGAGGCGAACAAGACGGTCTCCACCCAGGACGCCGCCGCAGACCAGGGTGTCAGCGACCCGGCGCCGCAGCCGGTCCGGGCGCAGGCGGAGAAGACGCCGTACCACGAGAACGCCGCTCCGGTCGGCAAGGTCTTCTTCGACTCGCCCCAGGGCTCGATGGTCTGCTCGGGCACGGTCGTCAAGGACGTCAACCACCCGGGCAAGTCCAACCTGGTGTGGACCGCCGGCCACTGCGTGCACGCAGGCAAGAAGGGCGGCTGGTACCGCAACATCGCCTTCGTGCCGGCCTACAACGACCTCGGCAGGTCCGCGGCGCAGCTGAGCAACGCGAAGGCCTCCGAGGTCGCCCCGTACGGCGCCTGGTGGGCGGACTGGGCATCCACGTCCAGCCAGTGGATCCAGGGCGGCGCGGAGACGGGCGGCGCGGGCGCGGCGTACGACTACGCAGTACTGCACGTGAAGCCGGAGTCCGGTTCCCGGTCGCTGGAGGAGACCGTCGGGGCGGCGCTGGACGTGGACTTCTCCGCGCCGCCGACGGCGCGGGTCGCCACGATGGGCGCCTGGGGCTACCCGGCCGCGCCTCCGTACAACGGTCTGAACATGTTCCGCTGCGTCGACCGGCCGGGCCGGCTGTCGCTCAGCCCGTCGCTCCCGACGATGTACCGCATCGGCTGCACCATGACCGGCGGCTCCTCCGGCGGCGGCTGGTTCCGCGTGGTGAACGGCAGGACGAAGCTGGTGTCCAACACCTCGATCGGCCCGGCGGACCACACCTGGCTGGCGGGTCCGCAGCTGGGGCGGGGCGCGGAGGCGCTGTACCAGAACATGAGCAGGACCTACGGCGGCCGCTGACCCGGTGACGACGCCGAGGGCCCGCCCCCTTCGACAGGGGGCGGGCCCTCGGGCCGTACTGCTGTGGGTCAGAGCGCGGGGGCGGGCACGAACGGCGCCAGTTCCGCCGCGAGCTCCTCGTGCACCCGGGCCTTGAGCAAGGTGCCCTCCGCGGTGTGCTCCTCGGAGATCACCTCGCCCTCGGTGTGGGCACGGGCGATCAGCTTGCCGTGGGTGTACGGCACCAGCGCCTCG
Organism: Streptomyces sp. NPDC001204; assembly: GCF_053598035.1. NCBI lineage: Bacteria > Bacillati > Actinomycetota > Actinomycetes > Kitasatosporales > Streptomycetaceae > Streptomyces > Streptomyces sp. NPDC001204. The sequence continues at coordinate 54,582 of NZ_JBSFJL010000005.1, read as the reverse complement.
ATCTCGACGGACGGTCGGGGCAGCTCGCTGTCGATCAGTGCGAGCAGCTCGGTGATGCCCTGCCCGGAGCGGGCCGAGACGACGATCGAGCGCTTCTCGATCCGCAGCAGCCGCTGGAGCACCAGCGGGTCCGCCGCGTCCGCCTTGTTGACCACGACGATCTCGGGTACGTCGGTGGCGCCGACGTCCCTGATCACCTCGCGCACCGCGGCCAGCTGCTCCTCCGGGTCGGGATGGGAGCCGTCCACCACGTGCAGGATCAGGTCGGAGTCGCCGACCTCCTCCATGGTGGAGCGGAAGGCCTCGACCAGGTGGTGCGGCAGGTGCCGGACGAAGCCGACGGTGTCCGCCAGGGTGTAGAGCCGCCCGCTCGGGGTCTCGGCCCGGCGCACGGTCGGGTCCAGGGTCGCGAACAGCGCGTTCTCGACCAGGACACCCGCGCCGGTGAGCCGGTTGAGCAGGGAGGACTTGCCGGCGTTGGTGTAGCCGGCGATGGCGACGGAGGGCACCTTGTTGCGGCGCCGCTCCTGGCGCTTGATCTCGCGGCCGGTCTTCATCTCCGCGATCTCCCGGCGCATCTTCGCCATCTTCTCGCGGATCCGCCGACGGTCCGTCTCGATCTTGGTCTCACCGGGACCGCGGGTGGCGAGGCCGCCGCCGCTGCCGCCGCCCATCTGCCGGGACAGCGACTGACCCCAGCCGCGCAGCCTCGGCAGCATGTACTGCATCTGGGCGAGCGCGACCTGCGCCTTGCCCTCTCGGGACTTGGCGTGCTGGGCGAAGATGTCCAGGATCAGGGCCGTACGGTCGATGACCTTGACCTTGACGACGTCCTCGAGGTGGATCAGCTGGCCCGGGCTGAGCTCACCGTCGCAGATGACGGTGTCCGCGCCGGTCTCCAGCACGATGTCGCGCAGCTCGTTCGCCTTGCCGGAGCCGATGTAGGTGGCCGCGTCGGGCTTGTCGCGGCGCTGGATGACGCCGTCGAGCACGACCGCGCCCGCGGTCTCGGCGAGGGCGGCCAGCTCGGCCAGGGAGTTCTCCGCGTCCCGCGCGGTCCCCGAGGTCCATACGCCGACGAGCACGACCCGCTCCAGGCGGAGCTGGCGGTACTCGACCTCGGTGACGTCCTCGAGCTCGGTGGACAGACCCGCGACACGGCGCAGCGCCGCCCGCTCGGAACGGTCGAACTGATCGCCGTCCCGGTCTCCGTCGAACTCGTGGCTCCAGGTGACGTCCTCTTCCATCAGGGCATCGGCCCGGAGACCTTCGGGGTAGGAGTGCGCGAGGCGCTTGCTGTCCTGGGACGCCTCGAACGACTGGGAAGAGGAAGAAGAGGAGGTCATTTGGTCCTTACGTGGTGGGAGAGTCCGTCACCGGTCACAACGTACGGGCGCCCCGGGAGATTCCCGTGGCCCCGTGCGGCGCCGGTCCGAAGATGGTCGCACGGTACGGCCCGTCTCGTCACTGCGATATTCCTCCGGGTCCCACCACCGGGTTCCTCCATTCGCGTTCCCCACGTCCGTTCACGTCCACTCACCTCTTCGCCGTCTTCGGCGGCGGGGCGGGCTTCCAGTCGGGGTGGCCGGGCATGGGCGGGGTCTTCTCGCCGTACAGCCAGGCCTGGAAGAAGCCGCTCAGGTCACGTCCGGCGATGCCCGAGGCCAGGCGCTCGAAGTCGGCGGTGGTGGCCGTGCCGTCCCGGTGGGCCCGCACCCAGGCGCGCTCCAGGCGCTCGAAGTCCGGCTTGCCGATCTCCTGGCGCAGCGCGTACAGGACGAGGGCGGCGCCGTCGTAGACGTTCGCGCGGAAGACCCCGATCTTCCGGCCGGGCTTCGGCGGCTTGGGCAGCGCGGGCGGTCCGCCGGCCTCGCGCCAGCGGTCCGAGGCGCCGTAGGCGGCCTTCATGCGGGTCTCCAGCGGCTTCTTCGCCTTCTCGTCGGCGTACAGGGCCTCGTACCAGGTGGCGTGGCCCTCGTTGAGCCACAGGTCGGACCAGGTGCGGGGGCTGACGCTGTCGCCGAACCACTGGTGGGACAGCTCGTGCACCATGATCGACTCGACGTACCACCGGGGGTAGGCGGGTTCGGTGAACAGCTTCTTCTCGAAGAGGGACAGGGTCTGCGTCTCGAGTTCGAAGCCGGTGGCGGCGGAGGCCATGAGCACGCCGTACGTCTCGAAGGGGTACGTCCCGACCTTGCTCTCCATCCAGGCGATCTGGTCGGGGGTCCTGGCCAGCCAGGGTTCGAGCACCTCGCGGTCCTCGGTGGGGACGACGTCGCGCAGGGGCAGGCCGTGCGGGCCGGTGCGGTGCACCACGGTGGAGCGGCCGATGGACACCTGAGCCAGTTCGGTGGCCATGGGGTGCCGGGTGCGGTACGTCCAGGTCGTCGTCCCGCCGGTCCGCGTGACACCGGCCGGGAGGCCGTTGGCGACGGCCGTGTACCCGTCGGGCGCGGTGACGTGGAAGGTGAACATCGCCTTGTCGGAGGGGTGGTCGTTGCACGGGAACACCAGGTGGGCGGCGTCGGCCTGGTTGGCCATGGCGAGACCGTCCGTGGTGCGGACCCAGCCGCCGTCGCGTCCCTTCCTGGACACGGGATCGCTGGTGTGGTGCACGGTGACACGCATCCAACTGCCCCGCGGCAGCGGGATCTTCGGGGTGACCACGAGATCCTCGCCCGCGGTCGTGAAGTCGGCCGGCAGCCCGTCGACCTCCACGGCGTCGACCTTGCCGTGCGCGAAGTCGAGGTTCACGCGCTCCAGGTCCTCGGTGGCCCACGCGTCGATCGTGGTGACGGCCTGGAGCGGCTTGCCGTTGTCTCCGGCATAGGTGAACGACAGGTCGTACGACGACACGTCGTACCCGGGGTTGCCCAGGTAGGGGAAGAGCCGGTCACCGACGCCCAGCGGCTCGGCCGGAGCACTCGCGGCGACGAGACAGACGGAGACGGCGGACGCGAGGAGGGTCGCCTTCAGGCGACGCGGGACACGTGATCCAAGGCTGAGCGGCATGGACCACCGCTACCAGCGCCCACTCGCCCCACCGCGCCGACGCGCGCCCAACCCACCCGAAAGAGCCCCACGGGAGCACGCCGAGGGCCGCGGGGGCGCGGGGTCCTACCGCTCACACCCCTGGTGGCTGAGGCTGGGTGCGGCTCACGTCGTAGACGCCCGGAACGTTGCGCATCGCGCGCATCAGGGCCGGGAGCCCGGCCGCGTCGGGGAGTTGGAGGGTGTACGTGTGGCGGACGCGCTGCTGGGCCGGCGGGGCCACGGTCGCGGAGACGATCTCGACGCCCTCGAGGGCGATGGCCTCGGTGAGGTCGGCCAGCAGGTGGGGGCGGCCGAACGATTCCGCGAGCAGGGTGACACGGCACGCGGCGTTCTCCCCCCAGCGCACGCCGAACTCCGCGCGCCCCGCGTTTCTCATCCGCGCGACCGCGGCGCATTCCGCGCGGTGCACGGTCACCATTCCCCCGCGCACGGCGAAGCCGGTGATCTCGTCGGGCGGCACGGGCGTGCAGCAGCCCGCGAGCCGTGCGGCCGTGTCGGGCCGGCCGACGACCACGACGCTCGCCGCCGGCCCGAAGGCGCCCGGCACGTCGAGCCCGGCCGGCGGGACCGCTCCGGCATGCACCGGAACCGGCGACGGGCCGGGGTCCGCGCCGGCCCGCGCGGCCGCGGCGGAGTCGGCGCGCGCAGGACTGCCCGCGGCCGGTGCGGCGTCCCCGCCGGCGTCGTGGACTTGGTCCGCGGCCGACTGACGGGTGGCCAGGCGGCGTTGGATGGCGATGCGGGCGGCCGGGGTGTGGGCGTGGTCCAGCCATTCCCGGGAGGGCTCGGAGGCCGGGTCCTGGCCCATCAGCAGCTGGACGGTGTCGCCGTCCTTCAGCACGGTGCTCAGCGTCGCCAGACGGCCGTTGACGCGGGCGCCGATGCATGCGTGCGCGTCCTCGCCGTACTGGGCGTACGCGGCGTCCACGCAGGTGGCGCCCTCGGGCAGGCCCAGGGTGCCCCCGTCGGGCCGGAAGACGGTGATCTCGCGGTCCTGGGCGAGGTCCTCGCGCAGGGTGGACCAGAAGGTGTCGGGGTCCGGCGCGGCCCGCTGCCAATCGAGGAGGCGGGAGAGCCAGCCGGGGCGGGTGGGGTCGGCGCGCTCGCCGTCACTCGCGGAGTGCTCCTCCCCGGGAGGGGCGTAGGGATTGCCGAGTGCGACGACCCCGGCCTCGGCGACCTTGTGCATCTGGTGGGTGCGGATGAGGACTTCGACGACCTGTCCGTCCTCGCGGGCGACGGCGGTGTGCAGCGACTGGTACAGGTTGAACTTGGGTACGGCGATGAAGTCCTTGAACTCCGAGACGACGGGCGTCATGCAGGTGTGCAGCTCGCCGAGTACGGCGTAGCAGTCGGCGTCCTCGTTCACCAGCACCAGCAGCCGCCCGAAGTCGCTGCCGCGCAGTCGGCCGCGTTTGCGCGAGACCCGGTGCACGGAGACGAAGTGCCGTGGTCTGACCAGCACTTCGGCGGGAACGTCCGCCTCGCGCAGCACCCCGCGCACCTGCTCGGCGACCTCGGTGAGCGGGTCGCCCGGGCGGCCCGCGTTCTCCGCGATCAACTCCCGCGTGTGCGCGTACTCCTCGGGGTGCAGGATCGCGAAGACGAGGTCCTCCAGCTCGGTCTTGAGCGCCTGCACGCCGAGCCGTTCGGCGAGCGGGATGAGGACGTCCCGGGTCACTTTCGCGATACGGGCCTGTTTCTCCGGGCGCATCACGCCGAGAGTGCGCATGTTGTGCAGCCGGTCGGCGAGTTTGATCGACATCACGCGGACGTCGTTGCCGGTGGCGACGAGCATCTTGCGGAAGGTCTCGGGCTCGGCGGCCGCGCCGTAGTCGACCTTCTCCAGCTTGGTGACGCCGTCGACGAGGTAGCGGACCTCCTCGCCGAACTGCTCGCGTACCTGGTCCAGCGTCACGTCGGTGTCCTCGACGGTGTCGTGCAGCAGGGACGCGGTCAACGTCGTGGTCTCGGCGCCGAGTTCGGCGAGGATGAGGGTCACCGCGAGCGGATGCGTGATGTAGGGCTCGCCGCTCTTGCGCATCTGGCCGCGGTGCGAGGACTCGGCCAGGACGTAGGCGCGGCGCAGCGGTTCGAGGTCCGTTTCCGGGAAGTGCGCGCGATGGGCCTCGGCCACGTGGCCGATGGCGTCCGGCAGCCGGTCGCGGGCGGTCGTCCCGAGCAGTGCGGCACGGCCGAGCCGGCGCAGGTCGATCCGCGGGCGGGCCCTGCGCCGTGGCCCCACGGGAACCACCGGGCCCGGGGCCGCAGGATTCGTGGCATCCGCACTCATGGGCACCTCCGGCTGCGTGGACCGGCGGACGGGGCGCCCCAGGGCATACTCGGCACAGGGGTTGGCTACGGATCCCCCGTCCGGGCCGGTGATTGATGCTACCGAGCCCAGCACGCCCGACCGGCCGTCTCTCGGCGAGCGTGAAACGGATCACCCATTCGAGCGATGGCCAGGAGGTTTACGGTTTTGAGTCACCTGTCAGGTGGTCAGCCGTGGATTCGCCGCCCGTTCCCGCCTCCGGGCATACGTATGACCTTCCCATGGGCCGCCGGGGCTGCGATATCCAGCCGACCGACCGTCAGCCAGCCGCTGTTTCCAGCCACTTCGCGTCGATCTCGCCCTCGGCGACGATCACGGCGGAGCCGGTCATCTCGATCTCGCCGTCCGGCCGCTCGGTGATCACCAGCGTTCCGCCGGGGAGGTCCACCGTGTACGTCGCCGGGGTCCCGGTGGCCGTCGGGTCGGCGCCGTCGCGCCGGGCGGCCGCCACAGCGACGGCACACGCGCCCGTGCCGCACGAGCGGGTCTCGCCCGAGCCGCGCTCGTGCACGCGCAGGGCGACGTGGCGGGGGCCGCGGTCGACGACGAACTCGACGTTCACGCCGTCCGGGTAGGCGGAGGCCGGGCTGAAGGGCGGCGGGGAGAGCAGGTTGCCGGCGTCGGCGAGGTCGTCGACGAAGGCGACGGCGTGCGGGTTGCCCATGTTCACGTTGCGCGCGGGCCAACTGCGCCCGCCGACGCTCACGGTGACGTCCCCTTCGGGGAGCCTCGCCCGGCCCATGCCGACGGTGATGTCACCGTCCTTGGCGATGTGCACCGCCTTCACGCCCCCGCGCGTGGCGATCGCGAGGTCGCCCTCCGTCGTGTGTCCGGCGTGCTGGAGGTAGCGCGCGAACACCCGCACGCCGTTGCCGCACATCTCCGCGACGGAGCCGTCGGCGTTGCGGTAGTCCATGAACCACTCCGCCTCGGCCGCCATGCCGCGGGCCTCGGGGTGCGCTGCGGAGCGCACGACGTGCAGCACCCCGTCCCCGCCGATGCCCGCGCGGCGGTCGCACAGGGCGGCGACGGCCGCCGGGGACAGCTCGACGGCGTTCTCCGGGTCCGGGACGATCACGAAGTCGTTCTCCGTGCCGTGGCCCTTGAGGAAGGGGATGCGCGTGCTCATGGCTCGATCGTACGGGGTCGCTCAGGCAACCCGGTGATCATGTCCAGCGGCCGCAGGGGCCGGTCCGCGGTGAGCGCGGTGCCCGGGTCTTGGCGGAGCCGGTGTCCGGGCGCGCCGCCGGTGAAGCCGGGGCCCGGTGCGCGGCCCAGTGCTGTGACCGGAAAGGGTCACCGGCTCGCGACGCCCGGCAGGGCACTAGCGGAGCCGGGCGACCCGCCAGACGGCGAGGACCACGACCACGGCGACGACGACGACGTACGCGCCGATCACCCGCCAGTCCAGGCGCCGCCCGGAACCGCGCGGCGGCAGGCCCGGCCAGGTGTGGCCGACGCGGCGGGCGGCCATCATGCCCCAGCCCGCCGAGCAGGAGCAGATCAGCAGGCCCAGCATGGCGATCACGGCGCCGTTGTCGCCGTCGAAGGCCAGCGGGAAGGCGAACATCAGGGAGCCGATGACGGCCAGGCCCACGATCGGGGCCAGCTGCCAGAGGCGCAGCCGCCGCTGGGGGCGCAGCTCGACCTCCACCTCGGGCCCGGCGAACATCTCCTCGGGCCCGGGTCCGTCCGCGGTCACGCCGCCCTGCGTCTCGTCGGGCCCGTCGGGGCTCAACGAGTCGTCGTCCGGTTCCGCGCCGCCACGTTCCACGGTGATGCGGTCGGTGTCTTGTGCGGTGTCGCGAGGGCCGGCCTCCATCGCCACGCGCCCTCCCAACTAGGACTTCACTCGGTCGATCCGAGCTTGATGATGGCACGGCGCCGGAGGCCTGGATGACGGCCTGGGCGTCCCGATGCCATGACGTGATCAGGCTGTAACCGGTCGTTCGACCAACGCCAGGGCGAGATGCGGAAGTTCTGTGAGATCCGCCGCAGCCCCGCTCAGCCAGTGCACACGGGGGTCCCGCCGGAACCACGAGTCCTGACGCCGCGCGAAGCGTTTCGTGGCGCGCACCGTCTCCGCGCGCGCCTCGTCGAGCGTGCACTCCCCCGCGAGCGCCGCGAGCACCTGCTGGTAGCCGAGTGCACGCGATGCCGTACGCCCCTCGCGCAGGCCCCGCGCCTCCAGCGCGCGCACCTCGTCCACGAGCCCCGCCTCCCACATGCGGTCGACCCGGCGCGCGATGCGTTCGTCGAGTTCGGGGCGGGCGACGTCGACGCCGATCTGGACGGTGTCGTAGACCGAGTCGTGGCCCGGGAGGTTCGCGGTGAAGGGGCGGCCGGTGATCTCGATCACCTCGAGGGCCCGCACGATCCGGCGGCCGTTGCTGGGCAGGATCGCCCGCGCGGCCTCGGGGTCGGCGGCGGCGAGGCGGGCGTGCAGAGCGCCGGAGCCGCGCAGCGTGAGCTCGTCCTCCAGCCGGGCGCGCACCTCGGGATCGGTACCGGGGAACTCCAGGTTGTCCACGGCCCCGCGAACGTACAGACCGGAGCCGCCGACCAGGACCGGCCAGCGCCCCTCGGCGAGCAGCGCGTCGATCCGCTCCCGGGCGAGCCGCTGGTACTCGGCGACGGAGGCCGTGACCGTCACGTCCCAGATGTCGAGCAGGTGGTGCGGCACGCCACCGCGCTCCTCGGGCGTCAGCTTCGCGGTGCCGATGTCCATCCCTCGGTAGAGCTGCATGGAATCGGCGTTGACGACCTCGCCGCCGAGGCGCTGGGCCAGAAAGACGCCCAGATCGGACTTTCCGGCCGCAGTGGGGCCGACGACGGCGATGACGCGGGGGGCGGGGGGTGCGCTGCTCACCGCACCAGTCTCCCAAACCCCGCAGGAGGCGCCTCGCACGAGTCGTGTGACGGCAGGTGACGGGGTAGGACGAGTAAGGTATCGAGTGAGTATGGGCGTTTTTGCGTGACTCCTTCGGTAGTCGATGGGCCGGAGGGGAACTCGACCGCCGGGGAGAAGGAATCCGCCCCGTCAGGGAAGGTGAACCATGGGTCTGCTGGACAACATGAAGGCCAGGATCGGCCCGGCGAAGGAGAAGGTGTCGGACCTCGCCCAGCGCCACGGCGGCTCGATCGGGCAGAGTCTCGACAAGGCCGCGAAGGTGGTCGACGAGAAGACCAAGGGCAAGTACAGCGACAAGATCCACGCGGGCACGGACAAGGCCAAGGACGCCATGGACCGGCTCGCCCACAAGGGCGGGACGACCCCGGAGACCCGTACGGCCCCGGAGGCGGGCACGAGCCCGGACCAGGGCCCCGGCACGGCGCCGGGCGGCACTTCCGCTCCGACGCCGCCGGAGGGACCGCCGTCCACGTCCTGAGAGGCGTCGGCGGACGGCCGGGAGGCGCGATGCGTCCCGGCCGTCCGCCGTGTCCGCCGCGTCTCGCTCACGACCAGGCCGCGACCAGGTACCCCACTCCGTACGGCGCGTCGTCGTGGAGCAGCGTGCCGGAGAGACCGGCGCCCTCGGCCGCGCCGGCCAGCACCTGCCAGGGGGCCCGGCCCGAGGCCTTCAATTCGTGCGCCGGCTCCGGGCCGAGCGCCAGGAGAGCCGATGTGTCGGCCTCCCCCAGTGCTCGGGCGATGCCCGCGTCGAAGGGTCCGGCCCGTTCGTCGAGATAGCCCGGCGCCTTGAGCGTACGCCGCGCGCTGGCGTCGCCCATCACCAGCAGCGCCACGCGGTCTGCCCGCGCGGCGAGGTCCCGGCCGGCCGCCGCACACCGCTCGGGTGCCGTCGACTCCCCCACGCCGAGTCCCTCGACCGGGGCGTCGGACCAGCCGGTGCGCTCCAGGAGCCAGGCGGCGACGGAGAGCGAGGGCGGCAGCTCGCCCCCGGCCCCGGCGCCCGTGTCCCGGCCGAGCCGTACCTCCAGGTCCACGCCGAAGCCGCGGAACGAGCCCCGGGTGCCCTCCGGGAAAACGCCGTGCCCGGAGACGTCGGCGGGGCCGACGACTACCAGCAGGTCGGGCCGGGCGGCGGCGAGCACGCCCAGCGCGTCCGTGCAGGCGGCCCGGGCGGAGTCCAGCTCGGGTGCGGCTCCCGCGGCCACTTCGGGCACGAGGAGGGGCGGGCAGGGGCAGACAGCGGCGGCGACAAGCATGATCCGCAGGGTAACGCCGCCGGACGGCCGGTCGCCGGGCGGCCGCTCGCCCGACGGGTCAGTCGCAGCCGCAGCCGCTGCTCGCGGCGGCCGGCAGCGGCTCGGGCACCCCCACCTTCGGCAGGCCGAGCATGACACCGGCCGGCTGGGCGGCCTCGGCGGCGTTGCGCTTCTCCCACGCGTCACCCGCGCGCGTGCGCCGCACGTCGAGCACCGGGCCCTCGGCGAGGAGGTGGTGCGGGGCGGCGTAGGTGATCTCGACCGTGACCACGTCGCCGGGGCGCACGTCCTGCTCGGGCTTGGTGAAGTGGACCAGGCGGTTGTCGGGGGCGCGGCCGGAGAGACGGTGGGTGGCGCCGTCCTTGCGGCCCTCGCCCTCGGCGACCATGAGCTCCAGCGTGCGGCCGACCTGCTGCTTGTTCTCCTCCCAGGAGATCTCCTCCTGGAGCGCGACCAGCCGCTCGTAGCGCGCCTGGACGACCTCCTTGGGGATCTGGTCCTCCATCTCGGCGGCCGGGGTGCCCGGACGCTTGGAGTACTGGAAGGTGAACGCCTGCGCGAAGCGCGCCTCGCGCACGACGTGCAGCGTCTGCTCGAAGTCCTCCTCGGTCTCGCCGGGGAAGCCCACGATGATGTCGGTGGTGATCGCGGCGTGCGGGATGGCGGCGCGGACCTTCTCGATGATCCCGAGGTAGCGCTCCTGCCGGTAGGAGCGGCGCATAGCCTTCAGCACCGTGTCGGAGCCGGACTGGAGCGGCATGTGCAGCTGCGGCATGACGTTCGGGGTCTCGGCCATCGCGGCGATCACGTCGTCGGTGAAGTCGCGCGGGTGCGGCGAGGTGAAGCGGACCCGCTCCAGCCCGTCGATGTTCCCGCAGGCCCGCAGCAGCTTGCTGAACGCCTCGCGGTCCCCGATGTCGGAACCGTAGGCGTTGACGTTCTGGCCGAGCAGCGTGATCTCGGAGACGCCCTCGGCGACCAGGGCCTCGACCTCGGCGAGGATGTCGCCGGGGCGGCGGTCCTTCTCCTTGCCGCGCAGAGCGGGGACGATGCAGAACGTGCAGGTGTTGTTGCAGCCGACGGAGATCGAGACCCAGGCCGCGTACGCGCTCTCGCGCCGCGTCGGCAGCGTGGAGGGGAACGCCTCCAGGGACTCGGCGATCTCGACCTGCGCCTCCTGCTGCACGCGGGCGCGCTCCAGCAGGACGGGCAGCTTGCCGATGTTGTGCGTGCCGAAGACGACGTCCACCCAGGGCGCCTTCTTCACGATGGTGTCCCGGTCCTTCTGCGCCAGGCAGCCGCCGACCGCGATCTGCATCCCGGGCCGCTTCGCCTTCTGTGGCGCGAGGTGCCCCAGGTTGCCGTACAGCCGGTTGTCGGCGTTCTCCCGGACGGCGCAGGTGTTGAAGACGACGACGTCCGCGTCGCCGTCCGCCCCTTCCGGCGCCCGCACGTAGCCGGCGTCCTCGAGCAGGCCCGCCAGCCGCTCGGAGTCGTGGACGTTCATCTGGCACCCGTAGGTGCGGATCTCGTAGCTCTTGGGTCCTTGAACGTCCACTGCGGGGCTCCGGTCGCTGCTGCTGGTCATGCGTCAAGGGTAGGCGGTTCCCGGACGGCCCCGGGACGGCGCAGCGTCACGCCCGTCCAGGCCGGGCACCGCGCGGATCCAGGGGGGCGACGCCCCGGCGGAGGGCTTTGCGTCCTCGTGACGGCGACACGACCGGCCGCTTCCTCCCGCATGGGGTCAACTGGCCCAAAATGACACGCGTGACGGAGCTTCGTGACGCCCTGCGGGCACCCGTGCCGGACGTGCCCCCGACCGCGGTGCTGCGCACATGGCTGCTGCGGCCGGCCGGTCCCGTCCCGGTCGCCCTCCTCGCCGTCGTCCTGTTCGCCCGCGCCGCGCGCGTGGCCGTCGTGTTCGCCCGGGGAGGCATGGACAACGCGTTCGTCGTCCATGCCGGGCAGATCTGGCTGGGCGGTGGCGCTCCGTACGCCGACCGGCGCTTCCTGTACCTGCCGAGTGCCGTGCTGTTCGCCGCCGGGCAGGCCGCGCTGCCGGCGGCCGTGGTGCGCGTCGCCGCGCCGCTGGCCTGCGTGGCCCTGATCACGGGCGGCTGGTGGTGCGCGGTGCGCCTGTTCCGGGTGCCGGCGTGCAGCCGGTTCGCGGTGCTGGGGCTGCTGGGGCTGGTGCTGTGCTGGGCGCCCGTCGGCCACCTGGTGAACCTGGGGAACTGGACGGCGGTCGGCGCCCTGGCGTTGCCGCTGGCGCTGCTGCTGGCCGACCGGGGCCGCTGGGACCTGGCCGGGGTGGTCCTGGGCCTCTCGGTGGCGGTGAAGCCGCTGCTGCTGCCCGTGGTCGTCCTGCTGGTGCTGGCCCGGCGGTGGCGGGCGCTGGCCTGGATGGTGGCGGTGCCCCTGGCCCTGTCGCTGGGCGCGGCCCTGATCATGCCGGACCCGGGCGGCTTCTTCACCCGCACCCTGCCCTTCCTGCTCAAGGGCGGGGACGGTCTGATGCGGCCGTTCGACTCGTCCCTGCCGGCGGTGCTGCCGCGGCTGGGGCTGCCGCCCGTCCCGGCCGAGGCGGTGGCCCTGGCCGCGGCGGCGGCCGGTGTGCTCTGCGCCCGGCTGCGCTGGCTGCGCGCCGATCCCGGTCCGGCGCGGCTCGCGGACACGGCCGCGCTGCTGATGCTGGCCTCCTGCCTGGTGTCCCGGCCGTCCTACGACCACTACCTGGTCGTCGTGGTGCCGCTGCTGGTCGCCGGGGCGCTGGAGGCGGACTCGGTGACGCGTTCGCCGTGGTTCTGGGTCGCGCTCGTCCCGCAGGTGCCCCAGTTCACCTTCCCGGAACTGGACGCCTCGACCCGCAGGGCGTTCAAGGACGCGGCCACGCTGTCCGCGCTGGCGCTGGTGCTCGCCGTGCGGTGCGCCCGGTCCTCACCGCGGTGGCCCGCCGGCTCGGACGTACGCGGCCCGCGTCAGGCGCCGTCGGGGACCCAGCCCTGCCGGCGCAGCACGGCCGACACGTCGGGCGCCACGTAGTGCTCTCCCTTGAGCACCTTGCCGTCGGCGCGGCGGGCGACCCGGCCGTCCGGACCGAGCTTGGTCATGTTGGCGCGGTGGATCTCGGCGATCACCTCGTCGAGGTCGATGCCGTGCACCAGGGCGGTGCCGTACGCCACGTACACGACGTCCGCCAGCTCGTGCGCGAGCCGGTCGAGCGGGCCGCCGACCGAGACCTCCGCGACCTCGGCCGCCTCCTCCGCGAGCAGTTCCCCGCGGTGCGCGGCGAGTTCCGGCGGCACCCGGGTGGGCGTGGGGCGGGCGTCGAGCCCGAAGGCACGGTGGAACTCACGGACCAGTTCGGCGGGCGAGGAACTCATACCCGCGAGGTTAGCCGCCGGCCGGGACGGCACCGGCCGCCCGCCTGACCGGCCGCCCCTGGTCAGCACGCCGTCCCGCTGGCAGGATCGCGCGCATGCCAAAGCCGTTCCCCCGCATCGGACGACGTCGCGGCCTCCAGGGCACGGCCGCCGGGGTCGTGGTCCTCGGGCTGCTGCTGTGGTGGCTGCTGCCCCTGGGCGAAGCCCCGCCGAGCGGGACGATCACCTTCAGCACGGGGACCCTGCGCGGGGTCTACCAGGAGTACGGCGTGCGGCTGCGCACCGCGTTCGCCAAGGACATGCCCGATCTGAAGGTGCGGCTGCTGACCAGCGACGGCTCACAGGAGAACGTCGCGCGGGTGGCGACCGGCCGGGCCGACTTCACCATCGCCGCGGCGGACGCGGTGGAGACGTACGAGGTGAACCACGGCCCGGGCGCCGCGGGGCTGCGCGGTGTGGCCCGCCTCTACGACGACTACGTGCAGCTCGTCGTCCCCAGCGACTCGCACATCCGCTCCGTGTCGGACCTGCGCGGCAAGCGGGTGTCGGTCGGGCCGCCGGAGTCCGGTGTCCGGCTGATAGCCGAGCGGGTGCTCAGGACGGCCGGGATCGACCCGGAGACGGACATCCGCCCGATGGGCGACGGCATCGGCACCGCTCCGGACCGGCTGCGGCGGGGCGAGCTCGACGCGTTCTTCTGGTCGGGCGGGCTGCCGACGGACGGTCTGCGGCGGCTGGCCGAGAAGTTCGCGTTCCGTTTCGTGCCGATCGAGGCGGAGCTGGTGGCCAGGCTGCACGCCGAGGGCGGCGCCACACGCTACTACCGCGCCACCAACATGCCGGAGTCGGCGTACCCGTCGGTCCAGAAGGGCGCGACCGTGCCGACGATCGCCGTGTCCAACGTGCTGATGACGCGCGAGGACATGGACCCGAGGCTGACGGAGTGGGTGACCCGCACCGTCATCAAGAGCCGCGACGGCATCGGCGCGCACGTCCACTCCGCCCAGCTGGTCGACCTGCGCACCGCGATCTACACCGACCCACTGGCCCTGCACGAGGGCGCGCGGCGCTACTACCGTTCGGTCAAGCCGTAGGCACCGACCTCGGCACGGCCACCGTCACCCGCAGTCCGCGCGGCTCCTCCTCCCGGTGCCGGACGTAGGAGATCGAGCCGCCGCCCGCCGCGAGCAGCGCGCGGGAGATGGACAGGCCGAGGCCGGAGCCGTTGATGTTCTGGTGACGTCCGCTGCGCCAGAAGCGGTCGCCGACGCGGGCGATCTCCTCGTCGGTGAGGCCGGGTCCGTGGTCGGCGACCACGATCGTCGACGTGTCGCGGTCGAAGGAGACCGTCACCTCCACGCGCTCGCCGCCCGGCGTGAACTTCACCGCGTTGTCGATCACCGCGTCCAGCGCGGACGACAGTGCCACGGGGTCGGCCCAGCCCGTGGTGGCCGGGCAGTCGCCGACCAGCCGCACCCCCTTGGCCCCGGCGGCCGGCGCCCAGGCCGCCACCCGCTCGGCGGCCAGCTCCCCGATGTCGATGAGCTTCAGATCCGGTTCCGCGTGCTCGGCGAGCGCCAGGTCGAGCAGGTCGTCCAGGACCTGGGCGAGGCGTTTGCCCTCGGTGCGCACGGAGGCGATCTCCTCGTTGTCCTCGGGCAGTTCGAGCGCGAGCAGCTCGATGCGCAGCAGCAGCGCGGAGAGCGGGTTGCGCAACTGGTGCGAGGCGTCGGCGACGAAGGCGCGCTGCTGTTCCAGCACGTCCTCGACGTTGTCCGCCATCTCGTTGAACGATATGGCGAGCCGCCGCAGCTCGGGCGGCCCACCGGCGGCCGCCACCCGGGACTTCAGCCGCCCTGTGGCGATGTCGTGGGTGGTGGCGTCGAGGATCCGCACGGGTCTGAGCACCCAGCCGGTCAGCCGCAGTGCCGCGCCGACGGCGAGCAGCATCGCGGCGATCTCGCCGGTGCCGATGAGCAGCCAGCCGTGCACGGTCCGCGAACGCACCTGCCCGGTCGGCGAGTCGGTGACGACGACCGCGACGACGTCACCGTCCCGGATCACCGGGGAGGCGACCACGAGCCGGTGGCGCTGCCAGGGCCAGACCTGTTCCGGGTCGTGGCTGCGCCGGCTCAGCAGCGCCTCGTCAAAAGCGTCGCGGACCTCGCCGAACGCGGGCAGCGACCAGTCGGCCGGGGCGTTGGCCATCGGGATGCCGGTCCGGTAGAAGACGCCGGCCCGGATGTCGTAGACCTCGTGGTAGCTGCCGAGTTCGCGGCGGAGGGTCTCCAACCGCTCGTCCGGGACCGTGCGTCGGGGACCGCTGGTCCCGTCGGTGACGAACTGGGCGAGGGCGGCGAAACGCGCGGCGTCGTCGATGCGGTCCACGACCGCCTTCTGCTGCTCGGCTCCGGCGACGCTGACGGCGAGCGGGACGCCGAGGGCGAGCAGGACGGCCGCCATCAGGACGATGAGCAGCGGCAGCAGACGTGAACTCACCCTTCCCCGCTAGGCGGCCGGGGCGACGAGGCGGTAACCGACGCCGCGCACGGTCTCGATGAGCGCCGGTGTGCGCAGCTTGGAGCGCAGGGAGGCCACGTGCACCTCCAGGGTCCGTCCGGTGCCCTCCCAACTGGTCTGCCACACCTCGCTGATGATCTGCTCCCGCCGGAAGACCACTCCGGGGCGCTGGGCGAGCAGCGCGAGCAGGTCGAACTCCTTGCGGGTGAGCTGTACGACCGCTCCGTCCACGCTGACCTGCCGGGTGGGCAGTTCGATGTGCACGGCGCCCAGGCGCAGCGTGCTCTCGCCGCCGGCGTTCGCGTCCTCGTGGGCGGTGCGGCGGCTGACGGCGTGGATACGGGCGAGCAGTTCGCCGGTGTCGTAGGGCTTCACCACGTAGTCGTCGGCGCCGAGGTTGAGGCCGTGGATGCGGGAGCGGACGTCGGCGCGGGCGGTGACCATGATCACGGGGATGCTGGTGCGCTTGCGGATCCTGGCGCAGACCTCGTAGCCGTCCTGGTCGGGCAGGCCCAGGTCGAGCAGGACCACGCCGAAGGAGGCGCTCTCGGGGACGAGCGCCTGGAGGGCCTCCTCGCCGCTGCGGGCGTGCGTGACGTCGTACCCGTGCCGCGCCAGGACCGCGGACAGGGCGGCGGCGACGTGGTTGTCGTCCTCGACGAGGAGCAGTCGCATTCCGGCCCCCTCCGGTTCATGTGTCATACGGTCACGGCGTGTAAACGTGGTGCACGCGCGCGTGCACCATGGAAGTGACGCCGATGGACGAGGACGGCGTCAAGAGGGTTCCGGTTGCGCACCGTGTGTCGTTATCCAGCCGGTACGTGCCCCGGCCGGTCACGCTACGACATGTGTGCGCCCGCTACCGGATCGTGATGCTCAGATCTCCCTCAGATGTAATGACGCAGGTCGCACAGGCCGTTACTGTCCCCCGAAACCGAGGAGGACGGAGCCTGAAAGCGATGACCGAAGTATCGATGGCCAAGGAAGACGTGGCCTCGACCGCCGATCTGGTCGTCCTGAAGAGCGTCAACAAGCACTTCGGCGCGTTGCACGTGCTCCAGGACATCGAGTTGACGATCACCCGCGGCGAGGTCGTCGTGGTCATCGGGCCCTCCGGGTCCGGCAAGTCCACCCTGTGCCGCACCATCAACCGCCTGGAGACCATCGATTCGGGCACCATCACGATCGACGGCAAGCCACTGCCCCAGGAGGGCAAGGAGCTGGCCCGGCTGCGCGCCGACGTCGGCATGGTCTTCCAGTCCTTCAACCTCTTCGCGCACAAGACCGTGCTCGAGAACGTGATGCTCGGCCAGGTCAAGGTCCGCCGCACGGACAGGAAGAAGGCCGAGGAGCGGGCCCGCGAACTGCTCGACCGGGTCGGAGTGGGCGCGCAGGCCGACAAGTACCCCGCGCAGCTCTCCGGCGGCCAGCAGCAGCGCGTGGCCATCGCGCGGGCGCTGGCCATGGACCCGAAGGTCATGCTGTTCGACGAGCCGACCTCCGCGCTCGACCCGGAGATGATCAACGAGGTGCTGGAGGTCATGCAGCAACTCGCCCGGGACGGCATGACGATGGTCGTCGTCACCCACGAGATGGGCTTCGCCCGATCGGCTGCAAACCGGGTGGTCTTCATGGCCGACGGCCGGATCATCGAACAGGCTGCGCCCGACCAGTTCTTCAGCAACCCGCGCAGCGACCGGGCCAGGGACTTCCTTTCGAAGATCCTGCACCACTGACACGACGGCCCCGCCGGTGACGCCGTGCGCCGCCGGCCCCTGATCGTGCCGTCGCCGTCCCGACGGCTCCGCATCTCCTCAACACCGAAGGAAGTTCACATGAAGCTCCGCAAGGTCACCGCCGCCTCGGCCGTCGTCCTCGCCCTCGCCCTCTCGGCGACGGCGTGCGGCTCGAACGACAAGAAGGACGAGGGATCGTCGGGCGGTGGCGGCAAGATCAAGGTCGGCATCAAGTTCGACCAGCCCGGCCTGGGCCTGAAGCAGCCCGACGGCTCCTACGCCGGTTTCGACGTGGACGTGGCCACCTACGTGGCCAAGGAACTCGGCTACAAGGCCGACCGGATCGAGTGGGTCGAGACCAAGAGCGCCGACCGTGAGAACGCGCTGGCCCGCGGCGACGTGAAGTTCATCGTGGCCACGTACTCGATCAACGACGAGCGCAAGCAGAAGGTCGACTTCGCCGGGCCGTACCTGCTGGCCCACCAGGACCTGCTGGTCAAGGCGGACTCGAACATCTCCAAGGGCACGGACCTCAACGGCAAGAAGCTGTGTTCCGTGACCGGCTCCACCTCGGCGCAGAACGTGCAGAAGTCGATCGCCCCGAAGGCCGACCTGAAGGAGTACGGCGGCTACTCGGAGTGCATCGCCGGCCTGCAGAGCGGTGCCGTCGACGCGGTGACCACCGACGACTCGATCCTCGCGGGCTTCGCCTCCCAGGACAAGTACAAGGGCCAGTTCAAGCTCGCCGGTCTCAAGCTGAGCAACGAGAACTACGGCATCGGTGTCAAGAAGGGCGACACCGCGACCGTGGACAAGATCAACTCCGCGCTCGAGAAGATGGTCAGCGACGGTTCGTGGGACACCGCGGTCAAGAAGAACCTCGGCCCGGCGAACTACAAGAACGAGCCCGCGCCGAAGATCGGCGACATCGTCAAGTGACCCGGCTCGTCCGGTAAGCAGGGATCCGCAGGCCTCGCAGGGTTCCCCGGGCGCGCCGCCGCCCGCCGCGCTCACGGCGGCGGCGCGCCACGCCCTCCTCGTACGCCACACACCCGGAAGCGCGGGAGATCGTGTTCGATTTTCTTCAAGGTTACGACGTCCTAGGGGCGTTCTGGATGACGGTGAAACTCACCGTCCTCTCCGCCCTGGGCTCGCTGGTCTGGGGCACCCTGCTGGCCGCGATGCGGGTCAGCCCGGTTCCGTTGATGCGCGGCTTCGGCACCGCCTACGTCAACATCTTCCGGAACATCCCCCTGACCGTGCTCATCGTCTTCACCTCCCTCGGCCTCGCCGACATCTTCGGGGTGACGATGGGCGCGTCCGACTTCAAGATCCAGGGCTTCCGGCTGGCGGTGCTCGGGCTCGCCGCCTACCACGCGGCGTTCGTCTGCGAGGCGCTGCGCTCCGGCATCAACACCGTGCCGGTCGGGCAGGCGGAGGCGGCGCGCGCGATCGGGCTCAACTTCAGCCAGTCCCTGCGGCTCGTCGTGCTGCCGCAGGCGTTCCGCGCGGTGATCGGACCGCTGGCCAACGTACTGATCGCACTGACCAAGAACACGACCGTGGCGGCCGCGATCGGTGTGGCCGAGGCCTCCTACCTGATGAAGACGATGATCGAGAACGAGGCCCAGACGCTTGCCATCGGCGCCGTCTTCGCCCTCGGGTTCGTGGTCCTGACCCTGCCCGTCGGCCTCTTCCTCGGCTGGCTCGGCAAGCGACTGGCGGTGAAGCGATGAGTTCCGTGCTCTACGACGCCCCCGGCCCCCGGGCCAAGCGGCGCAATGTGATCCTCTCCGTCGTGTTCGTCGCCCTGCTCGCACTGCTCGTGTGGTGGATCTGGTCGACGATGAACGACAAGGGCCAGCTCGAGTGGGCCCTGTGGCAGCCCTTCACCACCTCCGCCGCCTGGACGACGTACCTGCTGCCCGGCCTCGGCAACACCCTGAAGGCTGCGGCGCTCGCCATGGTCATCGCCCTTCCGCTGGGCGCGGTCTTCGGCATTGCCAGGCTGTCCGACCACCGGTGGATCCGCGTTCCGGCCGGCGCGGTGGTCGAGTTCTTCCGGGCGATCCCGGTGCTCCTGCTGATGCTGTTCGCCAACGAGTTCTACGTCCGCTCCACGGGCATCGCCAGCGACGTGCGCCCCCTCTACGCGGTCGTCACCGGCCTGGTGCTCTACAACGCCTCGGTTCTCGCCGAGGTCGTACGGGCCGGCATCCTGGCCCTCCCCAAGGGGCAGACGGAGGCCGCCTACGCGATCGGACTGCGCAAGGGCCAGACGATGACCGGCATCCTGCTCCCGCAGGCGGTCACCGTCATGCTGCCGGCCATCGTCAGCCAGCTGGTCGTCATCGTGAAGGACACCGCGCTGGGCGGCGTGATGCTCGGCTTCACCGAACTGCTGAACTCCCGCAGCACGCTCGCGGCCAACTACGCCAACGTCGTCGCCAGCTTCATCGTGGTGGCCATCATCTTCATCCTGCTCAACTTCGCCCTCACCAGCTTCGCGAGCTGGCTCGAGCGCAGGCTGCGCCGCAGCAAGCGGAGCACCGGCGTCGTCCTCGCCGTGGACGATGAGGAGGTCAACCCGGCCCAGGTCGGCGGCACCTACGGAACGGGTGCGGGCGGCTCGATCTGACGGCCGCTCAGGCGGCTTCGAGGGACCCGTCGGGGGTGTGGTGGCCGGTGCCGCCGCACCCCCGTCGGCGTTCGGCGCCGAGCAAGGAGCACGGCGGTCGGCCGCGCACACGAGCCGCCGCACGGCGCACGCCACCGCGCACCTGGAGCACCGGCGTGCGTCCCGCTTGACCGGCTGGCGCCCAGTCTGTTGCATACATTCTGTGATCGTGCACCGTGCTCCGGCTTCCTGTTCACCTGTGACCCCCAGGACACCACTGCTGGCAGGGGGCGCCGCGCCGTGGACCCGGTGATCGTTGTCGGAGCGGGGCCCGTCGGGCTCACGCTCGCCCTGGCGCTGGCGCGTCAGGAGGTGCCGTCCGTCGTGCTCGACGAGGGACCCGGCACGGACGCGCCGCGTGCCGCGCGCACGGTCGTCCTGCGCGAGGACACCGCCGCGCTCGTGGAGCGTCTGGCCGGTGCGCCGCTCGGCGGGGCCGGGCACCGTTGGGCCGGATGGCGGTCGCTGCGGCGCAAACAGGTGATGCGCGAGATCACCTTCGACGACGCCGAACTCGCGCCGCTGCACATCGCCCAGCACGTGCTGACCGGCGCCCTGCGCGCGGCCGTCGCCCACGAACCGCTGGTCGAACTCGCCGTGGACAGCCGCCTCGACAGCATGGAGCAGGAGTCCACGGGGGTCACCGTCCACACCCGCGGCCCGGGCGGGACATGGTGGCGCGGCAGTTACCTGGTCGGCTGCGACGGCCCGCGTTCGACCGTGCGCAAGCTCCAGGACATCCGCTTCCCCGGCCGTACGGCCGTCGAACGGCACGCCGTCGCCGCGGTGCGCACCGAACTGCCCCGGCCCGGCGAAGCGTTCCTCCACCGGCTGCCGCCGTGGCGGACGACCGGCCCCTTCGCCGGGGAGATCGCCGCCCGTCCGCTCCCGGACGAGGTGTGGCGGCTGGACTGGCTGCTGCCGCCCGGCAAGGACCTGGTCACACCCGAACTGCTGCTCGCCCGCATCCGGGAGACCCTCGCCGGCTGGACCGGCGAAACCTCGCCGTCGTACGAACTCCTGGACACCGGAGTCCACACGGTCCACCACCGGGTGGCCCGCCGCTGGCGCGCCGGGCGGGTCTTCCTCGCCGGGGACGCGGCCCACCTGCTGGGCGCGCTCGGCACCCAGGGTCTCGACGAGGGCCTGCGGGACGCCGACAACCTCGCCTGGAAGCTGGCGCCGGCCTGGCACCACGGGCCGCACGAGGGGCTGCTGGACAGCTACCAGACCGAACGGCGCGCGATCGTCGCCGCCCGGCTACGCGCCGCCGACCAGCTGCTGCCGGTGCTGCGCGGGGGCGGCGGACTGCGGTCCCTGGTGCCCGGGTCCGGCCGTGGACACGACGCCCTGCTGATGGACGGCCATCTGGGGCGCGGGGCGCTGGGCGCGCCGGGGGCGTACACGGACTCGCCGCTCACTCCCCCGCCCCTCGACGGTGAGATCCTCGTGGACACACCGGCCGGCGCTCCGGTCGCCGACGTGCTGGTGACTGCGGAGGACGGCTCCTTCGTGCCGCTGAGGGACCGGCTGGGCCACGGCACGCTGCTCGTGGTGCTGATCGCGCCGGGCACGGGTGTGTGGGAGCGCCGGCACTGGGTGGGCGCCGGCATCATGCCCCGGCTGGCCGCCGCGGTGACCGCGCTGCCGCACCCCGCCGAGCTGCTGGTCGCCGAGAGCTACCCGGGCGCCGCTCCCCACACCGTCCTCCTGGTACGGCCCGACGGGCACCTGGTCACCGCGCTGAGCGGGGTGCGCCCGGCCGACCTGTACACCGCGGCGGAGACGGCGCTGGGCGGCGCCGGACACGCCGAGGACCGTGCCGGGGCGGGCGCACGCTGACCGCGGAGCCCTGTGGACCGTACGCGCCGTGCGGTCCACAGGGTGGCGGCGAGTTGACCGGCCGGTACCGCCGTGGTCTACTCCGGAACGTGACCGACACCGATGTGCGCCTGTGGCGGAGGGTCCACATGGACCTCGTCCGCTATGCGGGCTGCGTGTGTCGTCCGGCCTGTTGAACTCGCCTTCCCTCCCCCGGCGCGCCGCCTCATCCGCACACTCCCGTACGTCCTTCGCCCGTACCCTGTGCCGCCGCGCGCCTTTCGCGAACGCTCCTCAGGACGGTGCACGTGTCTGTCTCGCCCCTCGGCCCCTCGCTCCCCGACCTCTCCCCTGACACCTCCTCACCCGCCGCGTCCGCGCCCTCCGTACGGGCCCCGACCCAGGCGGAACTCCTCGACTTCGTACGGCGCGCCGCCGCCGACACCGCGCTGATCGCCTCGCTTCCGCTCGACCCGGAGGGCCGCACCTGGGTGCGCCTGGAGGGGCCCGGCGGCAGCGAGGCCTGGCTGATCGGCTGGCCGCCCGGCACCGGCACGGGCTGGCACGACCACGCCGACTCGGCGGGCGCCTTCGTCACCGCGGCGGGCGAGCTGAAGGAGAACTCGCTCGCGGCCCGGCTGCCCACCGACGGCTGGAAGACCCTCGAACTCACCGAGGGGGTGGACCGCGAACGACGGCTCCCGGCGGGGCGGGGCCGCTCCTTCGGCCGCCACCACGTGCACGAGGTGCTCAACGAGTCCACCGACCGGCACGCCGTCTCCGTGCACGCCTACCATCCGCCGCTGCCCCGCATCCGCCGCTACAGCCGCACCGGGCAGACACTGCGCCTGGAACAGGTCGAGCGTCCGGAGGACTGGCAGTGAGCACACCCCAACCACCTGTCGGGATCGACGAGTTGCTGGAGCGGATCCGCCAGGGCTACGAGCGCGTCGAGGCGCGCGAGGCGTACGCGGCCGCCCACGCCGGCGACGCGCTCCTGGTGGACATCCGCTACGCGGCCCTGCGCTCGAGGGACGGCCTGATACCGGGCGCCCTCGTCGTGGAGCGCAACGAACTGGAGTGGCGGCTGGATCCGCTGGGCAGCCACCGTGTCCCCGAGGCCACCGGCCACGATCTGCGCGTGGTCGTCGTCTGCAACGAGGGTTACGCCTCGAGTCTCGCGGCCGCTTCACTGCACCAGCTGGGGCTGCTCCGGGCGACCGACCTGGTGGGCGGCTTCCAGGCATGGCGCTCGGCCGGGCTGCCGGTGACGCCGTGGGACGGCCGCGTTCAGTCGTCGTAGAGGGAATCGCACACCAAGCCCGCGCGCTCCCCGTGGTGGTCCGCGCTTCCCGGCGCCGGCCGCCCGGCGGGCGCCGGCTCAGTACCCCTCGTCGGCCAGGAAGTCCGTGTCCTCGCCCTCCTCCTCCAGCGCCTGCCGGACCACGCGCAGGGCCAGGCCCTCGGAGTAGCCCTTGCGGGCGAGCATTCCGGCGAGGCGGCGCAGCCGCTTGTCGCGGTCGAGGCCGCGGGTGGAGCGCAGTTTGCGGGCGACGAGCTCGCGCGCGGTGGCCTCCTCCTGATCGGCGTCGAGCCGGCCGACCGCCTCGTCGATCAGTGCCGCGTCGACGCCCTTGGTCCGCAGCTCCCGAGCGAGCGCGCGCCGGGCCAGTCCGCGCCCGTGGTGCCGGGACTCCACCCAGGCGTCCGCGAACGCGCTGTCGTCGATCAGCCCGACCTCCTCGAACCTGGACAGGACCTCGTCCGCCGCCTCGTCCGGGATCTCCCGCTTGCGCAGGGCGTCCGCGAGTTGCTTGCGGGTGCGCGGGGTCCCGGTGAGCAGGCGCAGGCAGATGGCGCGCGCCCGCTCCACCGGGTCCCCCGGAGGCTCCCCCTGCTCAGCCCTCGGCAAGGAGAAGGTGCCCCCGTCGCTGCCCCCGTCCTCGGCGGACGCCTCGCCGAAGCCGCGCCGGCGGCGTCCGCGTCCACCGTGCGACCCGCCGTCACGCGAGCCTCCCCGGCGCGCACCGCCCACGGGTGGGCCACCCGCGCGCCGCTGTCCGCCGTCGTCCCAGGGCACGCCGGCGTCCGGCTCGGCATCCCCGTGCATGCCGTCTCCGTCCGTGCCCGGGCCGAGCGCGTCCCCGGTGCCCCTCCCCCGTGGGGCACCGAAGGCGGCGTGCTCGTACGCCTGCTCGTGCTCGTACCCGGCCCAGTCGGTTCGCCGTGTCACGGGTCAGCTCTTGGCCGAGGAGGCCTTGGGCTTGGTGGCCTTGGCGGGCGCCGCCTTGGCCGCGTCGTCCGCGGCGGTGGTGACCGCGGCGTCCGCGCCCGGCTCCGCGGCCGGCTCCTGCGGCCGTACGCCGACGCCCAGCTTCTCCTTGATCTTCTTCTCGATCTCATTGGCCAGGTCGGGGTTGTCCTTGAGGAAGTTGCGCGCGTTCTCCTTGCCCTGGCCGAGCTGGTCGCCCTCGTACGTGTACCAGGCGCCGGCCTTGCGGACGAAGCCGTGCTCCACGCCCATGTCGATCAGACCGCCCTCGCGGCTGATGCCCTGGCCGTAGAGGATGTCGAACTCGGCCTGCTTGAAGGGCGGCGCGACCTTGTTCTTGACGACCTTGCAGCGGGTCCGGTTGCCGACCGCCTCCGTGCCGTCCTTCAGGGTCTCGATACGGCGGATGTCGATGCGCACCGAGGCGTAGAACTTCAGGGCCCGGCCACCGGTCGTGGTCTCCGGGGAGCCGAACATCACACCGATCTTCTCGCGGAGCTGGTTGATGAAGATCGCGGTGGTCTTGGACTGGTTGAGCGCGCTGGTGATCTTGCGCAGGGCCTGGCTCATCAGCCGGGCCTGGAGACCCACGTGGCTGTCGCCCATCTCGCCCTCGATCTCCGCGCGCGGGACGAGCGCGGCGACGGAGTCGATGACGATGAGGTCGAGGGCGCCGGAGCGGACCAGCATGTCCACGATCTCCAGGGCCTGCTCGCCGTTGTCCGGCTGGGAGAGGATGAGGTTGTCGATGTCGACGCCGAGCTTCTTCGCGTACTCGGGGTCGAGGGCGTGCTCCGCGTCCACGAACGCGACCTGGCCGCCCGCCTTCTGCGCGTTCGCCACCGCGTGCAGGGTCAGGGTCGTCTTGCCGGAGGACTCCGGTCCGTAGATCTCCACGACTCGGCCGCGCGGCAGGCCACCGACGCCGAGGGCCACGTCGAGCGCGGTCGACCCGGTCGGGATGACCTCGATCGGCTCCTTCGACCGCTCGCCCATGCGCATGACCGCGCCCTTGCCGAATTGTCGTTCAATCTGTGCGAGCGCGGCGTCGAGCGCCTTCTCGCGGTCGGTTCCTGCCATGGGTTCCACCCGGTTTGCTTGAGTCGATCGCTTCACGTCAAAGACGCTAACGCCTGCCACTGACAATGCGCCCCGACGCACGTCCGGCCTGTGGATAACTCAGGCACTTCTCCCCCTGAACCGGGGCGAAATCCCTTCCGTTGAGCCTCGCCGGAGCTTCCATGAGAATGGATGTTCGATTTTCGTGTCAAGCGCACCCGACGGCGCCCCGCCGAGTACGCCCTACCGGGCCCGCCACAGGCGGCGCGCGCGGGCGAGCAGGCCCGGGACCGGGCCGCGTCCGCGGTGGCCGTGGACGCGGGGGTCGTCCGTGACGGCGTACCGCCTCACATAGGCGCCCAGGAAGGCCTGGAGGGTGGCGACCGCGGGAATGGCGATCAGCGCGCCCACGGCGCCGAGCAGGGCGGTGCCGGCGATGACCGAGCCGAAGGCGACCGCGGGGTGGATGTCCACGGTCCTCGCGGTCAGCTTGGGTTGCAGCATGTAGTTCTCGAACTGCTGGTAGACCACCACGAAGACCAGCACCCACAGCGCGTACCAGGGGTCGACCGTGAAGGCGATCAGCATCGGCAGGGCGCCCGCGAGATAGGTCCCTATGGTGGGGATGAACTGCGAGACCAGGCCCACCCAGACACCGAGCACGAGCGCGTACGGCACTCCCAGGGCCTGGAGCAGGACGTAGTGGGCGATCCCCGAGACGAGTGCCATCAGGCCGCGCGAGTACAGGTAGCCGCCGGTCTTGTCGACCGCTATCTCCCACGCGCGCAGCACCTCGGCCTGGCGGGCGGGCGGCAGCAGGGAGCAGATGGTGCGGCGCAGGCGCGGACCGTCGGCGGCGAAGTAGAACGAGAACAGCGCGATCGTCAGCAGCCGGAACAGGCCTCCGAGCACCTGGGCGGACACGTCGAGCACGCCCGCGGCGCTGTTCTGCGCGTACTTGCGCAGCCAGTCGGAGTGGAGCAGTCCCTCCTGCACGTCCACCCGTCTGAGCTCGGTGTGGAACGTGGTGTTGACCCAGTTGATGACGGAGTCGAGGTACTCCGGGAAGCCCTCGACCATCTTGATGATCTGCCCGGCGAGCATCGAGCCGAGCAGCGTCACGAAGCCCGCCGACGCGATCGTCAGAGCGAGGAAGACCAGGAAGGTCGCGAACCCCCGCCGCATCCCGCGGGAGGCCATGCGGCTGACCGCGGGCTCGATGGCGAGGGCCAGGAAGAACGCGATGAGGACGTTGAGGAGCAGGCCGGTCAGCTGGTGGAAGGCCCAGCTGCCGAGCTGGAAGGCGGCGACGAGGCCGATCGCGAGCACCATGGCGCGCGGCAGCCAGCGGGGCATGCGGGCGCCCGGCCCGGCTGCGCCCTCGGCCGGTACCGGAGACCGGGGAGGCGGTGTCGTAGCGAACGGGGATGCGTGCGGGGCCGTCTGCCCGGTCTCGTCAGTGGGTGCCACGGTGCAAGTCTCGCCGACGCCGCCGGCGGCCCGGCACCGGCCCGCGATCCTCGGGTCCGGTCAGTGCCTCTCCCGCGGGACGTTCATGACCTGGCACACCACGCGCCACACGTCCTTCGCGTCCCAGCCGGCCGCCAGCGCCTCGTGCACCGTGCGCCCCCCGAGCTCCGACATCACGTGGTCACGCGCGAAGGTTTCGGCGTACCCCGTGCCGAAGTGCTCCGCCATCCGCTCCCAGAAGACCGTCAACCGCATGATCCCAGTATCCCGCCCCTGCGGGTGACCTCGTTCCGGGGCCACCTGGGGAGACCGCTTTCCGCCCTACGGTCTGACGCATGGCCGAGACCGGAGCTCCCCCTTCTCACCCTTCTCCCCCGCCGCCGGCTTCTCCCCCGCCGCCGCCGGCTTCTCCCCCGCCGCCGCCGGCTTCTCCCCCGCCGCCGCCGGCGTCCTCCCCGCTGTTCCGCGCCGAGCACTTCGTGTGGCTCACCGCGCGCGTGCTGGAGCAGCGGCTGTTCGCGTACCACTTCCTGAACGGCGGCGCGGATCCGGTGGAGACCGCGCTGGACGCCTACCGCAACGAGGACGGCGGATACGGTCACGCGCTGGAGCCCGATCTGCGCGGCCCCGTCAGCCAGCCGCTGCACACCGCGCACGCGCTGCGTGTGCTGGACACCGTCGGCCGCTGCGGCGGACAGCGGGTGGAGCGCGTGTGCCGCTATCTGACCTCCGTCTCCACTCCCGACGGCGCACTGCCCGCGGTCCATCCCGGCCAGCGCGGCTATCCGGCGGCCCCCTTCGTGCCGATCGTGGACGACCCGCCGAGCGACCTGCTGGCCACCGGACCGGTGGTGGGCCTGCTGCACCGCAACGAGGTGTGGCACGCCTGGCTGTTCCGGGCCACCGACTACTGCTGGCAGCGGGTCGAGTCCCTGGCGACCTCCCATCCGTACGAGATCGAGGCGGCCGTCACCTTCCTGGACTCGGCACCCGACCGCACACGCGCACGTGCGGCCGCCGACCGGCTCGGCCGTCTGGTGCGCGACCGGCGCCTGGCGCTGCTGGACCCGGAGCGGCCGGAGGCCTACCCGGTCGCACCGGGCTACGCCCCAGGAGAGCACCACTTCCCGCACGACTACGCGCGGACACCCGGCTCCCTCGCGCGCGCGTGGTTCACGGACGAGGAGATGAAGCGCTCCCTGGACCACCTGGCCGGACGTCAGGAGGAGGACGGCGGCTGGCCGGTCACGTGGCACCAGTGGGCTCCGGGCACCGCGCTGGAGGCACGCCCCATGGTCACGATCGAGGCGCTGCGCACCCTCAGGGCCTACGGCCGGCCCGTCGGCTGAACCGCCACCGGTACGCGCCCCGGCTCACGCCGGCTCACCCCGTCAGGGCCCGCACCCCGGCCGTCACCGCCACGGCCGCCCCGACCACCACCAGGAACGGCGCCCGCAGCAGCAGCGCCACGGCGGCGGCCGCGAGCCCGGCCGCCCGCGCGTCCAGCACGAGCGTGTGCCCGTCGGCGAACGTCTGCTGGGCGGTGAGCGCGGCCAGCAGGGCGACGGGCAGCAGCGCGGCGAGCCGCTTCACCAGCGGCCGTTCCAGGGCACCCGCGGGGACGAGCAGCCCGGCCAGCTTGACGGCATAGCAGCCGACAGCGGTCACTGCCACCGCGATCCAGATGTTCAACGATCTCCCTCTCGTACGTCGTCACGGGCGCCGCCGCCGCGACGGCCCCGCAGGTACAGCACGGCCGGCGCGGCGAACGCGGCCGCCAGGACCGGCACCCCGGCCGGCAGCACGGGCAGCAGACCGAGCCCGAGCAGTACGGCCAGAGCGGCGACGGCCCGCTCGGTGGCGGTCTTCAGCATCGGCGCGAGCAGCGCCAGGAACACGGCCGGCCCGGCCGCGTCCAGACCCCAGGCGTCGGTGTCGCCGAGGGCCTTGGCGCCCAGGGCGCCCAGCAGCGTGGTGAGGTTCCACAGCACGTAGAGGGTGACCCCGGTGACGGTGAAGCCGATCCGCGCGCTGCGCCGCGTGGGCTGGGCCAGCGTCACCGCGGTGGTCTCGTCGATGACCCATTGGGCCGCGAACGGCCGTACCGCGCGCGGGAGGGCCAGCAGCTGCGACAGGCGCAGCCCGTAGAAGGCGTTGCGCACGCCCAGGAAGAAGGCGCCCGCGGCCGCCGTGAACGGGTTGCCTCCGGCCGCCAGCGCCCCCACCAGCGCGAACTGGGAGGCCCCGGTGAACACCAGCAGGCTGAGCGCGCACGTCTGCCAGAGCGTGAGCCCGCTGCCCGCCGAGGTCACCCCGAAGGCGAACCCGGACAGTCCTACGGCGACCCCGACCCCCAGGGCGTCCCGTACGACGGCGGCGTCGGGCTTTCCTCCGTCGTCGGCGCGTATGTCTGCGAGAGCTGTCTGTTCTGCCACGGCGTCGAGGGTAGGAAGAGCCGGGACCTGGAGTCTTGTACGTTCTTGCGCTCGCGCTGGTAGGCCCCCGGGGGCACGCCCACGATCCGGGAGAAGTGCCGGCTCAGATGCGACTGGTCGGTGAAGCCGACGGCGACGGCGGCCTGGGAGGGCGCGGTGCCCGCGTCCAGCAACCGCCTGGCCCGGCGCACCCGGGCGTCGGTCAGCCAGGTGTGCGGCGGCATTCCGTAGGCGTTGCGGAAGGCCCGCAGCAGCGCGAACGGGCTGCTGCCCAGATCGGCCGCCAGTCTCTCCAGGCTCGGCGGCTCGGCCATCCGCTCCTCCAGGACGGCACGCGCGCGTGCCGCGGTCCGCGCCCCCGCCGTCCGTATCTCCCGCTGCGGCAGCGCCCCGCCGTTGAGCCGCAGCAACCGCGTCACGGCGACCCGCAGCAGGGTGTCGGCCGCCAGCGCGTTCCCCTCGTCCGCGGCCCGCAGCACCTGGTGCACCAGGCCGACGGCGTACGGATCGTCGAGCACGGGACGGACGAAGCCCGGCGTCCCGCGAATGCCCGTGGTCTCCCCGGCGATCTCGGCGACCAGCTCCGGCGACGGATACACCGCGCCGTACCGCCATCCCTCGGGCACCGCCGCCCGCCCGGTGTGCGGTGTGTCGGGATTGACCAGCGCCAGCGTCCCCGGGCCCGCGTACTGGTCGGACCCCCCGTGGTGGAACACCTCCACGCCCTCGACGACGGCGGCGATCACGAAGTGCTCGTGGGTGTGCCGCACGAACTCCTTGCGGACGTAGCGGGCCCGCAGCAGATCGACACCGGGCAGTTCCTCGTACTGCCAGTGCCGCGCCCGCTCCTCACCCGCTGCCGCCATACCCCCGATTCTCCGTCGTTGGCGCGGCTCCACCCGTGCGGGGGCCGCCTCGGGCGACCGGGCACGCCCAGGTCGGAGGGCGTTGTCAGTGGCCGGGTGCACGATGGACACATGGTCAGCGACGCACACCGGGCCCTCGACGGCTTCTCCCCCGCGACCCGCGGCTGGTTCACGGGGGCGTTCTCCGCGCCCACCGCGGCCCAGGCGGGGGCGTGGCAGGCCATCGGCGAGGGCTCGGACGTGCTGGTGGTCGCCCCGACCGGCTCCGGCAAGACCCTCGCCGCCTTCCTCGCCGCGCTCGACCAGCTCGCCTCCGCCCCGCCCCCGGCCGATCCGAAGAAGCGCTGCCGGGTGCTGTACATCTCCCCGCTCAAGGCCCTCGCCGTGGACGTGGAGCGCAACCTGCGCAGCCCGCTGACCGGTATCCACCAGGAGTCCGTCCGCCGCGGCCTGCCCGAGCCGGAGGTGAAGGTCGGCATCCGCTCCGGCGACACCCCGGCGGCCGAGCGCCGCGCCCTGTCCACCCGCCCGCCGGACATCCTGATCACCACGCCCGAGTCGCTGTTCCTGATGCTGACCTCGGCCACGCGGGACGCTCTGACCGGTGTGGAGACGGTGATCCTGGACGAGGTGCACGCGGTGGCCGGCACGAAGCGCGGCGCGCACCTCGCGCTGTCCCTGGAGCGCCTGGACGAGCTGCTGCCGAGGCCCGCCCGCCGCATCGGCCTGTCCGCGACGGTCCGCCCGGTCGACGAGATCGCCCGCTATCTGTCGCCCCGCCGCAAGGTGGAGATCGTCCAGCCGGAGTCCGGCAAGGAGTTCGACCTGTCGGTGGTCGTCCCGGTCGAGGACCTGGGCGAGCTGGGCGGATCCCCGGTCGCCGACGGCGGCGACGGGGCGGAGCGGCCCTCGATCTGGCCGCATGTCGAGGAGCGGATCACCGACCTGGTCCAGGCGCACCGCTCGACGATCGTGTTCGCCAACTCCCGCCGGCTCGCCGAGCGCCTGTGCAACCGGCTCAACGAGATCGCCTACGAGCGGGCGACGGGCGAGTCCCTGGACGAACACCACTCCCCCGCCGAGCTGATGGGCGGCTCCGGCGCGGCGCACGGCGCGCCGCCGGTCATCGCCCGCGCGCACCACGGCTCGGTCTCCAAGGAGCAGCGCGCCCTGGTCGAGGAGGACCTCAAGGCGGGCCGGCTCCCCGCGGTGGTCGCCACCTCCAGCCTGGAGCTGGGCATCGACATGGGCGCCGTCGACCTCGTCGTCCAGGTCGAGTCCCCGCCCTCGGTGGCCTCCGGACTGCAACGGGTCGGCCGCGCGGGACACCAGGTCGGCGCGGTCTCCACCGGCGTGGTCTTCCCGAAGTACCGCGGCGACCTGGTCCAGGCCGCGGTGGTCACCGAGCGGATGCGCTCCGGCGCCATCGAGTCCCTCAAGGTGCCCGCCAACCCGCTGGACGTCCTCGCCCAGCAGCTCGTGGCGATGACGGCGATGGACACCTGGCAGCTGGACGACCTGCTCGCCCTGGTCCGCCGGGCGGCGCCGTTCGCCTCACTGCCGGAGTCGGCGTTCACCGCCGTCCTGGACATGCTCGCAGGCCGCTACCCGTCCGACGCGTTCGCGGAACTGCGCCCGCGCGTGGTGTGGGACCGCGTCGCGGGCACGATCACCGGCCGCCCCGGCGCGCAGCGCCTCGCCGTCACCTCCGGGGGCACGATCCCCGACCGCGGCCTGTTCGGGGTGTTCCTCGCCGGCTCGGACCCCAAGAAGGGCGGCGGCCGGGTCGGCGAGCTGGACGAGGAGATGGTCTACGAGTCCCGGGTCGGCGACGTCTTCACGCTCGGCACGAGCTCCTGGCGCATCGAGGACATCACGCGCGACCGGGTCCTGGTCTCGCCCGCGCCGGGCGTGCCGGGCCGGCTGCCGTTCTGGAAGGGCGACCAGCTGGGCCGCCCGCTGGAGCTGGGCCGCGCGGTGGGCGCGTTCCTGCGCGAGGTGGGCTCCCTGCCTGAGGAGGACGCGCGGCTGCGCCTGCTGGCCGCCGGCCTCGACGCGTGGGCCGCGGACAACGTCCTGTCGTACCTGGAGGAGCAGCGCGCCGCCTGCGGGCACGTCCCCGACGACCGGACGATCGTCGTGGAGCGGTTCCGCGACGAACTCGGCGACTGGCGGGTCGTGGTGCACTCCCCCTTCGGCGCCCAGGTGCACGCCCCCTGGGCGCTGGCGCTCGGCGCCCGTCTGTCCGAGCGGTACGGCATGGACGCGCAGGTCATGCACGCCGACGACGGCATCGTGCTGCGCCTGCCCGACGCCGATCTCTTGGGCCTGGACCTGCTCGACCAGGAGCCGGTGAAGGCCGGCCTGGAGTACGACGCGGAGCAGGCGCCCGTCGGGGCCGCGGACGTCACCTTCGACAAGGGCGAGATCGACCAGACCGTCACCGACCAGGTCGGCGGCTCGGCCCTGTTCGCCTCCCGCTTCCGCGAGTGCGCCGCCCGCGCGCTGCTGCTGCCGCGCCGCAACCCGGGCAGGCGCACCCCGTTGTGGCAGCAGCGCCAGCGCGCCGCCCAACTGCTCCAGGTGGCGAGCGAGTTCGGCTCGTTCCCGATCGTCCTGGAGGCGGTCCGCGAATGCCTCCAGGACGTCTTCGACGTGCCGGGCCTGGTCGAGCTGATGGGCGACGTCGAGTCCCGCAAGGTGCGCCTGGTCGAGGTCACCACCCCGGAGCCGTCCCCGTTCGCGCGTTCGCTGCTGTTCGGGTACGTCGCCCAGTTCCTGTACGAGGGTGACTCGCCGCTCGCCGAGCGCCGTGCCGCCGCGCTGTCCCTGGACTCGCGGCTGCTGTCCGAGCTGCTGGGCCAGGCGGAACTGCGCGAACTGCTCGACGCCGAGGTGCTGGTGGAGCTGGAGCGCGAGCTTCAGTGGCTGACCGAGGACCGCCGTGTGAAGGACGTCGAAGGGGTCGCCGACGTACTGCGGCTGCTCGGTCCACTCTCGGAGGCCGAGCTGGCCGAGCGGGGCGCCGAGCCCGGCTGGGCGCGGGAGCTGGCCGGGGCGCGCCGGGCCATCCGGGTCCGGATCGCCGGAGCCGGCCACTGGGCCGCGATCGAGGACGCGGGCCGGCTGCGCGACGCGCTCGGCACCGCACTGCCGGTGGGCGTCCCGGAGGCGTTCACCGAGCCGGTGAAGGACCCGTTGGGCGACCTCCTGGCGCGCTATGCCCGCACCCACGGCCCGTTCACGTCGGCGTCGGCCGCGGCCCGCTTCGGCCTGGGCGTGGCGGTCACCGAGGGCGCGCTCCAGCGGCTCGCCGCGGGCGGCCGTGTCGTACAGGGCGAGTTCCATCCGGCGGGCATCGGCCAGGAGTGGTGCGACGCGAGCGTGCTGCGTAGGCTGCGCCGGCGTTCGCTGGCCGCGCTGCGGCACGAGCTGGAGCCGGTGCCGCCGGCCGCGCTCGCGCAGTTCCTGCCGCAGTGGCAGCACATCGGCAAGGGGCACGGACTGCGCGGCGTCGACGGACTGGTGCGCGCCGTCGAGCAGTTGCAGGGCGCGTCCGTGCCCGCCTCCGCGCTGGAGAAGCTGGTCCTGCCGTCCCGCGTGGCGAACTACACCCCGTCGATGCTGGACGAACTCACCGCGGCCGGCGAGGTGGTGTGGGCGGGCGCGGGCGCGCTGCCCGGAAAGGACGGCTGGGTCTCCCTGTACCTGGCGGACACGGCCCCGCTGCTCCTGCCGCCCCCGCACCCGCTGGAGCCGACCGCGCTCCACCAGTCGGTCCTGGACGCCCTCTCCGGCGGATACGGTCTGTTCTTCCGTCAGATCGCCGACCAGGTCCGCGCGACCACCCACCCCGAGGCCACGGATCCCCAACTGGCCGACGCGCTGTGGGACCTGGCGTGGTCCGGACGGCTCACCAACGACACGCTCGCCCCGATGCGCTCCCTGCTGGGCTCGGGCCGCACCGCGGGATCCACCGCGCACCGGGCCAAGCGCGCGGTTCCGCGCGGGCGTTACGGATCGCTGACGGCCGCCGCCCGCACCGCGTCCCGCAGCGGCCCGCCGACCGTCGCCGGCCGCTGGTCGCTGCTGCCGGTTCACGACCCCGACCCCACCCTGTGCGCCCACGCCCTGGCCCGCACGCTCCTCGACCGGCACGGTGTGGTCACGCGGGGCGCGGTGGGGGCGGAGGGCGTCGAGGGCGGCTTCGCGGCGGTGTACCGGGTCCTGTCCGCCTTCGAGGACAGCGGCCAGGCCCGGCGGGGCTACGTGGTGGAGGGCCTGGGTGCCGCGCAGTTCGCGATGGACGGCGCGGTGGACCGGCTGCGCGCGGTGGCGAACGCCCGTGAGCGGGGCGAGGGCCTGCCCGGCGCGATCTCCGGGGGCGGTGGTCCCGACGGCTTCGGTTCCCCCGACGGCTCCCGGGCCCCCGGTGTCATCGACTCCGGCTTCCCCGCCGCCGAACTCGCCGGCGACCTCGGCGGTGACTTCGGCGGTGACGTCGACTGGCTGGACTCAGTCCGCCCGGCCCCCGGTGACTACGTCTCGCCAAGGGACCTCGCCTCACCGGGTCACGGTGGCCCGAGGGGCGGTGGGCAGGCCTTCCCGTACGGCAACGGCTTCGGCGACCGCCGTGCCCGCACCGCCGGCACCGGACCCCGAGGGGTCGTCCTCGCCGCCGCCGACCCCGCGAACGCCTACGGCGCCGCCCTCTCCTGGCCCGAGCCGCCGACCGGCGCGGGACACAAGCCGGGCCGCAAGGCCGGCTCCCTGGTGGTGCTCGTCGACGGCGAACTGGCGCTGTACATGGAGCGCGGCGGCAAGACGCTGCTGGCCTGGCCGGCCGACCCGGACGGCGCGGCCGGTGACGACCCGCGCCTGCGTGCGGCCGCCGAGGCGCTCGCCGAGGCCGCCCGCGCGGGCTCGCTGGGCACGGTGACGGTGGAGCGGGTCAACGGCGCCTCGGCCCTGACCTCCCCCCTCGGCGCCCTCCTGGAAGGAGCGGGGTTCATAGCGACCCCCCGCGGACTGCGCCTGCGCGCCTGATCCGGGACAGCGGAAGCCGCCCACACGCGCACCCGTACGTGTCGCCCACCCGTACGTGTCACCCTTGACGCATGCCCGAAGGCGACACGGTCTGGCAGACCGCGAGGCGGTTGCACGACGCCCTCGCGGGCAAGGTGCTGATTCGCAGCGACTTCCGGGTGCCGAAGTACGCCACGGTCGACCTCACCGGACGGACCGTCCTGGGCACCGTCTCCCGCGGCAAGCACCTGCTCACCCGTTTCGAGGGCGGCCTCACGCTGCACTCGCACCTGTTGATGGAGGGCGCCTGGAGGGTGTACGGCACCGGCGAGCGGTGGAAGGGCGGCCCCGGCCACCAGATCCGCGCCGTTCTCGGCGCCGCCGACCGCGCGGCCGTCGGCTACCGCCTCCAGGTCCTGGAGCTGCTGCGCACCTCGGAGGAGGACCGCACCGTCGCCCACCTCGGCCCGGACCTCCTCGGCCCCGACTGGGACCCCGACCTGGCCCTGGCCAACCTCCTGGCCGACCCGGGCCGCCCGCTCGGCGAGGCCCTGCTCGACCAGCGCAATCTCGCCGGCATCGGCAACGTCTACAAGAGCGAGCTGTGCTTCCTGCTCGGCGTGACCCCGTGGCTGCCGGTCGGCGTCCTGCCCGCCGACCGCGCCGCGCAGCTGCCCGTCCTGGCCAAGAAGCTTCTGGAGGCCAACCGCGACCGTGTCGTCCGCCGGACCACCGGCATGCGGGGCCAGGACCTGTTCGTGTACGGCCGGGCACCCCGCCCCTGTCTGCGCTGCGGCATCTCCGTCCGGGTGGCCGACCAGGGCGACGGCTCCCAGGAGCGGCCCACGTACTGGTGTCCGAGCTGCCAGGCAGGCCCCGCACCACAGCCTGGCACCGCGCAGAAGTGGCGGGACCGTTATCCCCGCACCACCGGCTGATATCCCCGCACCACCGATTGACCGACCCATCCTTCGCTACGTCCCGGATTCCTCGTCCTCGCGGTGGGGCGACGATGCCGTCGCGGTGCCGAACGGCCATCCCCCGTCGGCGGACGGCGGCCCGCCGAAGACGCCGTACGGCCACCCTCCGGAGGCCGGAAACGGCGCCCCACCGCCCTCCGCGAGCGCCGGCTCCTCAAGCCCCTTGTCCCCCCTCGCCTCCGGCCCCACGTCCGGCCCCTCGTCCGGTACTTGTGTCGGCCCCTCCCTGCGGTCCTCCTTGGGCACGCAGTGCACGGGCAGCAGGCTCAGACCCCATCCCCCGGCCGCGACGGCCCCCTCCAGCACCCCCGTCTCGCCCGACAGCAGCAGCCGCAGCACCGCCCACCACCACACCGCACCGAGCCCCAGAGCGGCCCCCCAGCGCACTATCGGCCCCGCCATCGCACCCACCACCACCTCCAGCCGACGCCGGACCGCCGCACTGGCCTCCACGATGGCGGCACCACGCGGCACGGGCAAACGCGCGCAACAAAACCCGGCCTAAACCCCCGGACAAGGTGAAGGCCCCGGCCGCGTCCCTCCAGGTCTCCCCGGAGAAGCCCCGGCCGGGGCCTCACTCACGTGTGCGTAGGTTCACGCGCGCGTGCGACAGGTCACGCGGCGACCACGTCCACCGCCTCGGCGGCGGGCGCCTTGATGGTCACCCGTTCCGGTGGCACACCGGTCACCGACACGGAACCCAGCATCGGGCGAACCGGCGTGGGCACGGGCTCGGTGGCCGCAGCAGACCGGGCCAGCTCGGCGAGGGCGAGCTCGTCGCTCACTTCCCGCATGAGCTCGGACATCCGTACGTCCAGCGCGTCGCAGATGGCGGCGAGCAGCTCGGAGGAAGCCTCCTTCTGCCCCCGCTCCACCTCGGATAGATAGCCGAGCGAGACTCGGGCGGACGAGGAGACTTCGCGCAGAGTACGGCCCTGGCGCTGGCGCTGCCGACGCAGCACGTCACCCAGCAGGCGACGGAGCAGAATCATCGGTGGCTCCCTCCTCGGACCGCGTAGCCGCATCCTTCACGCCCCACCGTACCGCCTTGCGCCGCGGCCGTGCGGGGAGCGATGTCGTGTTCACTCAGGGCTGCAAACATCAAAACCCCCCGTTCCGTTCCGTATCCTGTGCCCGCTCATTTCCGGTCTGTTCGCCCGCGATCTGCTCCAAAAGCAGTGCGAGCACGCTCCGTACACTCTCCATACGAATTTCCGCCCGGTCGCCGTTCAACCGCAGCGCGGCCGTTTTCCCGCAGCGATCGGCGCCGGTTTCCGTCACGCGCGGCCCGGCCACGGCCACGAAGACCGTCCCGACCGGCTGCCCGTCCTGGGGGTCGGGGCCGGCGACTCCGGTGGTCGCGATGCCCCAGTCGGCTTCCAGGGTTTTCCGTACCCCGGCCGCCATCTGGGCCGCGACCTGCGGATCCACCGCTCCCCGCTCGGCCAGCAGGGTGGCGTCGACGCCGAGGAGCCGGTGCTTGAGCTCGGTGGCGTAGGCGGTGACCGAGCCCCGGAACACCTTCGACGCCCCCGGCACCGCGGTGATCTCCGCCGCGACCAGGCCACCGGTCAGCGACTCGGCCACGGCGACCGTCTCGCCCCTCACCGTGAGTAGTGTCACTACGTCGACGGCCGGCGAACTCACGCTTGCGACTCCTCCAACGCGGCACGCTGCTCGGCGATTCCCCGCCTGCGCAGCACGATGGCCTGTCTCACGTAGTCGAGGCCCGTGACCACGGTCAGCACGACCGCCGCGGCCATCACCCAGAACCTCAACGTGGCCAGCCAGCCCGTCAGCGCCAGCACGTACATCCCGACGGCCACGCCCTGCGTGAGCGTCTTCACCTTGCCGCCGCGGCTCGCGGGGATGACGCCGTACCGGATGACCAGGAAGCGCAGCAGCGTGATCCCCAGTTCGCGACCGAGGATCACCCCGGTCACCCACCAGGGCAGATCGCCGAGCCCGGAGAGGCAGATCAGCGCCGCCCCCATGATCGCCTTGTCGGCGATGGGATCGGCGATCTTCCCGAAGTCGGTGACGAGGTCGTACGTCCGCGCCAGATGGCCGTCGAACAGGTCGGTGATCATGGCGATGGCGAAGGCCGCCCAGGCCAGCGACCGCCATGCCGGGTCGTACCCGCCCTCGGCCAGCATCAGGGCCACGAAGCAGGGCACGAGGAGCAGCCGGAGCATGGTCAGCAGATTGGCGACGTTCCACACACTCGCCTGGTTCACGGCGGCGGCCGCGATCTTCCCGCCCCGCGGTGCCTTGCCGGAGCCCTGCGCCCGCGCGGTCTCGTCGGCAGCACCCGTCGCACCGGAACCGGCAGGAGCGGCGGAAGCGGCAGGGCGGGAAACCTGGGAGGCGCGGGAAGCGCCCGAAGCCCCGTCTGCACCGGCGCGCCGCGAGGCCGCCCCCGCGGCCCTCCCCTGCGCGCCCGAGGAGCCGCCCGCGGCGGATGCCGGGACTCCCGTCATCTGCCCGCCTCCTCGCTCCACGCGAACGTGCCCGCCAGCGGCTCGGCCACCAGGTCGACACCTTCGGTGCCGACGACCTTCGCCTCGACCATACGACCGACGTCCAGGCCCTCGCCGCCGACGAGCAGCACCTGGCCGTCCGTCTCCGGTGCCTGGTGCGCCGCCCGGCCGCGGACGCCCTCCTCGGCGTCCACGGACTCGACCAGCACGTGCACCGTCTGGCCGACGCGCTCCTCGGCCCGCTGGGAGACGAGTTCCTCGGCCAGCCGGGAGACACGCGCCAGCCGCTCGGCGACGACGTCCTCGTCGAGCTTGCCGTCGTACGTCGCCGCCTCCGTGCCCTCCTCGTCGGAGTAGCCGAAGACGCCGATGGCGTCCAGCCGCGCACCGTTCAGGAACCGTTCGAGCTCGGCCAGGTCGGCATCGCTCTCGCCGGGGAAGCCGACGATGAAGTTGGACCGCACGCCGGCCTCGGGGGCCTTGGAGCGGATGGTGTCGAGCAGTTCCAGGAAGCGGTCGGTGTCGCCGAAGCGGCGCATGGCGCGCAGCACGCCGGGCGCGGAGTGCTGGAACGACAGGTCGAAGTAGGGGACGACCTTCGGGGTGGAGGTCAGGACGTCGATCAGCCCGGGACGCATCTCGGCCGGCTGGAGGTAGCTCACCCGCACCCGCTCGACGCCCTCGACCTCGGCGAGCTCGGGCAGCAGGGACTCCAGGAGGCGGATGTCGCCGAGGTCCTTGCCGTAGGAGGTGTTGTTCTCGGAGACCAGCATGATCTCCTTGACGCCCTGCTCGGCCAGCCACCGCGTCTCGTTCAGCACATCGCTCGGGCGGCGGGAGATGAACGAGCCGCGGAAGGACGGGATGGCGCAGAACGAGCAGCGCCGGTCGCAGCCGGAGGCGAGCTTGACCGAGGCGACCGGGGCGCCGTCCAGGCGGCGGCGCAGCGGCGCGCGCGGGCCGGAGGCCGGGGCGACGCCTTCCGGGAGGTCCGCGGGGCCGTGCCCCGGAATGGCCACCTCCGTGCCGGCGTCCTGCCGCTCGGCCGGGCTGATCGGCAGGAGCTTGCGGCGGTCGCGCGGGGTGTGCGCGGCGTGGATGCCGCCGCTCAGGATCGTCTGGAGGCGGTCGGAGATGTCCGCGTAGTCGTCGAAGCCGAGCACGCCGTCGGCCTCCGGGAGGGCCTCGGCGAGTTCCTTGCCGTACCGCTCGGCCATGCAGCCGACCGCAACCACCGCCTGGGTTCTGCCGTGGTCCTTGAGGTCGTTGGCCTCGAGGAGGGCGTCGACGGAGTCCTTCTTGGCGGCCTCCACGAAGCCACAGGTGTTGACCACGGCGACGTCCGCTTCCGCGGCGTCCTCCACGAGCTGCCAGCCGTCCGCCTCCAAACGGCCTGCGAGCTCCTCCGAGTCCACCTCGTTACGGGCGCAGCCGAGAGTGACGAGTGCGACGGTACGGCGTTCAGGCATGGGCTCAAGACTACTTTGTCTCTCCGACCGCCCAAGTCGACGGGGTTGGCCGATCTTGGCCAACCCCGTGCTCGCCTGTCTGTTCGGCCCTTTGTGCACGGGCCGCCCGTCCGCCGCTACCCGACCTGCGGGTCGCCCTTGGTGTACGTGAGGCGCTCCACGGCGCCCGGCTGGAACTGGTCCTCGATCTTCTTGCCGTTGACGTACAGCTGGATCGCGCCGGCGTCGCCGAGGATCAGGTTGATCTTGGAGCTGTCCTGGAAGGTCTTGGACTCGCCCTTCTGCAGGAGCCCGTCGAAGAGCATCCGGCCGTTGTGGTCCTTGGCCGAGATCCAGCTGCGCCCGTTGTCGGCGCTGACCTGCACGGTCACCTTGTCCTGCGGCGCGGCCGCGATGGCGCTGTCGGACGGCGCCGGTGCCGGGTCGGCGGGCTTGCTGCTCTTCGGCGTGGCCGAGGCCGACGTACCGGCCGTGGGCGTGGCGCCCTCGCCGATCTGCCCCTTGGCGCTCGTGTCGTCGCCGCCGCCCTTGACGGCCGTGAAGCCGACGAAGCCGATCACGACGACGATCGCCGCGACCATGGCCGCGGTCCAGTTGGGCCCGCGCCGTTCCGGGCGGATGCGTTCCGCCTCGAACAGGGGGGCTGCCGGGGTCGGGGCGGGGCGGCCGCCGCGCTCGGCGTCGAAGCGCGCGATCAGCGGGGCCGGGTCGAGGCGCACGGCCTTCGCCAGGTTCCGGATGTGGCCGCGGGCGTAGACGTCGCCGCCGCAGGGCGCGAAGTCGTCGGCCTCGATGGCGTGCACGATGGCGACGCGGACCCGGGTGGCGCTGCTGACGTCGTCGACGGTCAGCCCGGCGGCCATCCGCGCCTCCTTCAGGGCACGGCCGACGGAGGGGCGGGCTTCCTCGGAAACGTCTTCGAAGGGACGCTCGTCTTCAGGGGAGTTGCCGATGGACACGGGGGCGCCTTTCGAGCGTGTAGCCGCCTGTGCTGGAGGTTCAGTCTAGGGATGTGCCAAAGGGTGAAGCGACCCGGCGGTGGACTTTGTACGCCATCGGAATGGCCGGACAATCCGATGGTGGGACAGATGTGGCGCCCAGGGCGGGACCCGCACCGGTCCTCTCGCTCAACTTGACGTACGCCCAGGCGAAACGGTTGCCCGCCGCTCGCTAACGGGTGGATCACGGTCCACGCGTCCACCCGCGGCGAGCACATCCGCCGGACGGCGTCTTCCTGCTACCCCTCAGACTCCCCACGAATCACGGCCAGCACGCCGTCCAGGTCGTCGGGCTTCACAAGAACGTCACGCGCCTTGGATCCCTCACTGGGTCCGACGACGCCGCGGGACTCCATGAGGTCCATCAGCCGCCCCGCCTTGGCGAAGCCGACACGCAGCTTGCGCTGGAGCATGGACGTCGAGCCGAACTGCGTGGAGACGACCAGCTCGGCCGCCTGGCACAGCAGGTCGAGGTCGTCGCCGATGTCCTCGTCGATCTCCTTCTTCTGCTTGGTGCCGACGACGACGTCCTCCCGGAAGACCGGCGCCATCTGGTCCTTGCAGTGCTGGACGACCTCCTGGACCTCCGCCTCGGTCACGAACGCGCCCTGAAGACGGGTCGGCTTGCTCGCGCCCATCGGCAGGAACAGCCCGTCGCCCTTGCCGATCAGCTTCTCCGCGCCCGGCTGGTCGAGGATGACGCGCGAGTCGGCCAGCGAGGAGGTGGCGAACGCGAGCCGCGAGGGCACGTTCGCCTTGATCAGACCAGTGACCACGTCGACCGAGGGGCGCTGGGTGGCGAGCACCAGATGGATGCCGGCGGCGCGCGCGAGCTGGGTGATGCGGACGATCGCGTCCTCCACGTCGCGCGGCGCGACCATCATCAGGTCGGCGAGCTCGTCCACGATCACCAGCAGGTACGGGTACGGCTTCAGCTCCCGTTCACTGCCCTCCACCGCCTTGACCTTGCCGTTGCGCACGGCCTCGTTGAAGTCGTCGATGTGCCGGAACCCGTACGCCGCCAGGTCGTCGTAGCGCAGGTCCATCTCGCGCACGACCCACTGCAGGGCCTCGGCGGCCCGCTTGGGGTTGGTGATGATCGGCGTGATCAGGTGCGGAATGCCCTCGTACGCGGTCAGTTCGACGCGCTTGGGGTCGACGAGGACCATGCGCACGTCCTCCGGGGTCGCGCGCATCATGATCGACGTGATCAGGCAGTTGATGCAGGAGGACTTGCCGGAGCCGGTGGCGCCGGCGACGAGGATGTGCGGCATCTTCGCGATGTTGGCCATCACGTAGCCGCCCTCGACGTCCTTGCCGAGCGCGACGAGCATCGGGTGGTCGTCCTCGGCGGCGGCCGCGAGGCGCAGCACGTCCCCGAGGTTCACCATCTCCCGGTCGGTGTTGGGGATCTCGATGCCGACCGCGGACTTGCCGGGGATCGGGCTGATGATCCGCACGTCCGGGCTGGCGACGGCGTACGCGATGTTCTTGGTCAGCGCGGTGATCCGCTCGACCTTCACGGCGGGCCCGAGTTCGACCTCGTAGCGCGTGACCGTCGGGCCGCGGGTGAACCCGGTGACCCGGGCGTCGACCTTGAACTCGGTGAAGACGTTGGTGAGCGAGTCGACGATGGCGTCGTTGGCCGCGCTGCGCGCCTTGCCCGGGCCGCCCCGCTCGAGCAGGTCGAGGGAGGGCAGGGAGTAGGTGATGTCGCCGGAGAGCTGGAGCTGCTCGGCGCGCGCCGGCAGGTCGCGGGGCTGGGGCGGCGGGGTCTTCGTGAGGTCGGGGACCCCGGACTGCTTCTGGTCGGCGGGACGCGGGGCGGGCGGGTCCTGTTCGGACCGACCGGTCCGGCCGTCCTGGCCGGGGCGTGCGGCGGGCACGGGCGTCGGAGTGGTGCTCTCCCCGCGGTCGCCCACGCCGACGCCCTGGGTGAGGTCCGCGACGATCGGCGAGGGCGGCATGCCGTGCAGCACCGCGCCGTCGAGCGCGGCGGCGGCAGCGGCGGCGACGTCCACGGCGTCCATCCGCCGTTCCATGTCCGGCTGCGGCACCGCCGAGCGCCGGGGACGGGAACGCCGCTTGGAGAGGGCCTCCTGCTCCGCGGTGTCGGGGTCGTGGTCCTGGGGGGCGCTCGGCCGCTTGCGGGAGCGCGCGGGCAGCGCCTCGCGCCACTGCTCCTCGTAGCGCGCGTCGTCGTCGCCGTACTCGTCGGACTCCGGGTCGTGCACGATGCCGAGGCGCACCCCGAGCAGCCGCAGCCGCTGCGGGATCGCGTTGACCGGGGTCGCGGTGACGACCAGCAGGCCGAACACCGTGAGCAGCACGAGCAGCGGTACGGCGAGGACCACGCCCACCGCGTAGGTCAGCGGCGTCGCCGCGCCCCAGCCGATGAGCCCGCCGGCGTCCCTTATCGCCTGCATGCCGTCGCTGCGGGCGGGCGAGCCGCAGGCGATGTGGACCTGCCCCAGCACGCCGATCACCAAGGCGGACAGTCCGATGACGATCCGGCCGTTGGCGTCGGGCTTCTCCGGATGCCGGATGAAGCGGACGGCGATGACCGCGATCAGGATCGGCACCAGCAGGTCCAGCCGGCCGAAGGCACCGGTCACCAGGATCTCGACCAGGTCGCCGACGGGCCCCCGCAGATCGGCCCAGGTGCCGGCGGCGACGATCAGGGCCACGGCGAGCAGCAGCAGGGCGATGCCGTCCTTGCGGTGCGCGGGGTGGAGGTTCTTGGCGCCCTGCCCCACTCCGCGGAAGACGGCGCCGACGGCGTGCGCGAGCCCGAGCCAGAGGGCGCGCACGACCCGGTACACGCCTCCCGTCGGACTGGGCGCCGGCCGGGCCGCCGGTTTGCCCGCGGCCTTTTTGGCGGGCGCCTTCCTGGCGGGCGACTTCTTCGCCGCGGCCTTCTTCGCCGGAGCCGCCCCGGAAGCGGCGGCCTTCTTCGCGGGCTGCTTCTTGGCTGCGGAGGGACGTGAGGCCATGGGTGTGAGGTTACCGGTGGAGACGACAGTGGACACGTGCGCCCG
Organism: Streptomyces sp. NPDC001204; assembly: GCF_053598035.1. Classification (NCBI taxonomy): domain Bacteria; kingdom Bacillati; phylum Actinomycetota; class Actinomycetes; order Kitasatosporales; family Streptomycetaceae; genus Streptomyces; species Streptomyces sp. NPDC001204. Next base: position 10,794 of record NZ_JBSFJL010000005.1, on the reverse strand, counting down.
CTGCTTCACCCGTTCGTGTCGGGTCCGGAGAGGAGCCTGGCTGACACGCCCTCAAGAGCCGTACATCACGGGGAGCGTGGCCCGATCCCGCCGCTCGCCGAGCGGGCCGGGCCCGCGCCCCGGATTCGGACTCAGCCCTGCGAAGGCACCGAGGAGGTGCTCCCCGTGCCCGGCTCCAGCGCGTCCAGGGCGCGTCGCAGGCCCGTCAGCTTGCGCTCCAGATGAGCCGCCGTGGCCACCGCCGCCGCGTCGGCGGACTCGTCGTCCAACTGCTTGGACAGGGCCTCCGCCTGCTCCTCGACGGCCGCGAGGCGGGCGGAGAGTTCGGCGAGCAGACCGGCCGACTCCTTGCCGTCGCCCACCGCGCCTTTGCCGCCGCCCTCCAACTGGAGCCGCAGCAGGGCCGCCTGCTCCTTCAGCTGGCAGTTCTTCATGTACAGGTCCACGAAGACCGAGACCTTCGCACGCAGCACCCACGGGTCGAACGGCTTGGAGATGTAGTCCACCGCGCCCGCCGCGTACCCCCGGAAGGTGTGGTGGGGGCCGTGGTTGATGGCGGTGAGGAAGATGATCGGGATGTCCCGGGTCCTCTCCCGCCGCTTGATGTGCGCGGCCGTCTCGAAGCCGTCCATGCCCGGCATCTGGACGTCCAGCAGAATGACCGCGAAGTCGTCCGTGAGCAGTGCTTTGAGCGCTTCCTCCCCGGACGATGCCCGCACCAGCGTCTGATCGAGCGCGGAGAGGATGGCCTCCAGCGCCAGCAGATTCTCCGGCCGGTCATCGACCAGGAGGATCTTGGCCTTCTGCACCATGGCCCGCCCTCCTCGCCCCGGCTTGGGGCCGCCCCTGTCCGCAGGAACCGGGGAGGCACCGGCGGGTGCCGCCCCAGGGGACGACTCCCTTGCGCCGCCCGTCCTTGTGCCGGTCATCGTAGCCGCACCCCGCCCGTCGCCACACCCTGTCACCGTGATGTCACTGTGCACCTGGCAGAAACGTCGCGGGAGACCAGAAGGTTCCCCGGATTCCGCACTTCTACACGGCTTCCTGGCCTCCGAGTCGACAACGTCCCACGCCCTCCGAACGTTCCGGTCACCGGTCCGTCGTCACTCCCCGCTCATCCACTGCGCCATCACGCTCAGCAGGTGATCGGGGTCCACCGGCTTGGTCACGTAGTCGGAGGCGCCCGACTCGATCGCCTTCTCCCGGTCGCCCTTCATCGCCTTCGCGGTCAGCGCGATGATCGGCAGCCCCGCGAACTGCGGCATCCGCCGGATCGCTGTGGTCGTCGCATAACCGTCCATCTCGGGCATCATGATGTCCATCAGGACGACCGCCACGTCGTCGTGCTGCTCCAGCACCTCGATGCCCTCGCGCCCGTTCTCGGCGTACAGCACGGACAGGCCGTGCTGCTCCAGGACGCTGGTCAGGGCGAAGACGTTGCGGATGTCGTCGTCGACGATGAGCACCTTCTCGCCGCCGAACCGGATGTCGTGGTGCCCCTGCGGGGCGGTCTCCGGCTCCGCCGGGCCCGCCGACGCCACCATCCACCGGTCCTGGAACGGCTGTCCGTGCCGCGCCTGCCTGTGGTCGGCGGCGGGCAGGGCCCTGCGGCGGCGCCGGAAGAGCGCGGCGGGACCGTTCTGCGTCTCCCGGTACGACTTCACCTCGGCCGGCGTCTCGACCTGTGCGGCGGCCTGCCCGGACGGGTCCGGCCCGGGTGCGGCGACCAGGTCGCCGGCGTCCAGCACGGAGCCGGGCTGCTGGTATCCCTGCGGCGGCAGGTCCCCCGGGTGCAGCGGCAGATACAGGGTGAACGTCGAGCCGCGGCCCGGCTCGCTCTGGGCGTGGATCTCACCGCCGAGCAGTTGCGCGATCTCCCGCGAGATGGACAGCCCGAGTCCGGTACCGCCGTACTTGCGGCTGGTGGTGCCGTCGGCCTGCTTGAACGCCTCGAAGATCACCCGCATCTTGCTGGCCGCGATGCCGATCCCGGTGTCGGTGACGGAGAAGGCGATCATGCCCGCGTCCGGGTCGGTCAGCGAGCCGGCCTCCAGCAACTGCTCGCGGATCGGCTGCGGAACGTCGTCCCGGGCGGGACGGATGACCAGCTCCACCGACCCGGAGTCGGTGAACTTCACCGCGTTGGACAGCAGGTTGCGCAGCACCTGGAGCAGCCGCTGCTCGTCGGTGTGCAGGGTCGCGGGCAGCTCCGGCGACACCCGTACGGACAGGTCGAGGCCCTTCTCCGCGGTCAGCGGGCGGAAGGTGGCCTCCACGTAGTCGATGAGCTGGACGAGCGCGATGCGCGTCGGGGAGACGTCCATCTTGCCCGCCTCGACCTTCGACAGGTCCAGGATGTCGTTGATCAGCTGGAGCAGGTCGGAGCCCGCGCCGTGGATCGTCTCGGCGAACTCGACCTGCTTCGGGGAGAGGTTGCCCTCGGCGTTGTCGGCGAGCAGTTTGGCCAGAATCAGCAGGGAGTTGAGCGGCGTACGCAGCTCGTGCGACATGTTGGCCAGGAACTCGCTGCGGTAGCGCATGGAGACGGCGAGCTGTTCGGCGCGCTCCTCCAGGACCTGCCGGGCCTCCTCGATCTCGGAGTTCTTCGCCTCGATGTCGCGGTTCTGCTGGGCCAGCAGCTCGGCCTTCTCCTCCAGTTCGGCGTTGGACGCCTGGAGCGCCTTCTGCCGCTGCTCCAGCTCCTCCGACCTCAGCCGCAGTTGCTCGGTCAGCTCCTGGGACTGCTTCAGCAGTTGCTCGGTCTTGGTGTTGACGGAGATGGTGTTGACGCTGGTGGCGATCATCTCCGCGATCTGGTTCAGGAAGTCCTTCTGGATGTGGGTGAACGGCGTGAACGAGGCCAGCTCGATGACGCCGAGCACCGTCCCCTCGAACAGCACCGGCAGCACGATCACCTGCGCGGGCGGCGCCTCGCCGAGCCCGGAGGAGATCTTCAGATAGCCGCTGGGCGCGTTGTCGACGAGGATGGTCCGCTTCTCCTCCGCGGCGGTCCCGATCAGCGCCTCGCCCGGCCGGAACGACGTCGGCATCGAACCCAGCGAGTAGCCGTAGGAACCCAGCATCCGCAGCTCGTAGGAGTCCTCGCCCTCGCCCCCGAGGTCCGTGTCGTCGGCGAGCGGCATGGCGACGAAGAAGGCACCGTGCTGTGCCGAGACCACCGGCGTCAGCTCGCTCATGATCAGCGAGGCCACGTCCTGGAGGTCACGGCGGCCCTGCATCAGCGCGGAGATCCGGGCGAGGTTGCCCTTGAGCCAGTCCTGCTCCTTGTTGGCGATCGTGGTGTCGCGCAGGTTGGCGATCATCTTGTTGATGTAGTCCTGGAGCTCCTGGATCTCCCCGGAGGCGTCCACGTCGATCTTCAGGTTCAGGTCGCCGCGGGTGACCGCGGTGGCCACGCGCGCGATGGCACGCACCTGCCGGGTGAGGTTACCGGCCATCTCGTTCACGGACTCGGTCAGGTCCCGCCAGGTGCCGTCGACGTCACGCACGCGTGCCTGGCCGCCGAGCTGGCCCTCCGTGCCCACCTCTCGGGCGACCCTGGTGACCTCCTCGGCGAAGCTGGACAGCTGGTCGACCATCGTGTTGATGGTCGTCTTCAGCTCCAGGATCTCCCCGCGCGCGTCGATGTCGATCTTCTTGGTCAGATCGCCCTTGGCGATGGCGGTGGTGACCATGGCGATGTTGCGCACCTGACCGGTCAGGTTGGACGCCATCTGGTTCACGGACTCGGTGAGGTCCTTCCAGGTGCCGGCCACCCCCGGGACGTACGCCTGGCCGCCGAGGATGCCGTCCGTGCCCACCTCGCGGGCCACCTTGGTGACCTGGTCGGCGAACGAACTCAGCGTCTTCACCATGGTGTTGAACGTGTCCGCGAGCTGCGCGACCTCACCGCGCGCCTCGATCGTCACCGTCCGCGTCAGATCGCCGTTGGCGACCGCGGCCGCCACCTGGGAGATGTTGCGCACCTGCATGGTCAGGTTGTTGGCCATCAGGTTGACGTTGTCGCTGAGGTCCTTCCAGATGCCCACGGCGCCGGCCACGTGCGCCTGGCCGCCGAGGATGCCCTCCGTGCCCACCTCGCGCGCCACCCGCGTGACCTGCTCGGCGAAGGACGACAGCTGGTCGACCATCGTGTTGACGGTGGTGACGAGTTCGAGGATCTCGCCCTTGGCGTCGACGGTGATCTTCTTCGACAGGTCGCCCTTGGCGACCGCGGTCGTGACCTCGGCGATGTTGCGCACCTGGCTGGTCAGGTTGTTCGCCATGAAGTTCACGGACTGGGTGAGGTCCTTCCAGGTGCCGGAGACGCCCTGGACCTCGGCCTGACCGCCGAGGATGCCCTCCGTACCCACCTCACGGGCCACCCGCGTGACCTCCTGCGCGAACGAGGAGAGCTGGTCCACCATCGTGTTCAGGGTGTTCTTCAGCTCCAGGATCTCCCCGCGCGCGTCCACGGTGATCTTCTGCGACAGGTCACCGCGGGCCACGGCGGTGGCGACCTGGGCGATGTTGCGCACCTGGGCGGTGAGGTTGCCTGCCATGCCGTTCACGGAGTCCGTGAGGTCCCGCCACACACCGGCGACGCCGGGCACCTGCGCCTGACCGCCCAGACGCCCCTCCGTGCCCACCTCACGGGCGACCCGGGTGACCTGGTCGGCGAAGGCCGAGAGCTGGTCGACCATCGTGTTGATGGTGTTCTTCAGCTCCAGGATCTCCCCGCGCGCGTCGACGTCGATCTTCTGCGACAGGTCGCCGCGGGCCACGGCCGTCGTCACCTGTGCGATCTGCCGCACCTGGGAGGTGAGGTTGCCGGCCATGAAGTTGACGGAGTCGGTGAGCTCCTTCCAGGTGCCGGACACGCCGTCCACGCGGGCCTGACCGCCCAGGCGGCCCTCCGTGCCCACGTCCCGGGCCATCCGTGTCACCTGGTCGGCGAACGACGACAGCTGGTCCACCATCCTGTTCACGGTGTTCTTCAGCTGGAGCATCTCGCCGGAGACGTCCACGGTGACCTTCTGCGACAGGTCCCCGTTGGCCACGGCCGTCGTCACCTGGGCGATGTTCCTCACCTGCCCGGTGAGGTTGCGGAACGCGGTGTTGACGGAGTCGGTGAGGTCCTTCCAGGTCCCCGCCGCGCCCGCCACCTGCGCCTGACCGCCCAGCTCGCCCTCGACCCCGATCTCCCGCGCCACCCGCGTGACCTCGGCACCGAACGACGACAGCTGGTCGACCATGCCGTTGACGGTGTTCTTCAGCTCCAGCATCTCGCCGGCCACGTCGACGGTGACCTTCTGCGACAGGTCGCCGCTGGCGACGGCCGTCGTCACGGTGGCGATGTCCCTCACCTGTGTGGTGAGGTTCCGGAACACCGTGTTGACGGAGTCCGTCAGGTCCTTCCAGGTGCCGGCCACCCCCGGCACGTTCGCCTGCCCGCCCAGGCGGCCCTCGGCGCCGACCTCGTTGGCCACCCGTGTGACCTCGTCCGCGAAGATGCGCAGCGTCTCGGTCATCTGGTTGATCGTGTCGGCGAGCTGCGCGACCTCGCCACGCGCCGGAACGGTCACCTTCTGCGACAGGTCGCCGTTCGCCACGGCGGTGGTGACCTGGGCGATCCCGCGCACCTGCGCCGTCAGGTTGCCGGCCATCAGGTTCACCGAGTCGGTGAGTTCCTTCCAGGTGCCGTCGACCCCGGGCACATGCGCCTGACCACCGAGGATGCCGTCCGTGCCCACCTCACGGGCGACCCGCGTCACCTCGGAGGAGAACGCGGAGAGCTGGTCCACCATCGTGTTGACGGTGTTCTTCAGCTCCAGCATCTCGCCGGCGACGTGGACGGTCACCTTCCGTGACAGATCGCCCTTGGCCACCGCCGTGGTGACCAGCGCGATGTCCCGCACCTGCGCCGTCAGCCGGGACGCCATGGTGTTGACGGAGTCCGTGAGGTCCTTCCACGATCCGGACAGACCGCGCACCCGTGCCTGCCCGCCCAGCTTGCCCTCCGTGCCCACCTCGCTGGCCACGCGCGTGACCTCGTCGGTGAACGTCGACAACTGGTCGACGAGGTTGTTGACGGTCCGCCCGACCTTCAGGAACTCGCCGCGCAGCGGATGCCCGGCCCCCTCCGGCACCTGCGTGCGCAGCTCCATGCGCGGCGACAGATCGCCCTCGGCGACCGCGGAGAGGACCCGGCCGACCTCGGAGACCGGTCGTACGAGATCGTCGACCAGTGCGTTGGAGTGGTCGATCGCGGCCGCCCAGGAGCCCTCGCAGGCGCCCGTCTCCAGCCGCTCGGTGAGTTTTCCCTCACGTCCCACCATGCGCCGCACCCGCGACAACTCGCCCGTCAGATGCAGATTGCGGTCGGCCACCTCGTTGAAGACCGCCGCGATCTCCGACATCACGCCGTCCCCGGACACCGTGAGCCGCCTGCGGAAATTGCCGTCGCGCATCGACACCAGAGCGGCCAGCAGTCGGTTCAGGGAAGCCGTGTCCACCTCGGTGGTCCCGTTGCGCGTCGTGCGCCGGTTCTTCGGGGACTGTCCGCCTTTCGCGCGCGTCTTCGTGCTCCGCGTCGCTGCGCCAGACTCCACTGTGTCCCTCCCGCAGGGGTCGACCGTTACCGCCGTGCTGCGGTACGCCTGCTCGCGTACCGGTTACTGCTGCGCATTCCTGTCCGATGTAATCAGCCCACAGGGAGAGCTACTGCCCTGGGTGCAGAGAACACACTCAGCCTGCCCGGACCTTCACCAGAAGCCTGCCCAGTGTTTCACCCCGGCCGAACCAGGCCATAACAGTTCGGCAGCTTCGCACACCCTCCGCACACCCTCGGGGCGGAAACACTGGCGACCGGCATCCGCGTGGACGGCGAAGGTAAGTAACCTTGCACGGGGCTGTCCAGCCGCACCGGTCCGTCCGGCCTGGGCGGTGGCACGGGAACGAGCGGGCATCGGAGGGCGGCCGCAGACATGACCACCGGAGTGATCCCCGGGGGACAGCCCCCGGAGCCACAGCCGAACGGCCCGCAGCTGCCCGAGCAGCGCCGCGAGCCCATCGGCCACCAGGGTCTGCACGTCGACAACCGGACAAGGAGTTCTGTGATCACCGCGCGCGCGGCCGCCAGTTTCGATCCCCTGGGGCGATCGGTCGCGACCGCCCGGTCCTTCGTCCGCGACACCCTCCAGGGGTGGGGCTTCGGCGACATCGTCGACGACGCGGTGGTCCTCACCAGCGAACTGGTCACCAACGCCGTCGTCCACGCCGGAACCGCCGCCGACGTGCTGTGCCTGCGCAGCGACGACGGGGTGCGCATCGAGGTGTCCGACCGCTACCCCGAGCGCGAGCTCCCGGTGCAGAGCTCGGCGATCAACATGGGCAGCCCCGACCGCGAGGGCGGCCGCGGCCTGCAACTGTGCGCGGCCCTGGCCGGCCGCTGGGGCGTGGAGTACACGCCGACGCACAAGAAGGTCTGGTTCCAACTGGACCTGCCCGAGCGCCCGGTCGGCACCCGCGCCGCCGGCCCCTGCCTGCCCGCAGACCTCCTCCCGCTCGCCGACGGCCGGGTCCGCGTGGCCGTCGTCCAGATCGAACGCGGCGGCTCCATCAGCGCCTGGAACGAGGACGCCGAGGAACTGTTCGGCTACGCCTCCAAGCAGGTCACCGGCAGGCCGCTCACCGATCTCGCCGCCTGGCCGCACACCCCCGGCACCAGCACCGGCATCGCCGAGGCGCTCCAACTCTCCCGCTGGGAAGGCAGCTACGGCATCCGCGGCGCCCACGGCCGCGTCATCCCCGTCTACGCCTCCCACCTCCGCGTCCGCGACACCGACGGCGAACCCTCCACGGTCTGCCTGCTCGTACGGGATCACGAACGGGCCGTGCTCCAGACACCGTTGCGCCTCCCGGCGTCCGCCGACGCGGGCAGCGCCACCGAGGGATCCAGCGCCGACCCCTTCGAGGTCTTCATCGGCTCTCCGGCCCCCGACGACCTCGACGGCCTGCTGCAACGCACGGTGGAACGCGCCCGCGACATGCTCGACGGCGACGCCGCCTTCCTCCTGCTGGCCACCGACGACGAAACGGAGTTGGAGGTCCGCGCCTCCACCGGCCTGCCCTCCGCGCGCCAGCGTTTCGCCCGCGTCCCCGTCGAGGCGGGCCCCGGCCGCTACGGTTCGGCCCGGATGCCCGCCGTCCACGACGACCTCACCGCCGTCCCGGGCGCCGTCCCCCTCCTCAACAGCACGGGCATGCGCTCGGTCGTCACGGTCCCGCTGAAGGTCGAGGGCCGCCTCACCGGCTCCCTCGGCGTCGCCGCGGAGGCACCCGGCCGGTACTCCAACGAGGAGGCGCTGCGTCTCCAGTTCGCCGCCGACCGCATCGCCCTGGCCGTCGAGTCGGCCCGCCTGGGCGAACTGGAGCGGCTGCGCCGCGGCTCCCTCAGCTTCCTCGTGGAGGCCTCCGACCTGCTGGCCGGCACCCTGGACCGCGACCAGACCCTCGCCCTGATGGCCCAGATGACGGTCCCGACCCTGGCCACCTGGTGCGCCGTCTACACGATCGCCGACCAGGCCTCCGACCCCTACCTGTCCTACGTCCTGCACGAGGACGAGGAACTGATCGACGGCATCAAGTCCCTGCTGTCCAAGATCGCCCCGCCGGACCCGGTTCCCACGCCGGGAGCACGCGTGTGGACCGCTCCCGGCGAGGCCGCCCACCAGGCGGCCCTGCGCAGCTCCATGCGCAGCCTCAGCCTGGGCGACTCGCACCACCACATCGGAACGACCATCGGACCGACCCTCGCCACGGCCTCCGCGGTCGGCGGCGAGACGGTCGTCCTGCCGCTGGTCGCCCGCAACCGCGTCATCGGCATGCTCACCCTCGGCAAGCCCACCGACGAGCACTTCCGCCAGGAGATCCTGGAACTGGCCGAGGACCTGAGCCGCCGCGCCGCCCTCGCCCTGGACAACGCCCGCCTGTACTCGGAGCGCACGGCCATCAGCCAGTCGCTTCAGCGCAGCCTCCTGCCGCCGGGACTCCCCGACGTCGAGGGCGTGGAGGTCGAGGTCATCTACCGCGCGGCCGGCGAGGGCAACGAGGTCGGCGGCGACTTCTACGACCTCTTCCCCATCCGTGACGGCGCCTACGGCTTCGCCATCGGCGACGTCTGCGGTACGGGCCCGGAGGCGGCCGCGGTGACCGGACTGGCCCGGCACGCGCTCAGGCTGCTGGCCCGCGAGGGCTTCGCCGGCCCGGCGGTGCTGGAGCGCCTGAACTCCGCGATCCTCGACGAGGGCGCCCGCAGCCGCTTCCTCACGCTTCTGTACGGCGAGTTGTGGCCGCAGGAGGACGGCAGCGCCCGGCTGAAGGTCGTCTGTGCCGGCCATCCGCTGCCGCTGCGCCTGCGTCAGGACGGCACGGTGGAGCCGGCCGCCGACCCCCAGCCGCTGCTCGGCGTCATGGAGGACCTGGAGCTGTACGAGCAGACGATCACGCTGGACCCGGGCGACGTGCTGCTGTGCGTCACGGACGGCGTCACCGAGCGCCGTGAGGGCACCCGGATGCTGGGCGACGACGGTCTCGCCGACGTGCTCACCACCTGTACGGGGCTGACGGCCGGTGCGGTGGCGGCCCGCATCATGCGCGCGGTGGAGCGCTTCGCCTCGGACGCCCCGTCCGACGACATGGCGATCCTGGCGATGCGGGTGCCGGGCCTCCAGCAGTAGGGCGCCACAGGGCATGGAAAAGGCCCTCACCCGATGGGTGAGGGCCTTTTCCGTTGGAGCCCCCAAACGGAATCGAACCGTTGACCTTCTCCTTACCATGGAGACGCTCTGCCGACTGAGCTATGGGGGCCTGTCACCTTTTCGGGGTTCCCCCCGCGGCAACGGAATAGATCATACCCCGAACAGGACCGTGCTCCCAACCGCGATCGGTCCGCCGAGCGCGTTGCACACCGAGACGATCCGCTGCATCTCCCGACGCGTCAACGAGGCGTCCACGGGCAGCGTGAGCGTCTCCTCGGCGGCCCGCTCGGTCTCCGGCAGGGACACGCACCGGCGGAACTCCGGCAGCCGGTGCACGGGGGTCTTCACCGGCACCCGGCAGTCGACTCCCCTGGCGCGTACGGCGCGTGCGTAGGCGTCCCGGTCCGGCCGGCCGTTCCCGGGCACCCGCACCACGTACTGCTGATAGGTGTGCCCGTCACCACCGTCGGGGGTCCGCACGCCCCGCAGCCTGGTGTCCAGATATGCGGCACGCTCCCTGCGCCGCGCCATCTCGTCGTACGGCGCCTCGGACTCGCCCTGCTCCAGCACCAGCAGTCCGTGTCGCCGGCCCATCTCGTGCAGCCGTCCCATGTCGGCGGACCGGCCGAAGCGGTGTACGACGACCACGGCCACCGTGCGCGACGTCAGGGCCTGTTCGACGGTGGAGGCGTCGAGGCAGTACGTCATCGGGTCTATGTCGGCGAACACCGGCAGCGCGCCCACCTGTGTCACGGCCTCGGCGACCTCCACGTTGCCGAATGCCGGCACGACGACCTCGTCACCGACTCCGACGCCGGCGGCGCTGAGCAGAGCTCCAATACCCATGAGGCGGATGCTGGTTGCGCAACATGAACTTCAAGTAACGGAAAACAAAAAAGGGTTGGACCCGGAACCGAAGTTCGGGGCCCAACCCTTTCAAAATTTGTTCGGCGGCGTCCTACTCTCCCACAGGGTCCCCCCTGCAGTACCATCGGCGCTGTGAGGCTTAGCTTCCGGGTTCGGAATGTAACCG